>NZ_CP090364.1:2722856-3045712 GCF_021432065.1 Photobacterium sp. TLY01
CAGCACCAGTGCCGGCGTGCCTGTTACGCCCATGGCCACTCCCAACTGATAGTGTTTCATCACCAGCGAGTCATTGTGCGGGCTTTGCTCAACATTCAGCTTGCCTTTTTTGGCGTCATCCATGGCCTGGGCGCGATCTTTCGATGCCCAGATGGCACTCATTTCGCCGAAGTTCTGTGAGCGTTCGCCACCACGCGGGAATGCCAGATAACGGATGGTGATCCCGGCATCGTTATACGCCTGCATTTCACTGTGCAGTTTACGGCAATAGCCACAACTGGTATCGGTAAACACAGTCACCACGTATTTTTCCTCTTTGGCCGGATAGACGATCATTTCGCCTTCCATACCTTTGAGTTTGTCTTTGTTGATTGAGGCCATTTTCTGTTCAGTCAGATTAACCGGCTCACCGTTCACCGACTGATACAGATGACCGGCCACAAAATACTGACCGTCATCAGACATATAAATAATACCGCGTTCGGTCACCACCTCGTTCATGCCCTTGAGCGGAGATGGCGTCACTGACGCTGCAGTCAGGCCCAGCGGGTTTAACGTCGCTTCAATGGCACGGGTATCCGGCTCGGCACTGACAGAAAAAGCCGTGAGCACAGCCAGTGCAGCAAGCAGGGGACGACGGGGAAATGGCATGAAAACATCCTTAACAAATCGTTGGCAGTTCAGGGGTAGCCCCTGTGAATACTATACAGACCCTTTGAGTCCGCCCATCTTTCAAAGTTCAGTCTCAAAAGGCAAGTGATTTCATAATCCGGTGGTGCTGTCGCGTGATGATTGGGATCTTTGCCCCACTCAGCACTGACCGAAGTGTAACAAAAGTTCACGGAAGCACTCAGGCCCGGGGATGATGCTCCTGATGCAGTTGCTTCAGACGCTCGGTTGCCACATGAGTATAGATCTGGGTGGTCGATAAATCACTGTGACCTAACAGCATTTGCACCACCCTGAGGTCTGCACCGTAATTGAGCAAATGGGTGGCAAACGCATGACGCATGACATGTGGCGACAAAGTATCAGCATCAATCCCGGCCAGCACCGCGTAATGTTTAATCCGGTGCCAGAAAGTCTGACGCGTCATCTGACGGGCACGCTTGCTCGGAAACAGGACATCGGAGCTGACCTCGCCCAACAGATAAGGTCGCCCCTGCTCCAGGAACGTTTCGATCCACTCCATCGCCTCTTCTCCCATAGGCACCAGACGTTCTTTGTCTCCTTTACCTGTCACGCGGACCACGCCCTGACGCAGGCTGACGTTGTCCATCCGCAGGCTCACCAGCTCAGTGACCCGCAGACCGGTGGCATAGAGCAGCTCCAGCATGGCTTTATCGCGCAGCTCCAGCGGATCATTGACATCTGGTGCGCCCAGCAAGGCACTGACCTGATCTTCGGTAATATCTTTCGGCAAACGCTGCGGCAATCTGGGGCTGTGCAAAATGGCACTGGGATCATCTTCTCTGAGTTTTTCACGGTGAAAATACTGAAACAGCCGCCGCAGCGCCGAGGTCATTCTGGCCCGGGAGCTCTGCTTAAAATCTTGCTCAAACAGCCATTGCTGGTAATCCTGCAGATCGCCGGAATCTAAGGACAACAGCGACTGGCTGCGTGCATCCAGCCACTGCTGCAGCTTCATTAAATCATTACGGTAGGAAGACAGGGTGTTGGCCGACAGCCCCCGTTCCATCCACATCGCATCTAAAAAGCGCTCGATCAGGGCGATATCATTCTTGGTTTCCACGTCGCGCCGCTCCCAAAACATCTGGATATAAACACAGTATATTGCAGCATAGTACTGAATTTCTCCTGCAATGTAACTAGGTGCGCTCGCTTGAAGGATGCACCCAAGCGCCTGACAGGGTAAAATCAGCGCAAATTAGTTGCCACCCCAGGAAATATCAGTATGAAAATCGGCCTGTTTTACGGCTCGACCACCTGCTATACCGAAATGGCCGCGGAGAAAATCCGCGATTGCATCGGCGGCGAGCTGGTTGAGCTGCACAACATCAAAGAAGCGGCGCTCAGCGAGATGAACCAGTATGATCTGCTGATCCTGGGCATCTCGACCTGGGACTTTGGTGAACTGCAGGAAGACTGGGAAGCGGTCTGGAATCAACTCGATGGCCTGACACTGACCGGAAAAACCGTCGCCCTGTTCGGTTTAGGCGATCAGGAAGGCTACACAGAATGGTATCTGGATGCCATGGGCATGTTACATGACCAGCTACTGCCGACCGGCGCCCAGTTTGTCGGCTACTGGCCCAATCAAGGCTACAACTTTGAAGCGTCAAAAGCCCTGACCGAAGACAAAAGCTTATTTGTCGGACTGGCGCTCGATGAGGACAGCCAGTACGAACTCAGTGATGAGCGCATCCAGCAATGGTGCGAGCAGGTACTGACCGAGTACGGTGATTCACTCTAATCCAATCACTGCCGCCCGGCATCATACGGGCGGCAGTGTTTTCTGGCTTACTCCGCTGTTTTTGCCGAAAAATTCGCATTCATCCTCAGCTTGAGATATTCCGCCGCAGTTATGGGCGGATACTTACCCTGCGGCCCCTGAATCACCACATCCTTGTTGGCCTGACAGAAGAAAGCCAGGCTGTAGCGGGAGTGCTGATTCTCATGCGGATTCGGCATTCTGACCCGGTGCAGGGTTGATTTCAGCTGATCATCACTCCAGCGCATCAGCATGTCACCGATATTACAGGTGATGAGATCTGCCTGTGGCACCACATTACACCAGAGCGGCTGATGCCGGGCATCTTTCCCGGCAGCGACTTGTAACCCGCCCTGATTGGCCTGCTGAAAAACCATCGTCAGGCAGTCGAAATCCGTGTGAGCGCCGGCGCGCCAGTGATTCTCCCCTTGCGGCATTTCCGCCACCGGCAAGTAATGCAGCAGCCGCAGTGTACTTTGATAATGCTCAGAGTCAGGCTGATGCACCCGCATAAAGAAGTCGCGCTCAAAACCTAACTTATCCGCAAAACAGGACAGAATATCCATACCCAGCCGCCAGGCCTGACGTTCAAAATCGAGCATAACCGGCTGAAAATCAGCCACGTCATCCGGTTCAGGCCATAGGCCTGCCATGTGCGGTAAGGTGATCTGGTACGACTCTTTCTGATCTGCCGTCCCTGTTGACGGCCGCACCTGAGCTTTGAATTCCCAGCCGGCATTCAGACCGTCTTTCAGCGGGTAAGCCTGCTTTTCCGCTGTGCTGAGCGCGAAAAATTGCTCGCTGGTTTCAAATGCGCGCTCAATGTCATGCAGCGCGATCCCATGATTTTTGACCTGGAAAAAACCGACCTCAGTCGCCGCCTGCCACAATGCTTCCGTGATAGCATCGCGTCTGTCCTCAAAGTCGCTGAGATCAATGACAGGAATGTTAACCTGGTCTGATTCCAGCCCGCGCTGGCCCAGGGTCGATTCCACGTTCAGCTCATCCAGTTCATATACTGATGGTTTCATTTCTTTCTCCAATCATCGGCTTTCGCCCGTATTGGAGCAATGCCAGACAGGTGCGAAAATCCGTCACCCTGCCCGCCGCTTCTACTCCGTGAATAATCCTGTGCGTCACAGCTCTTTTTCAGCGGGTAAGCTCCAGGCAAACCAGTATTTCTGCACCCAGTGGATGGCTTTGAACAGCACCATGCTGACCAACGACAGGAACACCAATGCCGCGAAGGCCTGCGGGATCTTAAAATAAGAGGTGGAAAACTGAACAAAGTATCCCAGCCCTTTTTCTGCCGCGACAAACTCGGCGATCACTGCCCCTATCACCGCCAAGGTAATAGCGACCTTAATGCCGCTGAACAAATGCGGAATGGCATAAGGAAGACGGATCTGCCAGATCGTTTTGCGTGTCGGTACATTGAGCGATTTCGACAGTTCTACCAGCTCTGGCGGGGTGGCCAGCATCCCTGTGGTTGCCGACACCACCAGCGGAAAGAAAGTGATCAGACAGGTAATGGCCAGCCGCGGCGCATCTCCGGTGCCTAAAATCACAATCAGCAACGGCGCGATCGCCACCACAGGCGTCGACTGGATCACCACCAAGAGCGGAAACAGGGCTTTGGTCAGAAAAGGAGATCGCACCATCACAATCGCCAGCGGGATGCTGATCAGCAGCGAGATACCGAACCCCAGCAGCGCAACCCGGAGCGTGGCATACAGGTTATCCAGCCAGCGATCCAGCGGCACCTCAAGAAATGCGCTCACGATGGCCGAAGGGGCCGGCAAGATGAATGAGGGGATCGCGAACACGCGGCACACCAACTCCCACACAGGCAAAATCGCCAGCATCGCCAGAACCGGCAGGCTGTCTTTCAGCCACTCAGATACGGCTCGTTTCATCATCTCTCCTCAGGCCACAGGCCGGATACAGGTGGCAGGTTTGGGCGCGACACCCTTGTCTGTCTCCGGCAACTCGGCCGGACGGTAAAAGTGTTCGCGGATCTTGCCGGTATAGCGGCCAAAAAGCGGGTGCTTGATGGAATCCAGCGTCCGGGGCCGGGGCAATTCGATAGGGATTTCTTCCAGCACTGTGCTTGGCCGCGGCCCCATGACCAGCACCTTGTCTGCCAGCAGCACCGCCTCGGAAATCGAGTGGGTGATGAAGAGTACGGTTTTCGGCTTCTCGGCCCATAACCTCAGCAGCTCAAAGCCCATTTCTTCCCGGGTCAGGGCATCGAGTGCCGAGAAAGGTTCATCCATGATCAGGATATCGGGATCGAGCAACAATGCCCTGGCGATGCCTACCCGCTGCTGCATGCCGCCCGACAACTGATCCGGCCGGCTGTCGGCAAAATCGGCCAGACCGACTTTCCTCAGCAGGTTGCGGGCAAATTTTCGGTCTTTATTCGAGACCCCGCCGTACTTGTGGTAAATCGGAAACAGGGTGTTATCCAGTACATTTTTCCACGGCAGCAAAGTGGGCTTTTGGAAGACAATGCCAATATCTTCTCTGGGCTCACGCACTTCCCGGCCAAAAATCTCCACCTGGCCTTCTGTCGGACTCAGCAAGCCGGACAGCAAGCGCAGCAAGGTCGACTTGCCGCACCCCGACGGTCCAACGATCGCCACAAATTCGTGGCGGTTAATATCAAAGCTGACGTTATCCAGCACCTGAGTGGATTGCCGTCCTGAGCAATAAACATGGCTGATCTGACGGAATGAAACAAAGGGGTTCATGCTTATTCCTCCGGCAAGAAATCACGGCTGATGGCGGACTCAGGATCAAAGCTGGCTTGCTCCAGCTGCTGCGCCTGAGCCGTCCACTGCCAGGTAGATGCCAGACGTGCAGGGGCGAAATGGCCCATACCATCGCGCTCGCTGACCTCGTTATAGACCAGCCCCCTGATGGATTTGATGGTATCTGCCGCCTGTTGTGGATCGACATCCGGCACGCTGGCGTGTACATCCGCGCCACTCTGCTCGGGATGTGCCCAGGTATAGGCTACCGATTTGGCATAAGCGGCGACAAAGCGTTTGGCGACCTCAGGACGCGCTTTGAGAAAGCGCTCGCTGGCAATCACGGCGGTAGAATAAAATTCCAGACCGGCGTCATGCCAGGGTAAAACTGTGAGCTGTTTTCCCACTTGCGCCGCCTGGGCCTGATTTTTCACTGTGTCAGTGATCCAGGAGATCATCACTTCGGCCTTGCCCGTGATCAGCATCGGATTGAGTGCGCCCGGATCGGCTTTCAGCACAGTCACACTGTCTTCGGCGATGCCGTTTTTACGCAGCAGCAAAGGCAGAAAAACATTGGCCGAGGTAAACGGTGAGGTGGCAATCGTGGTATTGGCCACATCCCGGACCGACTTAACCTGGCTGTCACTCAGGACATAAAAGGCATACGGGGCTTTACTGAACACCGAGTAAATCGCTTTCACCGGCACATTATCGTTGGCTTTGGCGACCAGCAGGGACACCAGATCAGACAGGCCGACATCGGCGGCACCAGTGGCCAGCTTGGTGATGGCATCGGTCGAGCCTTTCCCCTGCCGGATTGTGACATCCAGCCCGGCCTCTGCAAAAAAGCCCTGCTCGACACCAACATAAACCGGCGCTTTATCGCCGCCGGGCAGCCAGTCGAGCTGAAACGTGACCTTATCGATTGCATAGCTGGCCTGAGCAGATACCAACAGAATGGCAGCCAGTGTCATACGGCTGAGTGTCTGTGAAGTCGTTTTCATTGCTTTCTCCGTGTCATCCATTGCACCTGGGAAAAGTAGCGATGACACAGCGTGTGGAGCCGCACTGTGCATCGCACTTATTGAGCAATGTCCCGGGATCTTTCCCTAACCGCTTCTACTCAACACTGAACCTTGCTGCTGCCAGCCGTGCTGACAATCAACAACAAGGTTAAGGCAAACACCATGCCAGCCTGTATGCAAAGCAAGACAGCACGACAGACATTCCTTAATTTACATAGCGTTAACAAAGATGACACCAGACAGCCGCGCGCCAGCAGCACACAAACCCGATACAAACCAGCGCACTGCACTGGTGCATTACCCGCAGTCGATGCGTTGTTGTTGTGCATAAAACGTCCAGCTCAGCCTTGCCCTCCGCCGTCAGGACCAGGCGCTCGCGCACCCGGCAGACTGGCGCAAGATTTGCTTTGGGATACAGTCAGCGAACAGGCTCACGGGCCGTCAAGCAACGCGCGAAGTACTCACAAGCGATCAACGATCAACTCATACACCGAAGAGTAGAAGCGGTCAGGGAGGTTACCCGGGACATTGCTCAGACGAGGAAAGTGAACCGATGAACTATCTGATAAAAGGCGCTTGCGCCATTTTCGGCCATGATGCCACGGCCAGCGATATTCGCATCCAGCAGGGCTATATCACTGAAATCGGCTGCCAGCTTAGCCAGTTACCGGGTGAGAGCTGCATCCAGGCCCGCGATTGTGTGATTTATCCCGGGCTGGTCAACAGCCATCACCACATTGCGCAATCGATCCTCAAAGGGATCCCGGCCGGACTGAATCAGCCGCTTGGCGACTGGCTGGCCAGCGTGCCATACCGTTTCTGGCCGCAGATCACGCCGGAGATCATGTACGCCGCCGCCTGTCTGGGCTTTAGTGAACTGCTGCGCTCCGGCACCACGACCTGTGCCGATCATCATTATCTCTATCATGCAACGACCAGCCCGGAGCTGGAGGCCGCGGTCTGGCAAGCCGCAGAGGATGTGGGCATCCGGCTGGTACTCTGCCGGGGAGGCGCAACCCGCCAGGGCAGCCACAAAGGCATGCGCAGCAGCCCGGTCGAACCGGAATCCATCGCCCAGTGCCTCACCCGACTCGATCAGTCCCGCTCGCGCTATCACCAGCCCGGCGGGGATGCGATGCGCAAACTGGTCGTCGCGCCGACCAGCCTGGTGCACTCTTCCTCGCCGGCCGATTTACGGCTGCTGGCAGAGTTTGCCCGCAGTCATGGCCTGAAAATGCACTCGCACTTGCTCGAAGTCCATTTTGATGAGGTTCAGGCGCAGCAGAACTACCGGATGAGCGCGGTGGACTATGCCGAAAGCTGTCACTGGCTGGGCGAAGATGTCTGGTTTGCCCACCTGGTACAGGCCAATGAGCGGGATATCGCCACACTGGCCGGCAGCAGGACAGGAATTGCCCACTGCCCGACCTCCAACTGCCGTCTCGGCAGCGGCATTGCCCCTGTGATCCGCATGGCTCAGGCCGGGATGCCAATCAGCATTGGGGTCGACGGTTCAGCATCTTCAGAGTCCGGTTCGATGATCCAGGAACTCAACCTGACCTGGCTGCTGCACAGAGCACAGCAGGGGGCTGAGGCAACGAACCTGGAAACCGTGCTGAAATGGGGCACGGAAGACGGCGCCAGGCTGCTCGGACTGGATAAAGTCGGCAAACTGGCGGTCGGCTACGCAGCCGATCTGGTGATCTACGATCTGCGGGCGCCCCGCTTCGCGGGCTGCCATACCCCGTTGCTGGCTCCGATCCTGTGCGGCGAGCCCGTCGATATCAAATATACCTTTGTGCAGGGCCGGCCTGTGGTCAACAACGGTGTGCCTCAGCTTGACCCGCATCAACTGGCCAGCCAGGCCAGAGCAGCAATCCAAGATCTGCTCAGGCGAGTCGCCTGATCCACCGTCGTCGTATGCAGGTGGCAAAAAAAAACGCCCCGGTGCAAACCGGGGCGTTCAGATAAAACAGATTGCAGCAGACGGTTTAAGCCGTTTGTGCTTTGGCCTCACAGATGTCTGCCCGGAAGAAGCGGGTGACCACCAGTGCCAGCAAGGTCGGCGTTGTCCAGGCCATGCCGTAGTCAAACATTGGCAGGAAGCTCAGGAATGACATATCCAGGCCGATCACTTTGCCCGCATCAATCAGGCTGAAGATCAACGAAACCAGCAGTACCACACGGTAGGCCAGACGCGGGTTTGGCAGCCAGCGACGGACAAAGGTCAGAATCACCAGGGCCACAGCCACAGGATACAAAGCAAACAGCACAGGCACCGACAGGCTGATCAGCTGGTTCAGGCCGACATTGGCCACCACACCACAAGTCACAGACAGGATCACGGCCCAGGTTTCATAAGACAGACGGGTCAGCGAGCTGAAGTAATCCGAACAGGCACTGATCAGGCCAATCGCCGTGGTCAGACAGGCCAGCATCACAATCGCCGACAGAATATACTGTCCGACAGGACCAAACAGCGCCAGTACATAACCCGCCAGAATCGCACCGCCATTGGCCGCGCCATCCGCGACAGCCGCACTGGTGGCTCCCAGATAGAACAGGGAGATGTAGACAAACGCCAGGCCCGCTGCCGCAATGACACCGGCCATCATCAGATACTTGCAGGTTGCTTTCTCATCCGTGATACCTTTGTTACGGATCACATCAACAATCAGCATGCCGAACATCAGCGCGGCAAAGGTATCCATGGTGTTATAGCCTTCAAGGAATCCTTTGGTGAACGCCATATTGACATAATCACCCTGTGCGGCCTGAATCTCGCTTTGCGGGTTCAGGAATACGGCCACAGCCAGAATAGCCAGCACGGCAAAGAGCGCCGGGGTAAGCAGCTTACCGATGGAATCGATCAACCTGCCGCGAGACCATGCAAAGAACAGTGCCAGCCCAAAGAAGGCAACAGAGAAAATGGTCAGGCTGGTTTGTCCACCATCGGCAATAAAAGGTTTGACCGCCATTTCGTAGGCCACAAGACCCGTACGAGGCGCCGCAAAAGCAGGACCGATGATGATAAAGATAAGAACGGCCATCAGCGTTGCCAGCTGAGGCGGCAGATCTCGGGTCAGCCCTTTCCAGCCGCCGCCGGCAACAGCCACGGCTATGATGCCGATCAGCGGCAAGCCGACTGCCGTCGACAGGAAACCAAACATCGCTGGCAGCAGGTTATCACCTGCACTTAAACCGGCCTGGGGCGGGAAAATAATATTTCCGGCACCCAGGAAGAAGGCGAAGGTCATAAAACCTATCGCAAAAATATCTGAAACCTTGAGTGTGTTATTCAAACTGCACCTTCCCACTCGTCTATTGTTATGTTGTGTTAGCATTTATGGTTTATTACTGAGATATATCACTACATCCAGCAAAAGAGGCAGCATAATGAAGCAAAAGAATGTCAGTGACAACCTCACAGCCAAAAACACCACTTTCTTCGGATTGATAGCCAAAAAACCAAAATAAACACCCAATTTCTTGGTTATTACAAGAGCCATATACTAAAACAAACATTGCTCACAAAACATCCAACACAGAACATTAAACCATCAAGGTGGCAAACTTTACAGTCTTTGGCCGCAATTCAACCCTGGATAAGAATAACCGCTATAATAGCGGACTGATTTTACCCGGCTGCCTTTTTGGACATTCTTTCGATGAATAAAGGTTTTACGTTTAAACAGTTTCATGTCGACGACCACGGATGTGGCATGCCCGTCAGCACAGATGGTGTGTTGTTAGGCGCATGGGCCAGCGTGTCAAGCTGCCGTGACAGTCAGGCTGATAACAATGGCCCGACCATACTCGACATTGGCTGCGGCAGCGGTTTGCTGTCGTTAATGGCAGCGCAGCGCACGCAATCCGGCCCTGCGGAGATTCTGGCGCTGGATATTGACCCGGCCGCCGTGGCTGCGGCTGGCAAGAATTTCTCGGCCTCACCCTGGTCTGCGCGATTGCAAGCCGACAAGCAAGATATTCGCGAATGGACCCGTGCTCAGTCCAAAGGCCGCTTCCAGACCATTTTATGCAATCCGCCCTACTTCAACCATGGTGAACAGGCCAGTTGCCAGCGACGGGCCACCGCGCGGCATACCGACACTTTGCCCCACAAAGAGTTGCTCAGCTGCCTGCAATCCCTGCTGGCACCGACCGGACAGGCCAGCCTGATCCTGCCGGTCTACGAGGGGGAAGCACTCCTGGCCATGCTGGCTGACGATGATTTGTATTGCCGCCGGCTGTGCCGGGTGAAAAGCACCGCCGCCAAACCGGTTCACCGTCTGCTGATGGCGCTTTCCCCTCAGGCTGGTGAGTGTGACGAAACATCCCTGACCATCCATCAGCATGGCCAGTACTCGGCTGAGTTTGTTGCCCTGACACAAGACTTTTACCTTAAGCTCTGATCCGGTCAGCGAGCGGCAGGGATAATCCAAGTTTTTGTGCTTTAATCGGTGATACTTGCATCAAATCACACTATAATGCCGCCCCTTAACTGAATCACAGCAGCAAACTGCCCATCGACACGCGACTTTCAGGGGCAGCCCGCTACTTAGGAGTAAGACTGGTGAGAGATTTTTCCGAATTAGAGTTAGATGGCGCTCTGCTACAAGCGATTGAAGATATGGGATACTCCCGTCCAACCGTTGTGCAGTCTGAGGCTATCCCTCATGCCCTGGATGGCCGTGACGTACTGGCTTCCGCACCAACGGGTACCGGAAAAACAGCCGCCTTTGTCTTGCCCATGATCCAGCACCTGCTTGATTTTCCGCGCCGTAAACCCGGCCCGGCCCGGGTGCTGATTCTGACCCCAACCCGTGAACTGGCGATTCAGGTCGCGGATCAAGCCAAAGCCCTGGCCGCCCATACGGATCTGAAAATCTTCACCATCACAGGCGGTATCTCTTACGACGAACACGCTGAGTACCTGGGCAAAACCCAAGACATCGTGGTTGCCACACCAGGCCGTCTGATGGAATACATTGAAGGCGAGAAATTCGATTGCCGTGCCATCGAATGCCTGATCCTGGACGAAGCAGACCGCATGCTCGACATGGGTTTCGGAGCGGTGGTGAAACGCCTGCATGAAGAGTGCCGCTGGCGCCGTCAGAGCTTGCTGTTCTCTGCCACTCTGGAAGGCAAAGGGGTGCGTGAGTTCTCCCAGACTATTTTAAATGAACCGGTTGAAGTCAACGCTGAGCCACCGCGCCGTGAGCGCAAAAAGATCCATCAGGTCTACCACCGCTGTGACGATATGGCACACAAAATGGCGTTGCTGCAAAATATCCTCAGCGATCAAGCCGAGCGCAGTATCATTTTTGTCAAAACCCGCGAGCGACTGGCCGAGCTGCGGGATCAACTGGCAGCGCTGAAAATTGCCTGCGTGTGGATCCAGGGTGAAATGGCG
Organism: Photobacterium sp. TLY01; assembly: GCF_021432065.1. Taxonomy (NCBI): domain Bacteria; kingdom Pseudomonadati; phylum Pseudomonadota; class Gammaproteobacteria; order Vibrionales; family Vibrionaceae; genus Photobacterium; species Photobacterium sp. TLY01. Next base: position 2,734,500 of record NZ_CP090364.1, read on the forward strand.
CAAGCCACCCGCAATAATGCCATCCGTCGTTTCCGCGAAGGCGAAACCAATATACTGATCGCCACTGATGTCGCGGCACGGGGGATTGACCTGCCGGACGTCAGCCACGTGATTAACTTTGACATGCCGCGCACGGCCGATGTGTATCTGCACCGGATTGGCCGTACAGCCCGTGCCGGTAAGAAAGGCACAGCCATCTCGCTGGTGGAAGCCCATGATCAGGGCATGATCGAGCGTGTCAGCCGGTATATGAAAGAAGAGATCCCGGAGCGCTTTATCGAAGGTCTGCGTCCGAAACACAAAAAGCCGGTTACAGTGAAGAAAAAGAAAAAAACCAAAGACGGCAAGAAGAAAGACGCCAAGAAGAAAAAATCCGTCAAGAAAAAGGCCGCGACCAAGTCATCTTAGTCGCGCAGCTGATGCCAAAAGCAAAGGGCCGGAGACAATCTCCGGCCCTTTTTCTTTTTAGTCTGTGGCAAACGCTCAGGTTTTTACTGCTCTTCGCGCTTAAATACCAGCTCGGCGGCCGTCGATTCTTCAGGTGCGAAGTAATAGCCTGCCACATCAAATTGTTTCAGTTGCTCGACTGACGTCAGGCGATTCTCAATGATATAACGCGCCATCATGCCACGGGCTTTCTTGGCGTAGAAACTGATCACCTTGTACTGACCGTTTTTGCAGTCTTTGAACACAGGGGTGATCACTTTACCTTTCAGCGATTTTGGCTTCACGGCTTTGAAGTATTCATTCGAGGCCAGATTAATCAGGAGGTCATCACCCTGCGCGGCAAGTGCGGCATTGAGTTTGTCGGTGATGATGCTGCCCCAGAACTGATACAGGTTGGTACCGCGGCCGTTCGCCAGCTTAGTGCCCATTTCCAGACGGTAGGGTTGCATCAGATCCAGCGGCCGTAACAAACCATACAAACCGGACAACATACGCAGGTGCTGCTGGGCAAAAGCAAAATCATCCTCGCTCAGGCTGTCAGCTTCCAGGCCGGTGTATACATCTCCTTTAAAGGCCAAAATGGCCTGACGGGCGTTTTCCGGGGTAAAATCCGGCTGCCAGTCGGCAAAACGGGCCGCATTGAGTCCGGCGATTTTATCACTGACCTTCATCAGGCTTGCAATATCCATCGGCGTCAGCTGACGACAAACCTCAATCAGTTCCATTGAGTGATCAGTCAGCTCAGGCAAAGTATAAGTCTTTGTGGCCAGTGGAGATTCATAATCCAGAGTTTTAGCAGGGGAAACCACTATCAGCATGTTTTGATGTCCTGTAAGCGTGTCTGTCGGCAAGATTACCATTTCGGCATCAAAAAACCACGTACAACGCGCGTGGTTATCGCTTTCTTTGCCATAGGTGCCGCCTATCGTTCTGAGCGGCTGGTCCAGATATCCTCATCCAGCTGAGCATGTAATTCCGGGTACTGGGCGCTGTCAAACGTCGGCACCTTACCCTGCGCTAATTGCGCGTTATAGTCTTTCGCCAGTTTCACCACAGTGCCCGACAACAGCAAAATGGCGATCAGGTTGATAATGGCCATCATCCCCATCGAGACATCCGCCATCGCCCATACCGTTGGCAATTCTGCCAGCGCACCGAACATCACCATGCCCAGTACCACGGCGCGAAAAAGCAGCAACCCGGCTTTGTGGTTGTGCTCCAGAAAAATCAGGTTGGTTTCCGCATACGAGTAATTGGCCACCAGCGAGGTAAAGGCAAACAGGAAGATCGCGATGGCAATGAAGATCCCGCCCCAGTCACCCACCTGGGAAGCCAGCGCCCGCTGCGTCAGCTCTATACCGGTGACTTCACCATGCGGCACATACTCACCGGAGACCAGAATAATGGCGACTGTGGCCGAGCAGATCACGATCGTATCGGTAAAGACCCCCAGCATCTGTACATAGCCTTGCGACGCCGGATGCGGCGGGTACGGCGTGGCCGATGCCGCGGCATTGGGCGCCGATCCCATGCCCGCTTCGTTCGAAAACAGCCCGCGCTTGAGGCCATTGATCATGCCTTGAGCGATGGTATAGCCCAGAGCGCCCGAGGCCGCCTCTTCCAGACCAAAGGCACTGCGGAAAATCAGGGCGATCACCGAAGGGACCTGTTCGATATTCATCGCCACTACCACCAGTGCCAGCAGCAGATAACAAATCGCCATCACAGGCACCAGAATTTCTGCGGTGCGGGCAATGGTGCGCATGCCACCAAAGATGATAAAGCCGGTCAGCGCCACCAGCACCATGCCCACCACCACAGGTTGCCAGCCAAAGGCCACATTCATGGCTTTGGCAATGGAGTTCGCCTGAACCGCATTGAACACCAGACCGAAGGCAATGATCAGAAAAATGGAGAACACTACGCCCATCCAGCGCATGCCCAGTCCTTTTTCCATGTAGTACGCCGGGCCGCCGCGGTAGTTACCGTCATCATCCCGGGTCTTATACAACTGGGCCAGCGCACTTTCCGCAAAGGCCGTCGCCATCCCTAGCATGGCAATCAGCCACATCCAGAAAATCGCGCCCGGACCGCCTAAGGTGAGCGCCACCGCAACGCCGGCCATGTTGCCGGTCCCGACCCGGGCAGCCAGACTGGTGCACAATGCCTGAAAAGAAGAGATGCCAGCCGCATCCGACTTGCGACTGTTTTTCATCACCTTAAACATGTGACCAAAATGCCGGAACTGAATAAAACCCAGCAAGTAGGTAAAATAGATCCCAACACCGACCAGCAGGTAAATCAATACAGATCCCCACAGCAGGTCATTGAGAAAATTTATCTGACTTGTCACACCAACCCCTTCCCTTGCTCAAAGGTATCTTTGCCCGGCACGTTTTTACCCTGCCGCTTCATTCAAGTGTCATTCATCTGTCAGCGCAGACTGATATAAAACCAGCACAACATCTGAACTGCCGCGCATTGTTCGGTTTGCTGATCGCTGCCTCTTGTGTGACCGACTGCCGAAAACATGAGCGATGATGCGGAGTTAGTCGCTAAAAATCAACGCGCACTGAGCAGAAATGAGCAGTGGGTTACTTTCTTGTCAACTGGACAAACCATTGAAATCAGCAATGAACCCTGAACTAATTTCACAAATAAATAACAAATGCGAAATAGTTCAATTTTATTCTATGCCGTATTGTGATATTTAACTGATGATCAAAGGGGCAAGATGCCCCTGCTCTGAGCAATACTCAGGATGGTAAAAGAGGTGCAATATGGATAGCTTTGGATTCGACAACATGCTTGAAAGCGATTTTCCTCGTCGCAATGCACGCAGTAAACCTGTGAAACGCAAGTGGCGGGAAATTGAAGCACTGAAAGATAAGCAAAAACTGAAAAAGGAACTTCAGGACATTGATATCTTACATGAGTTTACCGATGAGGTAGATTTGTAATCTGGGTTTTGCACGACCATGACTAGGTTAAGGCTAGTCTCAAACGACCAACACCGGCACTCAGGCCGGTGCTGTTTTTTTGTGGCCTGCAGATGTTAATGCTCTGGCTCCAGCCGGTTTGCCAGCTCCCGGTACTGCGCTGACACCTCTTTGCCGAACAAAGGATCGCACAGGCAATCCTGATACTCTTCGTCAACGGCCGCCCAGTCCTGAGCGGTAAAATGCCGGCGAATCACAGGGAACACCCTCTTCTCTTCAGTTTCCAGGTGCTGGCGCTGACGATTCACAAAAGCGTTGAGCTTATCCGCAAACACATCCAGCGGGATGACGGCATCCATCAGTATCATATCGACGGTTTCCGCAAAATCCGCGGTCAGCTTGGCCAGTTCGATGTGCTCCGCCTCCAGATCCAAGATATCCTGCTCTTCCCCGTAGTGCCTGAGGAAGTAGTGGTAGATAACATCTTCTTTCGGATGGTGGCAGTGCTCAGCCTGGTTCTGCAGATAGGTCACGATGTCGCGAATCAGCTGATAATTCACTTCATGACCCTCTCTGATCGCTTTTAATTTTGTGCCTAACAGTTTAAGCAACCGGTTGATATAACCATGTTCGGTGTGAATACTGTCCAATAGCATTTCGACCTCCCGGACATTAACATCCCAGCTTTAAGTGTAAACCGGGATAGCGAATTCTGTTTGATCCAGGTTAAGTTACCTTACATTTGTTCGGGTAATTGCCAGTCAATCTCACTTTTATGGCGTTGTCGCAACCATTTGTTTGCCTGAGAAAAATGGCGGCAGCCAAAAAAGCCGCGATAGGCAGACAAAGGTGACGGATGCGCCGCTTCCAGCACGCAGTGTCTGTCCCGGTCGATCTGTTTCCCTTTCTTCTGAGCGTGCGCGCCCCACAGCAGGAACACCAGGCCATCTCTGTGCTGATTCAGACTGGCAATGGCCCGGTCGGTAAACTTTTCCCAGCCATATTTACTGTGCGAGTGCGCTTTGCCCTGCTCAACCGTCAGCACGGTATTGAGCAGCAGTACGCCCTGCTCAGCCCAGGGTTGTAAGCAGCCATGAGCGGGAATACGAAATCCGTCGATATCCGTGGCCAGCTCTTTATACATATTGGCGAGAGACGGGGGAACTTTGACTCCGGGTTGCACCGAGAAGCTGAGCCCGTGGGCCTGATCAGGGCCGTGATAAGGATCCTGACCCAGAATCACGACCTTGACCTGATCAAAAGGGGTGACCTCAAAAGCACGAAATACATCGGCTTGAGCAGGAAAGATCACTTTGCCAGCCAGCCTTTCTGCGGCAACCTGTGCCTCTGCCTGCTGAAAGTAGGCTTGCTGTCGTTCCTGTTCCAGCAACTGTGTCCAGTCGAAAAGCGTTGAAGATGGGGACTCTGAAACAGACATGTCGGCTCCTGCGGGTGAAATCAAGGTAAGCCGACATTCTGCCTGTCTGATCATGTCATCGCAACGATAACAGGTATCACTTGGGTCGGGACATTGGACCAACAGGGGTACGCCAGTGACCGCGTCCCTGGATAGGACGATTGGCCTGAGGAAGACGTGAGCCGCTTACTGCGCTCATTCTGGGGGCTGGCATCGCACTCGCTTTCATAGTTATTGCCTCATCATTGAAGGTTCAGTCTGTTTAATGAAAGATCAATGCCAACTTTGTCAGTTTGTTCACTGACCTTTTCTCACAGTGATTTAGCGGCATCTGTAATCCTCAGGCGACCAAAGCGACAATCTGCTTTACGGTGAATGCGCCAGTTGAGCGCATTTTTGCGCACAATTTGTGCAGCATCACGCTCTGGCGCAGGAAGGAAACTTACTTGATACAGATCAAGGGGCCGGATGATCAACACGGTAGGATGAAGATGTCACACAGTGCCTGACGACTTTGTCAGGCACGCTATTGTGCTAATTCTGAACACAACCAAGGAGCTGCCATGATCACCGGCATTCAAATTACCCAAGCGGCCAATCCTCTACTGCTCAATTCAATCTGGCTGCTGGATGCTGCCAGTGGCACAGCACGTTGCCTGTGCGCGATTGACGGCTTTGCGCAAGATCAGGACATCGCCCTGTCTGAACTGGGTCAGTTTGAGTCTCGCGAACTGCCTGTTGAACAGGCGCCGCGTATTGAAGGCGGCCAGCATCTCAACGTCAATGTGCTCAAACGGGAAACCCTGGAAGATGCCGTAGCGCACCCGGAAAAATATCCGCAGCTGACCATTCGAGTGTCTGGCTATGCGGTACGTTTCAACGCACTGACGCCAGAGCAGCAGCGGGATGTCATCGCCCGGACCTTCACCGACACGCTGTAAGGGCTTGCCAGACAAAAAACGCCGCAACCTGTTGGGCTGCGGCGTTTTTCTGTTTGCGACTGACTGAAATCAGGCTTTTTTCACAAACTCAGATTTCAGCATCATGGCGCCGATACCATCAATCTTACAATCGATGTTGTGGTCGCCATCCACCAGGCGATTGATTTTCACTTTGGTGCCGACTTTGGCGACAGACGACGACCCTTTGACCTTGAGATCTTTAATCAAAGTCACGAAATCGCCGTCCTGCAACACAGTGCCATTCGCGTCTTTCACAATCAGTGCATCCGCATCTTCAATCACTTCACCCGGTATCCACTCATGGCCGCACTCAGGGCAGATCAACAGGTTGCTGTCTTCATAAACATAAGACGAATTGCATTCCGGGCAAGGAGGTAAAGTATCACTCATGCTCAACGGTCTCTCTTTATCAACATCTCAACTTAAGGATATTCGCCCAGCGCTGTCCTGCCAGGAAAACTCAAACACAAACATTATAATGTAATTACAATGAAATTATCACAACTATTCTTGTCGCCGGGGATCCCGAAAATGGCTGCGCCAAAAACACAAAACCCCTTTCACAAAGAAAGGGGCTCAGATGTCTGGCACAACCCGGAACGCACTAATCCGATTTCGGTTCATCGAGATAGCTGACATCATGTTTTTCCAGATATTCACGGATCAACTGGCGAACCACCTGAGACGGCGTAATGTCCTGAGCGGCACACAGCTTCTCAAATGCCTGCTTTTTTCGGGGATCCATTAAGACGGTAAAACGGGCCGTTTTGCTTTCCACGTGTGTTTCTCTGCGTCGGTGATGATAATCAAATTATAATCAAATCCGGATTGAGAAGAAACGCCGCCAAACAAAAGAGCCACCCGAAGGTGGCTCAAGACAAGCGGATGTATCTCTATCAATCATCCTGCACTGCGCGCAGAACCGCTTTCAGCTGATCAAAGTCGTTATCCCGCTCTTCAGACAACAGTTCCATCGCACCGTGCTTGGCCAGGGGCGCTGGCAGATCGATCTCTTTTTGCAGGATCTCTTCCACCACTTCTTTAAACTTGGCCGGATGCGCCGTACACAGGAACAAGCCGGTTTCACCTGGCTGCAACTGCTCATTGAGTACCCGGTAGGCAATCGCACCATGCGGCTCGCACAAGTAGCCTGCCGCATCCATCTGACGCAGGGTTTCTGCACTCTGCTCGTCGGTCACTGCGCCATAACCCAACTCGCTCAGGCCCCAACCCTGCTTCTGACACAGTTCTTCAATGCGCGGCCAGTTGTTAGGCTGGCTGACATCCATGGCATTAGAAATGGTCGGAATCGTGGCTTTGGGCTCCCACTGACCGCTTTGCAGATAGCGCGGCACGGTGTCGTTGACGTTGGTTGCGGCAATAAAGCGTTTCACCGGCAGACCCAGCGCTTTGGCCAGCAGGCCAGCAGTCAGGTTACCGAAGTTGCCGCTCGGCACAGACACCACCAGATTGCCGCGGGCGGCTTTCGGCAGTTGCGCCACGGCTTCGAAGTAATAACAGATCTGCGCCATCAGGCGGCTGATGTTAATCGAGTTGGCAGAGTTCAGACCCACTTCCTGACGCAGCTCAGCGTCATCAAACGCCTGCTTGACCAGCGACTGGCAATCATCAAAGGTGCCGTTCACCGCCACGGTGTGAATATTGCCGCCCAGGGTACAGAACAGCTTTTCCTGCAGCGGGCTGATCTTGCCCTTCGGATACAGGATGACGACTTTAATGTTGTCCATCCCGTAGAAGGCGTGTGCCACAGCCGCACCGGTATCTCCTGAGGTCGCGGTCAGAATGGTGATCTTGCCGTTCGAATCAGACACAGCCGCCAGCGACTGCGCCATAAACCGGCCACCGAAGTCTTTGAAGGCCAGCGTTGGGCCGTGGAACAACTCCAGCGCATAAACGCCGTCTTTTACCTGAGCCACAGGCGCCGGGAACTGGAAGGCATTGCTCACCATTTGCTGAACGGTTTCCGTGGCCAGTTCATCACCGATAAAGGCTGACAGAATACGGCTGCTGCGAGTCACAAAATCCTGCTCAAGCAAAGCATCGATGTCGCCTAAATCCGGCAAGCGGTCAGGAAAAAACAGGCCCTGATTACGGCCCAGCCCCTGGCGGACGGCCTGCGCAAAAGACACTTCTTCCTGATGATCTTTCAAGTTATACAACTTCATGATTAATACTCACTTCCTATTTCTGTTGAACCCTGGCTGTCGAGACGACAGACATGGACGAATCCTTCATCATTCTGGACATAATGCTGCTGCAACCAACGGGCAATGCGCTCTGCAACTTCCAGATCATCACAAATACTGAACATGGTTGGTCCTGAACCTGAAATCCCACTGGCCAGCGCACCGGCTTCCAGCGCGTACTGGCGCGCTTGCTTAAAGCCCGGCAGCAAGCCTTCGCGATAGGGTTCTGCCACCACATCTTTAATCATTTTGGCGGCCAGCTGCGGCTGCTGACTGTGGCAGGCATGGATAAAACCGCCCAGATAACGGCCATGGGCAATGATATCCTGCCGACGATACTGGGCCGGCAAAATCGCCCGGGCTTCCGCAGTCGAGACTTTGATCCCCGGATAAGCCATCACCCAGTACCAGTTATCGAAGCTCGGAACGGACTGGCTGATGATCCCCAGCTCTTCCACCATGAACTGCAATCCGCCCAGATAGCAGGGCGCCACGTTATCGTAATGCACACCACCTGAAATCTGGCCTTCCATTTCTCCCATCAACGCCAGCAGTTCTGTCTCTGTCAGCGGGTTATCATGAAAGCGGTTCAGAGCATCGAGAGCAGCGACAATGGAACAGGCGCTGGAACCCAGGCCAGAGCCGATGGGCATATTCTTCGCCAGCGTCATCGACACAGGTTTCAGACTGATATTTTTCTTATCCAGCTCGCGGGCAAACACCTGCCAGCAGTGATAAACGATGTTCTCTTGCGGCTCGGCGGGCAGCTTGGCGACAAAATCACCTTCACAGCGCAGCGAAAAAGGCTCAGTACCTGCGGCTACTGTCACTTTATCCCCCAGCAGGGTGCCATCAACAGGCGACACCGCCGCCCCGAGAACATCAAAACCGACACTGACATTCCCAATCGATGCCGGTGCGTAAACAGTCACACTCATGATTAGACTCCCAGTTTCCAGCCGACGGTACGCATCAGATCTGCGAAAACCCCTGCCGCTGTGACCTCGGTACCGGCACCGTATCCGCGCAGCACCAGAGGAATGGGTTGATAGTAACGGCTGTAGAAGGCCAGCGCATTCTCACCGTCCTTGATTTTAAACATCGGATCATCTTGATCAACGGCCGCCACTTTGACGCTGCACTGACCCTGGTCGATTTCACCGATATAACGCAGCACTTTGCCTTCTGCGGCCGCTTTGGCTGACCATTCACTGAAGTAAGCATCAGCCTGAGGCAAGCGCTGCATGAAGGCCTCGACATCGCCACTTTGATCAAAGCCCGGCGGCAAGGCCGGCTCGACCACCACATCGCTCAGCTCCAGGGCATAACCGGCTTCACGGGCCAGAATCAAGAGTTTGCGCGCCACATCCATGCCGGACAGATCATCACGGGGATCCGGTTCTGTGAAACCGTTATTGCGGGCCACGGTCGTTGCTTCACTCAGGCTCATGCCTTCGTCCAGTTTACCGAAGATGAAAGACAACGAGCCAGACAGAATCCCGGCGAAACGCTCCAGCTCATCCCCGGCAGCCATCAGGTTCTGCAGGTTTTCGATCACAGGCAGGCCGGCACCGACAGTGGTGTCATACATGAAACGACGACGCGTCACGCGCGCGGCCTGACGCAGCTGGTGATAATAAGCCATGCTGGCGGTATTGGCTTTCTTGTTCGGGGTAATGACGTGGAAACCGGCGGCCAGGAAGTCGACGTACTGCTCGGCAATGCCTTCATCAGACGTACAGTCAATAATCACAGGGTTGATAATGTGGTGACGCTGCACCAGCTGAATCAGACTTGCCAGATTAAAGCCCTCTGCCGCCTGACCCATGGCATCGCGCCAGTTTTCCAGCGCCAGGCCATTGTTGTCTAACAGCATGCCTTTACTGTTCGACAAGCCGCAAACCCGGATCACAATCCCTTTTTCCGCCAGTTTCTCTTGCTGACGATGGATCTGATCCACCAGCTCGCCACCGACACCACCGACACCAACCACAAACACATCCAGGAAGTGTTTACTGTTAAACAGGTTCTCATGGCAGGCTTTCACCGCTTCCGAAACCTTGTTCGCCGGGATCACAGCAGAAATCGCCCTTTCAGAAGAGCCCTGCGCAATCGCGATAATATTAACATTCACTTCAGCCAGCGAAGTGAAGAACTGGGATGCCACACCACGGGAGGTACGCATGCCATCGCCGACCAGGGTCACGATGGCTGAGTCGTCAATGAACTCTACCGGCTCTAACAGCCCTTCTTTCAGCTCCAGCTCGAAATTGTTGCGCAGCGCCTGCTCTGCCGCCTGCTTATCCTCGCTTTCGATACAAAAACTAATGCTGTATTCCGATGAGGACTGAGTGATCAGGACAATCGAGACACCTGACGCCGACATCGCCCCAAAAACCCGGGCCGCCATGCCAACCATGCCTTTCATACCCGGGCCGGACACATTCACCATAGTCAGGTTTTTGAGCGTGGTAATCCCTTTGATTGCCAGCTTGTCTTCACCCGTATCCTGGCCGATCAGTGTTCCGGCACCTTGCGGATTAAAACTGTTTTTGATCAGGCAGGGAATGTGAAATTGCGCAATCGGGGCAATGGTTTTCGGGTGCAGGACCGAAGCACCGAAGTAGGACAGCTCCATCGCTTCCTGGTAGCTGAGCGATTTCAGCAAGCGGGCATCAGGCACCAGACGCGGATCGCAGTTATACACGCCATCGACATCGGTCCAGATTTCACAGCACTCGGCCCGTAAACAAGCCGCCAGCACGGCAGCCGAATAGTCCGAACCGTTTCGGCCCAAGATCACCAGCTCACCTTTCTCATTACCAGCCGTAAAACCCGGCATGATATGGATGTGGCCTTCAGCCAGCGGGTGACGACGGAAGTTGTCGGTTGACAGTTCAATATCAACATGCCCTTCCAGGTAGTCACCCTGCGCCACTAAATAAGCAACCGGATCAATCAGATCCGCTTTGTGTCCCTTCGCTTCCAGCACTGCTTTCATCGCCACAATCGACAGGCGCTCACCTTTACTGATGATGCGCGCGTAGACATTGTCCGGGCACTGTCCCAGCAGTTTCATCCCGTGGACCAGCTGCTTGAGCTGACCCAGCGAACTGGCGAGTTTTGCATCGACTGCCGTACGATCAAACGCAGGCAAATGTTGCGCAATCCCCTCGAACAGGCTGTGAAAGGTGTTTTCCAGATCCGTGAGCTGCAGTTCCGCATCTCCCGTCGCGACTGTGGTATCAATGACAGAAACCAGTTTGTTGGTCACTTTGCCCGGTGCAGACAGCACCACTGAGACGTTACCCTGATGGGCATTACTGGCGATGATATCCGCCGCCCTGAGAAACCGGTCGGCATCCGCTAAAGATGAACCGCCAAACTTAAGCACTCGCATTCCCTACTCCACTTCCGTTAATTTTGACTTGTCGGCAACCGCTTCCTGGCTGTTATTGTTTGCGGCCAGTGAATCTTGCCATTGCATCTGAAAAACCATGGTGAAAAAAAAGCCCGCACTGTGAGGTGCGGGCTTTTTTTTGAAATCTTGCGCGTATCAGCCCGCCCCAACACTGTTTGTGCCGGTAATAATAATGGTGGTGGTGCCGATGAGGTTCAGTGCCATGTTTTTATATGATTACTAATGTTGTGTGCGTGTTGTTACGTTTACCTGATCCCCAGGAGTGAGTCAACACCGACTAGTGATTTATTTTTTACTTTCCCGGAATACAGCGTTTAGCTCTGCAAATTCATTATTCCCGTCAAGAATAGATTCGTCGCATAAAATTAAATGAAATCGCATTTCTGCAATTGCAGTTAACCCATTGACATTGCATAGTAACTCGTAAGGATGCGTTGCCTTCGCTGACCAGCTCAGCAGCAACCAACCGGTTAAAAGCCCAATAATGTTCTGGTTCCGATAGTAAAGCACCCTCAGAGCCAGAGATATCACTCACAGGCCATGCAGGAAGACAGCCTGGGGAATGACAATGATTACAATAATATTTCGGAGGGATCCGGCATGACAGCAGCGATGGAACAGCTTGTTGCACATTCCATACTCCAAGGCTTTGATGCGATGTACGGCCGGTTTCTGGATGTCACCGCCGGCGCCCAGGACAGATTTGAAAATCAGGACTGGTTATCAGTCCACCAGGCCCTGAAACAGCGGATCAACTTTTACGATCATCATGTGGAACTGGTCAGCCGCCAGATCCAGATCATGCTCGGCAGGCAATATGCGAACCGCGAGTTTCTGACCGCCGTCAAATCTTCTTATGAAGATCTGCTGCTGGACTATCCACGCTATGATATTGCAGAAAGTTTCTTTAATTCCGTCTATTGCCGAATTTTCGAGCACCGCGATATCAACCGCGACAAACTGTTTGTGCACAGCTCTCAGACCGGGCGCATTGCCCCTTATCCAACCGCTTTGACCCGTTTATACCAGTCAGAAAATGGACCGCACTATCTGTTTGAACGCATGATGGATGAGACCCCATTCACACTGAGCTGGGAAGACAAAAGCCGGGATATTGGGCTGATCGTCGCCAGACTTGAGGATGAATTTGGCGCGCCAGCCATGCAAAAAGCGCGGCTTGAGCTGATCAAAGAACCCTTTTACCGCAATAAAGCCGCTTACCTGATTGGCCGGCTGTTGCTGGAAAACAACACCCAGATCCCCCTGGTGTTACCTGTGCTGACCACAGAGAATCGCCAGTTGTATGTGGATGCCTGCCTGTGCCATGTCGATGATGTCAGCATCGTCTTTGGCTTTGCGCGTTCCTACTTCATGGTGTACGCCCCGGCACCCGCCGCACTGGTCCGTTTTCTCAGTGAGTTGTTACCGAACAAAACTCATGCCGAACTCTATACCGCCATCGGATGCCAGAAGCACGGCAAAACAGAGTTGTACCGGGAATTTCTCCATCATCTTGAACATTCCGATGACAAGTTCGAACTGGCGCCGGGGATTAAAGGCATGGTGATGAGCGTCTTTACCCTGCCATCCTATGGTTTTGTTTTTAAAGTGATCAAAGACAAGTTCGCGCCTCAGAAGGAAATGAACCGGGCCACGGTCAAAGAGAAATACCAGCTGGTAAAAGAACATGACAGAGTCGGCCGGATGGCCGATACCCAGGAATACCGTAATTTCAGTTTTGACCGCAGCCGGTTCAGCGATACGTTGTTAGAGGAACTCAAGCGTGAGGCGCCGTCGAGCCTGATCGTGACGGACAAAGAAATCATGATCAAACATCTCTACATTGAACGTCGGATGATCCCTTTCAACCTCTATATCGAACAAGCCAATGATGAGGATCTGCGCCACGCCGTGGATGAATACGGCAAAGCCATCAAACAACTGGCGGCCGCCAATATCTTCCCGGGTGACATGCTGTTTAAAAACTTCGGGGTGACCCGTCATAAACGTGTGGTTTTCTATGATTATGATGAAATCAGCTACATGACCGAAATCAACTTCCGCCGCATTCCGCCGCCCCGGTTCCCGGAAGATGAACTGTCGGCTGAACCCTGGTACAGCGTGGGCACCAATGATGTCTTCCCGGAAGAATTCCGGACTTTCCTGCTGATCAATCCCAAAGTGCGGCAATTGTTCGATGAGCTGCACAGCGATCTGTTTGATCCTGGCTACTGGCAACACTTGCAGTCCAATATCCAGCAGGGCCAGTTTGAAGATGTTTTTCCATATAAAGAAAAACACCGGCTCATCAGAGCACAAAATCACTCGTAGTTTGATCTTTGCCGCAATCTGACATGAAAATCAGTAATCTGGGATGAAACACACACTGGGTGACATATTTCTGACCTAGGATTAACGGATACTGAAATGGATATTGGATTCACAGGGATGGCTGAGGATGAAACACGGGTGGTTATTGCTTTTGATCTGTCTGGCCTGGCCGGCACTGGCCACTGAGACGGTGCCGGTTACTGAGCCTGTTTCAGTGTCAGCGACGGCAGGGTGGTTTCTGAATTCTCAGTCACGCAGCGCCGAACAGTTTGACCTCTGGCAGATAGACAGCGGTTATGCCTACGCCCTCACCCAGTCTACCCAAGTGTATGTCAGTACCCGCCTGAAAAGCGGTAACCAGCAGCAGGCGGCAACACGCGGCTTGTTATCGGGCGTACAGTACAACTTCAGCCCAAAAATCAGCCTGCGCAGTGCAGTAACGTCTGAGCGAGTGGAAGAAGACACCCGGCTGGGTGTGGAACTGAGCAGTCAATACGAGCTGAATGAAAAAGTAAACCTGCATGCCACCATGGATTATGAAGCGTTAGAGCAGGTTTATCAGCTCGGAATTGGCTTTCGGTTTTAGACCTGCTGAATACGAGATTCAGAATACGGATAAATCCAGCGGCTCTTTACTCAGCAAGATCCCATTGGGATCGGCATATAGAATATCCCCCGGGTACACCAGTGTATGTGCGACGGTCAGGGTAACATTTATGTCGCCGGTCTGACGTTTTTCGGTTTTAAACGGGCATGCACTGATGGCTTTCACCCCCAGCGCCATCTCGCTCAGCGCGACGACATCGCGCACCGCACCGTTCACCACGATACCTTCCCATTGATTTTTAATCGCCAGCAGAGCCAGCTGATCGCCCAGCAAGGCTTTATTTAACGAGCCATGGCCATCGATCACCAGCACCTTGCCGGTACCGTCTTCATTGAGAATATCCCGCACCAGGCTGTTATCTTCGAAACAGCGCAGTGTGACCACTTCACCATAAAACACAGATTTCCCACCAAAGTCGCGATGTGCCAGTGGCAACCAACGTACTTCATCCTCGTAGTGATCACACAAATCCGGCAGTAGATCTTTCATCGTATAACTCCTTACTCTAATCCTTGAATATGAAGATAAGCAGGCCATTTCCCGAGCGCGGTCTGAGAAAAACCCTGATTTCCCAGCAGAACGGGCACTAAGTACAATTGCTGTTTGGATACCCAATAAATCGCATTTTGCCGCCACCGGGCGGCCAGCGCACAGGCCTGACTCAACCCGGTACACACCGCCAGACTTGGTTCATGCCAGCGCCCGTCCGGCGCACTGCAATCAAGCCTCAGATAAGCATACCCCAAGGCGGACACTTCAGCTTCCAGTCCCTGCTGTCGCTGACGATTTTCCTTACAACTGAGCACAATACTTTCAGGATTAAACGCGGTTAAAATAGCGAAGTTTGAATAGCCTGGTGGCTCAGACGCACGGAACATGATCTGCTGATAACTGAGCCAAGTTGCTTGCCGGACATGCTGTGCTGCATTGACGTCTTGCACAGGGTCATCCTTGGTATGACGGCCATCTGTCGGCATGTGTCTGATCCTCCAGCTTTGTCAACTCATGTAACTGTTGTCTTTAACAGCCTTTTTTCATTGCTGAAACAACAGATAGTTTGAGCTATAACAATAAGATAGTGTCCCCGATTCGCTAGTATGGCACGGTAAAATCAAAAAAACTGAGCGCAATACAATAAAATCATATTGTTAGTACGCTGTTAAATGCATACAATCGTCTGCATCCAAGGGAAATTGTAGCCAGTCCCGCAAGTTCGGGTTTTTCAGCAAGTTTGTCCGTTGGGCCGCTGAAAAATGAGGATGGCGTACCAGCAGGTCGTTGAAAAGACAGGTGCAAACTGCAACTGTTCTGTTACTTTGCCTGTAAGCGAATTATTTTTATAGAATTGAAATATTCTCTGTTAGACCAGATTCCGTTTTGAGTAATTAGGTACTGCCAATGCAAACCCCTCACATTCTAATTGTAGAAGACGAGCACGTAACCCGTAACACCCTGAAAAGCATCTTTGAAGCTGAAGGGTATGCGGTTTTAGAAGCCAGCGATGGTGCAGAAATGCACAAAATGCTGTCTGAACATCATGTTCACCTCGTGATCATGGATATCAATCTGCCAGGTAAAAATGGTCTGCTGCTGGCCCGCGAACTCCGTGAGCAAGGCGATATGGCATTGATGTTCCTGACCGGGCGTGACAACGAGGTGGATAAGATCCTTGGACTGGAAATTGGTGCGGATGATTACATCACGAAACCTTTCAATCCGAGAGAACTGACCATTCGTGCCCGTAACCTGCTCACTCGCGCCATGAGTCAGGGCCTGGCTTCAGAAGATCGCCGACTGGTTGAGCGCTATGAGTTCAATGGCTGGTCTCTGGAGCTGAACAGCCGCTCTCTGGTCAGCCCAGACGGCGATCAGTTCAAACTGCCGCGCTCTGAATTTCGTGCGCTGCTGCATTTTTGCGAAAACCCAGGCAAAATCCAGACCCGTGCTGAGTTGCTGAAAAAGATGACTGGCCGCGATCTGAAACCGCATGACCGCACAGTTGACGTTACTATCCGTCGTATTCGTAAGCATTTTGAATCTGTGTCTGATACCCCAGAGATCATCGCCACGATTCACGGTGAAGGGTATCGTTTCTGCGGCGACATCGAAGAAAACTAAAACCAGACACAGCTTGTCCGGTAACGCAAAAAAGCGTCGCAGTTGCGACGCTTTTTTCATGGTTTGCCGTCAGGTTTATTTGCTTTCTTTACTGGCCAACCAGGTTTTCAGCACAGTCAAATCGTCCTGATAACTTGTTTTTATTTCATCGACCCAGTCTTCGATGTTCTCCCACCAGGCCGGCAGTTCCGGCGACTGGGCTTTCTGGGCCACCTGCTGTATCCGCTTCAGACCGATAGAACCCGCGGCGCCCTTGATCTTGTGCGCTTCAAATTGAATGCCGTCCTGATCTTTCGCCGTCATATTCGAATCCAGAATCGCCAGATATTCTGGCATCATTTTTTCGAACATCGCCAGTGAATCATACACAGGTTGCGCACCGACAATATCGACATAGGAGTCCAGCATCTCCAAATCCAGCAGTTGACTCAGCGTATCCTCGCTCAGAGATCTCTCATCAGCCACCACAGGCGCCTGCCCCTCAGTCTGGCCGGTACTCTGCTGGATCAAAGCTTGGATCACCGCGTTGATTGCCTTGACACTGAGCGGCTTGCTGATGGCGTCATCCATGCCCTGTTCCAGATATTCATGCTTGTCTTTAATGACGTTCGCCGTCAGCGCCACCAGCGGCGGCAACTGGCGATAGCGTGCGCGCAGAACTTTGGCAATTTCAAAGCCGGTCATATCCGGTAACTGGATATCCAGCAGCACCAAATCGTACTGATCCGGTGTAAACACCGCCAGTGCTTCATCTCCCCGCATCGCCACTGTGACCTGATGCCCCAAACCTTCCAGCAATGCCTTGGCCACCGTAATGTTCAGCTCAATATCTTCCACCATGAAAATACGCAGCGAGCGCTGTGCGGGTACCGGCAACTCTTCATCTTCCACAATCTGCTCAAGTACAGGGACACAAATGGTCACCGTAAAGGTACTGCCTTCACCAACCTCGGAGCTGACCTCTATGTCCCCGCCCATCATATTCACCAGCTGGCGCGAGACTGCCAGACCAATCCCGGTACCGACAGCATGCAGATTATCCTGTCCCTGTTTGACCTGATAATACATGGCAAACACTTTATCCAGCTCAGACTCAGGAATGCCGATCCCGCTGTCTTCGATCTCAAAGGTAATTTCCGCCTGCTGATTGTCCAGCAGTTCGCTGCTCACAGACAGAATCACCCCACCTTCTTTGGTGAACTTGGTCGCGTTGCTCATCAGGTTCCACAGCACCTGACGCAACCGGGTGCCGTCAACCTGGATATAAGAGGGTAAATCCGTCAGCTGTTCCAGATCGAACCGAAGCCCTTTCTGCTCAGCCATCAGACCGGAAATATTGCCCATCTCTTCAATAAAAGCATCAAAGTCCAGCGGCGCCGGCAACAACTCCAGACGGCGGCGATCCGACTTATCCATATCAATAATGTCATTAAAGATATTGCCCAGCGTGATGGCGCTGACATAAATCGTCCGCATATAACCACGCTGCTGCTCGTTGAGCGGCCCCTCCAGCAGCATCCGGCTCAGTCCAACGATGCCGTTCAGCGGTGTCCGTAGTTCATGGCTGATGGTCGAGATAAAGGCGGTTTTATCCCGGCTGGCTTTCTCCTGGGCTTCCTGATATTGCTTGCGCTCAGTAATGTCACGGCCAAATCCCATCAGACCCAGCCGGCGGCCATCGCGGCTGTAAAAAGGCACTTTACGCAACTCAAAAATGGCTTTGCGGCCGTCGGGGTATTCCAGCCACTGCTCATAGGTCAGCGAGATGTTTTGCGTGAAAACCTGCTGATCGGTTTCAACGATCTTACTCGCCACTTCTTCACTGTATACATCCCAGGGCGTCAGTCCGACCAGCTCTTGTTCTGTTCTGCCGGTTAATTCCGCCATCGCCCGGTTACAGCCGGAAAATTCGTTCTTTTCGTTGCGGTAGTAAATGAGATCCGGCGACGCATCCAGAAACGATTTCAGCAAGGCACTCTGCTCGGCCAGTTCAAGCTGGGCGCTCTCTCGCTGTGCCACCTCATTCTCTAAATCCTGCATCGCAATCCGGCGCTCTTCTTCTGCCTTGATCCGAACTTCGATCTGCTGATTCAGCTCCGTAATGTTATCTTTCAACTGCTTGTTCAGGGTCAGATCCCGCGAGCGCATTTCTTCCAGCTTGGTCACCAGCTTGGACAAGCGCTGACGCGAATCTTCAAGCTGATCCACCACCACAGATAAAAAGTAGACCGCCCAGGGGGTAATCAACAGACCAAAAAATACCGAGCGGACGATATCAATATCCAGCACTTCACCCTGCAGTGCCAGGGTAACCCCCACTTGTACCACAACAGCCAAGGCCACCAGAGCCAAGGCCAGCAGCAGGCTGAAGCGCACGATGCCCAGCTTCACCAACAGGTCGACATAGAACTGCGCCAACATTTTTATTTGTTTCATTGTGATTCCTGCTACAACAAAATGCTGCCCTCAGGCAGCATTAAAATTCATCTGATTCGGCCATCAGGCGGGTGGTATTCCGCCCGTCGGCTTTGGCTTTGTAAAGCGCTTTGTCTGCCATTGCAATCAACTCGCCATAATCCTGATTCGGCATGGGTGTCATGGTCGCCACCCCCAAACTGACCGTCAGGAGGTCACTGATGTCGGAAAAGCCATGCGGAATGGCTTTTTCAGCCAGTTTATTGTGGATTTTCCCTGCCACGGTTTGCCCGCCCGCCAAAGGTGTATTCGGCAGCAGAAAGGCAAACTCCTCACCACCATAACGGGCAACTTCATCGGTTTCCCGCCGGATCACGCTATCGAACACCTGAGCCACTTCCTGCAAGGCATTATCCCCCTGCTGGTGGCCGTAATTATCGTTGTAAGCTTTAAAACTGTCGATATCACAAAGAATTAATGTCAGAGGTTGCTGCTCGCGCATATGGCTGTGCCAGAGCTTACGCAATTGTTCATCGAAACTGCGGCGATTGGCCACTTTTGTCAGGCTGTCGACAAAGCTGAGCTCCTGCAATTCCATAATGGCATCAGCCAGTTGCTGCTCAGCCTGCTTACGCTCTGTCACATCCCGCGCGATCAGCAGCACGCCGGCCGAACCATCGGTCGGATCGCGATACGGAGATTTGACAATTTCATACCAGACCGGCTCACCGGTTTCGAGAATGACATAGGCATCCGTTTTCACGGTCAGGCCGTCTCTCAGCACTTTAATGTCGGTCTGATAAAACTCCTGCAGCATTTCAGGATCAATCACGTTACGGGCGGTCTTGCCAATCAACTCTTTGGCACTAAAGCCCAGCACTTTAGCGAAGGGTTCATTACAGCCAACATAGACACCGTGCTCATTATACAGACCAATCGGATCCTGGCTGGCATTGAGGATCGAATTGAGTAGCGTATTGCGCTGAGCTAGGATCTGCTCTGTCACTTCCCGCTTCTCTATTTCCTGCTTGAGGCTTTCTTGCATCTCATGCCAGTCGGTAACGTCGTGGCTGATGCTCAGGGTACCGATAACCAGGCCTTCTTCGTCTGTCATCACGGTTTTGTTGGTTTCCAGCAACCGGCTGGACCCATCCGGCGCCGTGGTCCAGGTATGGATCACCGGCGTTTCGCCGATGCCGGTCGGATCGCCCTGGATCAGTCCCTCTTCCCGACGGCCGCGCCAGAAACGGTCAAAGGCGGTATTGGTGCCGATGATATTGCCAGCTTTATCCTGAAAATAGACCAGCTCTGACAGTGAGTTCAGGACGCGCTGGAAAACGCGCTGCTCGATCTGAACATATGGGTTCGCCGGACTGGTGGGTGCAACGAAAAACAGCAACCAGGCCGATTGCCAGCGATAACTGAGCAACTGACCGGAAATCAGCACCCGAATCGTTGAATGGCCAAGTTGCAGTGTTTCTTCTACGTTTTCGAACCCCGTACCAGGTTGCAGAGGACGAAGTACATCGGCCATCATCCGCGCGCCAATGCCTTCCGGGTAGTAATAGCGGTTCTCGACTTTACTGACCCCCAGCAGTTCTCGGCAGCTGGCATTGGCATAAAACAGTTCACCATCTTTACTGCGGACAATAGCCGCCGCAATCGGCAGCCTGGAAATCGTGGCATGAAGACGCCGAAAGGCCAGACTACCTAAATGATGGACAATCCAGGCCGCCAATGAAGTGAGAACTGCTACCAACAGAAATGTCATCCCAATGACTGACATGTTCAGCCCTTCTTCCGCTATCCCCCATACCGGTAAAGCGGTACAGGACAGGATAGCCAACGCAACCCTCTTCACTTTCTGCATGCTGTTTTTTCTCCCCGCAGTCTTCCCTGGCGGTTCCCCGTGTCGGCCATCTTGGCTCTGCAATACCAGCCGCCAATTTAACACAGTTGCAAGAAGCTGCTGCATGTCGCGGATTTTTAATATGCCAAAAAGTGATGTTTGACACTCCTGAGCGTCAAGGATTCGACACTGATTGCATTCCACAGGACAGAGTAATCCGCTACCACTGGAGCCAAATCACATTTCATCATGCCAACAACTCAACATGAAATAAAATAACCACAAATTCAACTGAATGTTTTCCATCCAAAAATCCCATCCTGCCGCACCAGTGATTAACAATTCAATAACACATCATAAAAATGAATTTATAGTCATTAAATTAACTAACCAGGCCAAACCTTCAGCGTCAGCTACAACTAAAGTCGGATTTAGTGATGGTAATTCAGCCGACAGATCTGTAATATATTTTCATTGTGTGCATTATATAACCAGATTGCCATCCGTCAGGGTGGCTTTCATGTCTTTGGCGTACTCGCTTGGCCCGTACGACTGAGACCGGCTGCCTCCCTTCAGATAAGGCAGCCCTCCTGCGGCCAGTCACGGGCAAGATGCCCGGCTGACCAGGACATGCAGGTCTATATAAAAATAAATAGGGAACCGCAGACGGAGGAACCGTCTGCTCTACACTGGAAGGATGTAGTTATGACAGATCAAGTGTTGAATGGTCAGGGGCTTTATGTCCCTGAAATGGAGCACGATGCCTGTGGTATCGGCTTTGTTGCCCATCTCAAGAACCGTAAGTCCCACCAGGTCATCACGCAGGCGCTGGACATGCTGGCTCGTATGGAGCACAGGGGTGGCCAGGGTTGCGATCCCTGCAGTGGTGACGGTGCCGGTATCCTGCTGCAAAAGCCCCACGAATTCCTGTTGCAGGAATGTCAGAAAATTGGCCTGACACTGCCTGCTTTTGAGCAATATGGCGTCGGGGTCATCCTGTTTCCGAAAGACGAAGACAAACGCGAACAGTGCCGCGACATTCTGGCCCGTAACGCCCAGCGCCTCGGTCTGAGCGTGCTTGGTTACCGCGTACTGCCGACAGATAACAGCATGATAGGTGCCGATCCCCTCAGCACTGAGCCGCAATTTGAACACGCTTTTGTGACCGGCGGCAGCGAGATGCCACAGGAAGAACTGGAGCGTAAGCTGTATGTCCTGCGTAACTACACGGTTCGTGTCTGTCTGGAAAGCGTGACCAATATTGGTGACGATTTCTACATTAACGCCTTCTCCAGCAAAACGCTGGTGTACAAAGGCCAGCTCACCACAGAGCAGGTGCCTCAGTATTTCCTCGATCTGCAAAACCCGGCCATGGTCAGTGCCTTAGCGCTGGTTCACTCGCGTTTTTCCACCAACACCTTCCCGAGATGGCGTCTGGCTCAGCCCTTCCGTTACATTGCCCATAACGGTGAAATCAACACAGTGCGCGGTAACCTGAACTGGATGAAAGCCCGCGAGGCGTTGCTGCAATCAGACTTATTCAGCGAAGAAGAGCTGAACATGCTGCTGCCGATTTGTCAGGAAGGTGCGTCCGATTCTGCCAACTTTGACATGGCGCTGGAGTTGCTGGTGTTGTCTGGCCGGAGTTTGCCACATGCGCTGATGATGCTGATCCCGGAAGCCTGGCAGGAAAACCCGGCCATGGATCCCAAACGCCGTGCCTTCTACCAGTATCACGCCAACCTGATGGAGCCCTGGGATGGCCCGGCATCTGTCTGTTTCACGGACGGCGTGCAAGTGGGTGCGACTCTGGACCGCAATGGCCTGCGTCCGTCTCGCTACACTGTGACCAAAGATGATTTCCTGGTCATGGCCTCAGAATCCGGCGTAGTGGATATCGCACCAGAGAATGTCCATTTCCGTGGCCGTTTGCAGCCCGGACGCATTTTTGTTGCAGACCTGGAGCAAGGCCGCATCGTCTCTGATGACGAAGTCAAAGACAGCATTGCCTCCGCCAAACCTTATGAAGACTGGGTGAAAAACAACCTGCTTCACCTCAGCGATCTGCCTGACGCTGATTACAGCCACACCCAGCCTGAAGCTGAAAAATTGCTGCATCAGCAGCAGGCTTTTGGCATCAGCAATGAAGAAGTGAACGAAATCATTCTGCCAATGGCGGGCGACGGCAAAGAGCCGCTGGGATCCATGGGGGCGGACTGGCCGCTGGCAATTTTGTCGCATCAGTCGCAGCATCTGTCCCATTACTTCAAGCAGCTGTTTGCTCAGGTGACCAACCCGCCGATCGACCCGATCCGCGAACGTATGGTGATGTCACTGAATACCTATCTGGGTGAAGATCAGAACCTGCTGAGCGAAGGTCCGTCGCACTGCCAGAAACTGGAGCTGAACTCGCCGGTACTGAGTGATGCCGAGCTGGAAAAACTGCGCGCTATCGACAAGCCCCATCTGCAGGCCAAAACGCTGGATATCGTATTTAAGGCCAGTGATGAAGCAGGCAAGCTGGAACAGGCACTGAACCATCTGTGTCAGCACGCCGAAGATGCAGTCAATGACAGCTACTCGATCCTGATCCTCAGTGACCGTGCCGTCAACTCGCAGCATGCCCACATTCCGGCCATGCTGGCTGTCGGCGCGGTGCACCACCATTTGATCCGCAAAGGCCTGCGCGCCAAGTGTGATCTGGTGGTTGAAACCGGTGATGCCCGCGAAACACACCACTTTGCCACCCTGATCGGCTATGGTGCCAATGCGGTCAACCCTTACATCGTCACTGAAACCATTGTGTCGCTCCAACAGCGGAACAAGCTGGATAAAGACATCAGCGCTGACAAGTACTTCAGCAATTTCCGCAAAGCCGTCAATGGCGGCCTGTTGAAGATCTTCTCCAAAATGGGCATCTCGACCCTGCAGTCCTACCACGGCGCGCAAATCTTTGAAGCACTGGGGATCAGCAAAGCTGTGGTCGATAAATATTTCACCGGCACTGTGTCACGGATTCAGGGTCTGACCCTGGATGACATTGCCAAAGAAGTGTTGATCCGCCACCGTATCGGTTATCCGCTGCGTGATATCCCGCTGCAAATGCTGGATGTCGGTGGTGTATATCAGTGGAAACAGCGTGGTGAAAAACACCTGTTTAACCCGACCACGATTTCTCTGCTGCAGCAATCAACACGTGGCAAAGACTACAATCAGTTCAAGCAATACTGCCACGCCGTCGACAGCCAGGGGGACCACGCCGCCACTTTGCGCAGTCAGCTTCAGTTTGCTGTGGATACCAGCCGCAGTATCCCGCTGGATCAAGTCGAACCGGCTGAAAACATTCTCAAGCGCTTTGCCACTGGTGCGATGAGCTTCGGTTCGATTTCCCATGAAGCGCACTCGACTCTGGCAGTGGCGATGAACCGTATCGGCGCCAAGTCGAATTCAGGCGAAGGCGGTGAAGACCCAGCCCGTTTCGAGAAAAAAGAAAACGGCGACTGGGAACGCTCTGCCATCAAGCAGGTCGCGTCTGGCCGCTTCGGGGTGACTTCCTATTACCTGACCAACGCCGATGAGCTGCAAATCAAGATGGCTCAGGGCGCCAAGCCGGGCGAAGGCGGTCAGCTACCGGGTGATAAAGTAGACGACTGGATCGGGGCGACGCGTCACTCCACCCCGGGGGTCGGTCTGATTTCGCCACCGCCACACCACGATATTTACTCGATCGAGGATCTGGCGCAGCTGATTTACGATCTGAAAAACGCTAACCGCAAGAGCCGCGTCAACGTCAAACTGGTTTCTGAAGCCGGTGTCGGCACCATCGCTTCAGGTGTTGCCAAAGCCAAAGCTGATGTGGTCCTGATTGCCGGTTTTGACGGCGGTACCGGCGCCTCGCCGATTTCCTCGATCCGCCATACGGGTCTGCCGTGGGAACTGGGTCTGGCAGAAACACACCAGACACTGCTGAAAAACGGCCTGCGTAACCGGATCGTGGTACAAAGTGACGGTCAGATGAAAACGCCACGTGACCTGGCTGTCGCCACCCTGCTGGGTGCGGAAGAATGGGGTGTCGCCACCGCCGCTCTGGTGGTGGAAGGCTGTATCATGATGCGTAAGTGTCATAAAAACACCTGCCCTGTTGGCATCGCTACACAAAACAAGACCTTGCGTGAACGTTTCGACGGCCGTGTCGAAGACGTGGTGACCTTCTTCCAGTACATGGCCGAAGGCCTGCGCGAAATCATGGCAGAGCTGGGCTTCCGTACCATCGATGAGATGGTCGGTCAGTCGCAGCACCTGAAAATCCGCGACAACATCGGTCACTGGAAATACAAAAACCTGGATCTCAGCCCAGTGCTGCACATTGAGCCGGCCCGTGAGGCCGACGGTATCTACAACCAGTGCAGCCAGAACCACCATCTGGATGCCGTGCTTGACCGTCAGCTGATTGCTGCGGCTCAGCCTGCACTGGCGCGCGGTGAAGCGGTCAATGCTGAGTTCCCGATCACCAACATCGATCGCAGCGTTGGCACGATGCTGTCGAACGAGATCTCCAAAGTCTACAAAGATCAGGGCCTGCCGCAACCGATGCAGGTGAAGTTCAAAGGCTCTGCCGGCCAGAGCCTGGGCGCTTTCCTGGCCAAAGGCGTGCACTTTGAAGTGGAAGGCGATGCCAATGACTACTGGGGCAAAGGCCTGTCGGGCGGTCAGTTGGTCCTCTATCCGGATGCCAAGTCCGACTTGATTGCCGAAGATAATATTATTGTCGGTAACGTCTGCTTCTACGGTGCCACATCGGGTGAATCTTTCATCCGTGGTAAAGCCGGTGAACGTTTCTGTGTCCGGAACTCAGGTGCCCGTGTGGTGGTTGAAGGGGTCGGCGATCACGGCTGCGAATACATGACAGGCGGCGTGGCGATTATTCTCGGTCAGACCGGTCGCAACTTCGCAGCCGGAATGAGCGGCGGTGTAGCGTATGTCTGGGATCAGTTCAACGACTTTGAAAGCAAACTCAACCCTGAGCTGGTGGATCTGGATCCGCTGGACAGCGAAGACGTCGCGCTGCTCAAAGACATGCTGACCCGACATCAGCAACTGACCGGCAGTACGGTGGCTGAAACCTTCCTCAGTAACTTTGAGGAAAACCTCAAGCACATCGTCAAAGTGATGCCACGCGACTACAAAGCCGTACTGCAAAAGCGTAAAGCAGCAGAAGCACAGAACAAGGAAGCACTGGAGGTGAGCCATGGGTAAGGCAACCGGATTTCTCGAGCACGGCCGTGAACTGCCGTCAAAAATTGCCCCTGAAGTACGTATTCAGGACAACAAAGAGTTCGTTCTGAATGACGAGTTCGGCAGCAAAATCGGCACACAGGCTTCACGTTGCATGGATTGTGGCGTGCCTTTCTGTCACAACGGCTGCCCAATCGGCAATATCATCCCTGAGTTTAACGATGCCGTGTACCGCGATAGCTGGGAAGAAGCCTGGCATATCCTGAGCTCGACCAATAATTTCCCGGAATTCACAGGGCGCGTGTGCCCTGCTCCGTGTGAGAGCTCATGTGTACTGGGGATCAACCAAGATCCGATCACCATCTGTAACATAGAGAAGACCATTGTTGAAACAGCATACCGTGAAGGCTACGCAAAGCCGAAAACCCCGCGCAGCCGCACAGGCAAAAGCGTGGCGATTATCGGCTCCGGCCCGTCAGGCCTGGCAGCCGCGGAGCAGCTTAACAGTGCCGGCCATACAGTCACAGTGTACGAGCGCGACGAAAAAATAGGCGGTCTGCTGCGCTTTGGTATTCCGGATTTCAAACTCAGCATGAGTGTGATTGACCGCAAACTGGATATGATGGCACAGGCGGGGATCAAATTTGTCGTCAATGCCCATATTGGTGTGGATATCGATGCCCGCGAATTGCGCAAGCAGCACGATGTGGTCCTGCTGACCGGCGGTTCCACTGTGCCGCGTAACCTGCCGATCCCTGGCCGGGAGCTGAAAGGTGTTCATTTTGCAATGGAGTTTCTGAGCCAGAATAACCGCCGCGCCAACAATATGGATCTGAAAACAGCAGAGATCCATGCTGCAGGGAAACATGTGGTGGTGATTGGCGGCGGTGATACCGGCTCTGACTGTGTGGGCACCTCGAATCGTCATGGGGCAGCCAGCATTACTCAGGTCGAAATCATGCCGATGCCGCCTGAGAAGCGTCCGGCGAATCAGCCTTGGCCGGCTTATCCAATGATCATGCGTACCTCTACTTCCCATGAAGAAGGGTGCGAGCGTCACTGGAATATTCTGACCAAGGAATTTATCGGCAACGACGACGGTCAGGTCACGGCACTGCGTATTGCGGATATCCACTGGAACGAAGCCAAGCCTGGTGAGCGTCCTGGTTTTGAAGAAGTCCCGGGATCTGAGCGCATCATTCCGTGTGACCTGGCCTTTTTGGCCATGGGTTTTCTGCATCCGGAACCGCAGGGTGTGCTGGCTCAGCTCAATATTGCTCTGGATGATCGCGGTAATGTCGCTACTCAGGGATTTGCCACCAACCAGCCAGGCGTATTTGCTGCGGGCGATATGCGGACCGGCCAGTCACTTGTGGTGCGATGCATCAACGAAGGCCGTGAATGTGCCCGTGAAATTGATGCTTACCTGATGGGTGATTCTAAGTTAGAAGCGAAAGACCATTCACTTATGCTATCAGAATCCTGATCAACCTTGATTTTATCCTAAAATTTAAAGCCAGCTCCCAGGAGCTGGCTTTTTTATTTAAAATGAATCAGTGTTTTATCCTTTTTAACACCGACCTCCTCTGCAAATAAAAATCACTTCCTTTTACAGTAAAAAAGTCTCATTTCTGACACTTTCAATTGTAAACAAAATATTTCAAAAAAATAATAAACCACTATAAATCATATAGATAAATAGTTGACTTTGAATAATCCAGAATTTATGACCAGAATTAAAGAAAATTTGACCTTTTTGTAATTTGCCGTTAGTTTGAAAGTCCGCTGGACGCGAGAGTGACAATCAGGGAGATTGTCATAATTATGCAGTAACCCTGCTCAATGGAGCAGGCGCAAGGGAGAGTTGCAATGACACTGTATGACCCAAAGCTGGAAAAAGATAACTGTGGTTTCGGTCTGATCGCCCATACAGAAGGCGAAGCCAGCCACAAGTTGGTCCGTACCGCAATATCGGCCTTGGATCGTATGACACACCGAGGCGGCATCGCTGCTGATGGCAAGACCGGTGATGGCTGCGGCCTGTTAATGAAAAAGCCGGACAGCTTTTATCAGCTGGTTGCCAAAGAGCTGGGCTGGACACTGGCCCGCGAATACGCCGTTGGTATGCTGTTTCTGAGCCAGGATCCTGTTCTGGCTGAAAAAGCCCGCACGATTATTCAAGAAGAATTAAGCAAAGAGACCCTATCTATTGCTGGCTGGCGAGATGTGCCGGTCAATCCGCAAGTCCTTGGCCCAATTGCAAAAGATTCCCTGCCGGCTATCGCTCAGGTCTTTATTAATGCGCCTGCCGGCTGGAAACCAAGGGATGTCGATCGCCGCCTTTATATTGCCCGTCGCCGTATTGAGCAACGCATCCAGGACGATCCTGATTTCTATATCTGTAGCCTGTCGACCCAGGTCATCGTCTACAAAGGCCTGTGCATGCCCGCCGATCTGCCTAAGTTTTATAAAGACTTAGGTGATTTACGCCTGGAATCATCGATCTGTTTGTTCCACCAGCGTTTTTCGACCAACACACAACCGCGCTGGCCACTGGCACAGCCGTTCCGTTATCTGGCCCATAATGGTGAAATCAACACCATCGCCGGTAACCGCCAGTGGGCCCGGGCTCGGGCGTATAAGTTCGCCTCCCCGCTGCTGCCTGATCTGGCAACCGCCGCGCCCTTTGTGAACGAAACCGGTTCTGACTCCTCCAGCCTGGATAACATGCTGGAACTGTTCCTGGCCGGTGGCATGGATTTGTTCCGTGCCATGCGCATGCTGGTACCGCCGGCATGGCAAAACCACCCGGATATGGATCCGAAACTGCGTGCCTTCTACGATTTTAACTCCATGCACATGGAGCCGTGGGACGGTCCGGCCGGTATCGTGATGTCAGACGGCCGCTATGCCGCCTGTAACCTCGACCGTAACGGCCTGCGCCCCGCACGTTTTGTGATCACCAAAGACAAACTGATCACCCTGGCCTCAGAAGTGGGTATCTGGGATTACGCGCCGGACGAAGTGGCGCAAAAAGGCCGGGTCGGCCCCGGCGAACTGCTGGTCATTGATACCAAACTGGGCAAAATCTGGCATTCCGCCGACATTGATAACGACCTGATGGGACGCCACCCTTATAAAGAGTGGCTCGATACCCATGTCCGCCGTCTGGTGCCGTTTGAAGAGATGGGTGATGATCAGGTCGGCAGCCGGGAAATGTCACCGGAAGAGTTGAATACCTACCAGAAACTCTTTGCGGTGAACCGTGAAGAGCTGGATCAAGTCATGCGGGTGATCGGTGAAAACGGTCAGGAAGCCACCGGTTCTATGGGTGATGACGCCCCGATGGCCGTGCTGTCTTCCAAAGAGCGTTTGGTGTCTGACTATTTCCGTCAGATGTTCGCACAGGTCACGAACCCGCCGATCGATCCGTTGCGTGAAAAACACGTGATGTCACTGGCCACCTGTATCGGCCGTGAAATGAACGTGTTTAACGAAACTGACGGCCATGCTCACCGTGTGGCGTTCAAGTCACCGATTCTGCTGTACTCAGATATGGTGCAGTTGTTGGGGCTGGACAACCAGCACTACCGTAACAGCATTATCGACATTAACTTCGATCCGAACGAGAAAGATCTCAAGCAAGCCATTGTCGATCTGTGTGATCAGGTGGAACGCCTGGTACGCGGCGGCACCGTGCTGGTCGTGTTGTCTGACCGGGGCATCAGTGCCGACAAACTGCCGATCCCGGCTGCGATGGCCGTGGGTGCAGTGCAGGCACGTCTGGTCACTGCCAACCTGCGTTGTGATGCCAACATCATCGTGGAAACCGCCACTGCCCGTGACCCGCACCAGTTCGCGGTATTGCTGGGCTTTGGCGCCACAGCAGTTTATCCGTATCTGGCTTATGAGTCCCTGGCACAGCAAATTGACAGCGGTGCCATCAACAAACCTTACCGCGAGGTGATGCTGAACTTCCGTAACGGTATCGATAAAGGTCTGTATAAGATCATGTCGAAAATGGGGATTTCCACCGTCGCCTCTTACCGTTGCTCGCAGCTGTTTGAAGCCGTTGGTCTGCATTCTGATGTGGTGGCATTGTGCTTTAAGGGCGTTTCGAGCCGTATTGAAGGCGCTAACTTTGATGACTTCCAGCAAGACCTGTTCAACCTGTCGCGCAAAGCCTTTGTCAAGCGCAAGCAGATTGATCACGGCGGTTTGCTGAAATTTGTCCACGGCGGCGAATTCCACGCTTACAACCCGGATGTCGTCACCACGCTGCAAAAAGCCGTTAAATCCGGCGAGTACGAAGACTATCTCGCCTTTGCTAAAGTGGTCAACGAACGTCCGGCGGCGACGCTGCGTGACTTGCTGAAGCTGAAAACATCAACCAACCCGATTGATGTGGCTAACGTCGAAGCCGCGACCGAGCTGTACAAACGCTTCGACTCAGCGGCCATGTCTATCGGCGCGCTGAGTCCGGAAGCCCATGAAGCGCTGGCCATTGCCATGAACCGTCTGGGCGGGTTCTCCAACTCCGGCGAAGGCGGCGAAGATCCGCGCCGATTTGGGAACGAACGAAACTCCCGTATCAAGCAGGTTGCGTCCGGCCGCTTCGGTGTGACCCCGCATTACCTGGTCAATGCGGATGTACTGCAAATCAAAGTGGCACAAGGGGCAAAACCCGGTGAAGGCGGCCAGTTGCCCGGCCATAAAGTCACCACTGAAATCGCCAAACTGCGTTATGCCGTGCCGGGCGTGACCCTGATTTCACCGCCGCCGCACCATGACATTTACTCGATTGAGGACTTGGCGCAGCTGATTTTCGATCTCAAGCAAGTCAACCCGAAAGCTCTGGTCTCGGTCAAACTGGTCTCAGAGCCCGGCGTTGGCACGATCGCCACCGGTGTTGCCAAGGCCTACGCCGATCTGATCACGATTTCAGGCTATGACGGCGGTACAGGCGCCAGCCCGCTAACGTCGGTGAAATACGCCGGTAGCCCGTGGGAGCTGGGTCTGGCGGAAACGCAGCAGGCACTGGTGGCCAATGGCCTGCGTCATAAAATTCGCCTGCAGGTGGATGGCGGTCTGAAAACCGGACTGGATGTCGTGAAAGCGGCCATTCTGGGTGCGGAAAGCTTCGGTTTCGGTACCGCGCCTATGGTGGCACTGGGTTGTAAATACCTGCGTATCTGCCACCTCAATAACTGTGCAACCGGTGTCGCGACACAAGACGACACCCTGCGCCGCGATTTCTTCAAAGGCTTGCCTGAACAGGTCATGAACTACTTTATTGGCCTGGGTGAAGAAGTACGAACCCTGCTGGCAAAACTGGGTGTTGAAAAGCTGACCGACCTGATCGGACGTACTGATCTGCTGGAAATGGTCGATGGCTTTACCGCCAAGCAGAGCAAACTGGATCTGAGCGGTCTGCTGCATGCGCCCACGCCGGTTGAAGGCAAAACACTGTACTGCAGCGAGCCGAACACACCATTTGATACCGGTGTGCTGAACCAGAAACTGGTCGATGAAGCCCTGCCAGCCGTCGAAGCACAGAGTGGCGCCGATATCTATCTGGATATCCGCAACACCGACCGTTCATTCGGTGCCCGCTTGTCCGGTGAGATCGCGCAGCGCTACGGCAATCAGGGCATGGCAGCCAATCCTATCAATGTGCACCTGTCGGGTACCGCAGGTCAGTCATTCGGCGTATGGAATGCCGGTGGCCTGAACCTGTATCTGACCGGTGATGCCAACGACTATGTCGGTAAAGGCATGACAGGTGGCGTGATCAGCATCCGTCCGCCAGTCGGATCGGCGTTCAAATCGCATGAATCCACCATCATCGGCAATACCTGCCTGTACGGCGCAACCGGCGGTAAGCTGTTTGCTGCCGGTAAGGCCGGTGAGCGCTTTGCAGTTCGTAACTCAGGCACAATTGCCGTGGTTGAAGGCGCAGGCGACAACGCCTGTGAATACATGACAGGCGGTATCGTGGCGATCCTTGGCCACACAGGCGTTAACTTTGGCGCCGGTATGACAGGCGGCTTTGCCTATATTCTGGATGAAGTCGGTGATTTCGCCGGCCGGGTCAACCCTGAACTGATCGAAGCCCTGCCCCTGCAGGAACTGACGATTCATCAGGAACACCTGCGTGGTCTGATCGACCGCCATCTGGAAGAAACCGGCTCAAGCCGTGCACAGGAAATTCTGGCCAACTTTGATCAGTGGATCCCGAAATTCTTCCTGGCTAAACCGAAGTCGGCAGACGTGAACACGCTGCTGGGTCACCAAAGCCGTTCAGCTGCTGAACTCCGCGTTCAGGCACAATAAGGGAGGGAATCCAATGAGCCAGAACATTTACCAATTTATCGATGTAGAACGTGTCGATCCGCCGAAGAAGCCGATTGAAGTTCGTAAAATTGAGTTCGTCGAAATCTACGAACCTTTTACTCAACAGCAAGCCAGCGCTCAGTCTGATCGCTGCCTGGACTGCGGCAACCCCTACTGTGAGTGGAAGTGTCCGGTACACAACTACATTCCGCAGTGGCTGAGTCTGGCCAATGAAGGCCGGATTCTGGAAGCCGTTGAACTGTCACACCAGACCAACACCCTGCCGGAAGTGTGTGGCCGGGTGTGCCCTCAGGATCGTCTGTGTGAAGGTGCCTGTACGCTCAATGATGATTTCGGGGCTGTGACTATCGGTAACGTCGAAAAATACATTACCGACAAAGCCTTCGAAATGGGCTGGAAGCCGGATATGTCCGGCGTTGAATGGACAGACAAGAAAGTCGCCATTATCGGTGCCGGTCCTGCCGGTCTCTCCTGCGCCGACATTCTGGTCCGGAACGGGGTGAAACCTGTGGTGTTTGACCGCTACCCGGAAATTGGCGGTCTGCTGACCTTCGGTATCCCGTCGTTCAAGCTGGAAAAAGAGGTGATGATCAACCGTCGCCGGATCTTTACCGAAATGGGGGTCGAGTTCCGCCTCAATACAGAAGTCGGCACCGACGTGCAGCTTCAGGATCTGATCGACGAATATGACGCGGTTTTTCTGGGTGTGGGTACTTATAAAAACATGCGGGCCGGTCTGGAAAATGAAGATGCCGCCGGTGTCTACGATGCACTGCCTTTCCTGATTTCCAACACCTATAAAGTGATGAATCTGGAAGACAATGCCCCAGAGTATATCGACATGGCAGGTAAACGTGTGGTGGTCTTAGGTGGTGGTGACACCGCGATGGACTGCGTGCGGACCTCCATTCGTCAGGGTGCCAGCGATGTTGTCTGTGCCTACCGCCGCGATGAAGCCAACATGCCGGGTTCACGCCGTGAGGTGAAAAATGCCCGCGAGGAAGGGGTGAACTTTATGTTTAACCTGCAGCCTTTGGGGGTGGTCGTGAACGGGAACGGTCAGGTCACTGGGGTAAAAGTGGTGCAAACCGCCCTGGGCGAGCCCGATGAAGCCGGTCGTCGCCGTCCTGAGCCTGTTGCGGGCAGCGAGCATGTGCTGGAAGCTGATGCGGTGATCATGGCCTTTGGTTTCCAGCCCCATGCGATGCCCTGGTTAGATAGCTTTGATGTGGCACTGGATCAGTGGGGTCGCATTCAAACCAGCGGCGAGCATGCCTTCCAGACCACCAACAGCAAGATCTTTGCCGGTGGTGACGCGGTACGCGGCTCGGATCTGGTGGTCACCGCCATCGATGAAGGCCGTCGCGCTGCCGATGGGATTCTGGGCTACCTAGGTTTGTGATGCGATAACGGTCTGTTGATGACACTGTCAGCAGACCTGGCCAAGCGAGCGGCTCTCCCCCGCTCGCTTTTTTCTTTCCGTTCCCCTTTGATTCTGTCGCCTTTTCTTTAAGCTTTCCCACACTGTCCGGCATTGTTACAATCGCATCCAATTACCGTCAGGTTCACTTTAAGAAAGAGATAACATCAATGAAAATCGGCATTATTGGGGCAATGGAACAGGAAGTCGTGATCCTGAAAAACCAGCTCGACAACTGCACGACCCTGCAAAAAGGTGGCTGCACCTTTTATACCGGCACCCTCAAGGGTGCAGACGTGGTCTTGCTTCAGTCCGGTATCGGTAAAGTGGCCGCAGCCGTAGGGACTGCCATTTTGCTGGAAATTTTCGAGCCGGATCTGGTCGTCAATACAGGTTCAGCCGGTGGCTTTGACAGCAGCCTGAATGTCGGTGATGTGGTTATCTCCACCGAAGTGCGCTATCACGATGCCGATGTTACCGCCTTTGGTTATGAGATCGGTCAGATGGCGCAGCAGCCGGCAGCTTTCCAGTCTGACGAAAAACTGATGCAGGTTGCAGAGCAAGCTTTGGCTCAACTGGATGAAACCACCCACGCAGTGCGCGGCTTGATTTGCACCGGTGATGCCTTCGTGTGCAGCACGGAACAGCAACAGCGTATCCGCACCCATTTCCCTCAGGTGGTCGCCGTTGAAATGGAAGCCGCCGCCATTGCCCAGGCCTGTCATCAGTTCAAGGTACCTTTTGTGGTCGTGCGTGCGATCTCAGACGTGGCTGATAAAGAATCGCCGATGAGTTTCGAAGAATTCCTGCCGCTGGCGGCACAAAGTTCTTCCGCCATGGTGGTTCAAATGGCGGCGCTGCTGAACCGCTAATGAACGATTTGCTTGTGCTCCTCAGTCAACATCCAACCCTGCTGGCGATGTGGGGAGCGCTGGCATTACACTGGCTGCTGCCCATTCCGGCCAGTATCCATCCTTTGCTGATCTGGCAGCAGATTGCCATTGAGCTGGCCGCCAGAGTCAACAAAGCCACAGATACACCGCGCCAGCGGATGTTATCCGGTGCGCTGGCCTGGTCGCTGATGTGGATGACAATCCTGATCCTCTTGATTGCCTTCTATCAGCTGGTGTGGATCGACAGCCTGTTTCATCTGGTCTTGCTGTGGATCGCGCTCGGCTGGCGTGACAGCCGCCGCTTCAGCCAGCATTTTATTCAGGCTTACAGCCGGGAAGATAAGGCCAGCTGCAAAGCCCAGCTTTCTGTCGCGCTCAACCGAAATACCGACACGCTCTCACTGCTTGGCCTGGGGAAAGCCTGTGCTGAAACCCAGTTGCTGAGCTATGGCCGCCAGGTGGCTGCCGTGCTGTTCTGGTATGCGGTGGCAGGCGGTTTTGGTGCCATCCTGTACCGCCTGGCCGTCAGTCTGGCCCGTTGCTGGTCTCCCAGCCGCAAGCAATATCAGTATTTTGGCCTGCCTGCGATCCGTATTCTGGCTGCACTGGATATTGTCCCCCTGCGTCTGCTCGCCGTGGCTATCAGTGTCGGCAAGAACAGCCGGGACGCTTTTCGCGGTTTGCGTGAACAAGGTGAGAACTGGCAATTACCCGGACCGGGCTGGCTGCTCACCGCCACCGGCCATAAGCTGCAACTGGCCTTAGGCGGCCCGGCTATCTACGATACCACCAAACTGGAGCGCCCACGGCTCGGTGGACGGATTGCCCCCGCAGCCCTGCATTTATCGCAGATTGATCGTCTGCTGCAACAGCGGTTATGGGCCTGGGTGGCGCTGCAAAGTGTGTGTATGTTTCTGATGGGAAGTCTGTTGTGAATCTGTGCCGATCGTTCGTTTTTGCCTTGCTGCTCCCTTTGACATTCATCGTCACTCGAGTATACGCCCAAGAAGCACAGGCCACTGACAGCAAACCCCAGCGTATTATCAGTCTTGC
This sequence comes from Photobacterium sp. TLY01, assembly GCF_021432065.1. Taxonomy (NCBI): domain Bacteria; kingdom Pseudomonadati; phylum Pseudomonadota; class Gammaproteobacteria; order Vibrionales; family Vibrionaceae; genus Photobacterium; species Photobacterium sp. TLY01. The sequence goes on from NZ_CP090364.1 coordinate 2,770,168, forward strand.
ACCGCACACCACTGAGCTGGCCTATGCCGCAGGTTTAGGCAGCAAACTGATCGCCGCCAGTGATTACAGCGACTACCCACCGCAAGCTCTGGCACTGGAACGGGTCGCGAATTACCGCGGCATCAAGCTGGAACGTATCCTGGCCTTGAAACCTGATCTGGTGCTGGCCTGGCAAGGCGGCAACCCGCCCCGAGAAATGGCCAAGCTGGAGCAGTTGGGTATCCGGATCTTTTATTCCCACCCCACGACCCTCGAGGCGATTGCGGACAGCTTAGAAACACTCGGCACGTTTGCCGATGATCCGACCACAGCCAATCAGGCCGCTTCGGATTTCCGTCAAACCATGGCACAGCTGAATCAGCAATACGGACATCAAAAACCGGTACGCTATTTTTATCAGCTGGGTATTTCGCCCCTGATGAGCATGTCCGGCGATCACTGGCCCAGCCAGATTTTCGCGCTTTGCGGCGGTGAGAATATTTTTGCTGACAGTCCAGTGGCATACCCGCAGGTGTCGAAAGAGCAAGTGATCGTTCGCCGTCCTGAGGCGATATTCACCACCCATGGCAGTGCTGGTCCCGATGCCAACGCCTTCAATATCTGGTTGCCCTGGCGCGAGCAATTGTCTGCGGTCCGGGATCAACATTTGTATCAGACCCAGGCAGACTGGCTGAACCGGCCTACCCCCAGAGCCCTGCTGGCCGCGCAAGACATTTGTAAGCAACTTGATGAAGTGCGCAAAAATCACCCGTAACAGGATGTGAATAAGCTCACAAACACAAAGTTATCAGTTGTGCGCGTTACATTTCACCGTACAATCTCAGCGCTTTTTACCATGGCATCTTCAATCAAGGTGACGTGGTTTTTAATCACTGGTTGTGTGCAGGAACCCTATGCTGATTTACACGCTTGATATGTTTGGCACCGCTGTATTTGCTATTTCCGGCATCTTACTGGCGGGCCGGTTGAGGATGGACCCCTTTGGAGTCGTGGTACTGGCCTGTGTGACAGCCATCGGTGGCGGCACAATCCGCGATATGGCGCTGGGTGCCACGCCTGTGTTCTGGATCACGGATACCAATTATCTGTGGGTGATTTTTGCAACCTGCCTGCTGGCGATGCTGGCGATTCAGAATCCCCGTAAAATGCCCTGGTATTTCCTGCCGGTTGCCGATGCCATTGGCCTGGCGGTTTTCGTCGCCATTGGGGTAGAAAAAGCGCTGCGTTTTGGTGCTTCCCCTATGGTCGCCGTGATCATGGGTGTGATCACAGGTTGTGGCGGCGGCGTGATCCGTGACGTACTGGCCCGTGAAGTCCCGATGGTTTTAAGAACCGAAGTGTATGCCACAGCCTGTATTCTGGGCGGTATTGTCCACACAGTGGGACTGCATTTTGGACTGGAAACCGCGGCCGCCAGTTTGTGCGGGATTGCCACGACTCTGTCAATCCGGCTGGCGGCCATCCGCTGGCACCTGTCGCTGCCGACTTTCTCGCTGCGAAATAGTTAACCGGTTTAACTTTTGGGGCGGCGCTTGCGGATCAATTTCAGCAGCAGCGCCAGCCCTGCAATCACCGCCAGGCTCCATAAAGCATACTGATGGCGCTGGAAAAACAATCCCGCCTGCCCGATCTCCTCATAAAAATAAGCCGGCCCGTAGCCGAACACCAGCAACCAGATCCCCACCGCCAGGGTGTTGCCAATCAGAAAAAGGGGCCAGGGCATCTGAGCAAGGCCGCAACCTAAGCAGATGATTTGTTTCATCCCTTCCAGAAAGCGGCTCAGGATCAAACCAATCACCCCATATTTATCAATAAAAGCATGTACTTTGATTAAGGAGGCTGGCTTTGTCCATCCTCGCCGCTCAACAAACCGGGCCAGCATGGATCCCAGCACATAGCCTGCCGTATTTCCGAACCAGCTGGCCGCTCCCGCCACCAGCAAGACAGACGGTAAAGACAGCGCACCGCTTGCAGCCAGATAACTGGCCACGATCAACAGGGACTGGCCGGGAGCCGGCACCCCCAGACCTTCAATGGCAATCGCCAGTGCCAGCACGATGTAACCATATTGTTCGATCAGTGGCGACAATTCCTGCACCAGCTCCTGCATGAACTTCTCCTGAGAGTGCTTACTTTGATGCTATACCCAAACACCCCAGTAAGAAAGTTCCCGCCCCAAGATAAATAAACTAAAAACTTTACTTAATCAGATTTCATACTAATATGTAAACAAAATGATTTACTAATAAAAACACCGCTCAAGCCAGGAGGCACCATGAAACCCTACGTTGAACACGCCAACCTCACCGTTCGTCAGCTGGAAAGCACCATCAAGTTTTTGCAAACCGCTCTTCCGGAGTTCTCCGTCCGCCATCAGGGGCAGCAACCCACACACCGCTGGTGTCATATCGGTACAGAAGACACCTATCTGGCGCTGCAGGAAGTGGTGGCACGGGATCAGATTGATCGCACGCCCTACCGGGATCTGGGGATCAACCATATCGGTCTGGTGGTTGACGACGTAATGCAGGTCCGTGAGCGGCTGCTCAGCGCGGGCTACCGGGAAAATGACATGGAAGCCACTCACCCCTGGCGCCAGCGGATCTACTTTTATGACAGGGACGGTATTGAATGGGAGTTCACCCAGTATCTGAGTGACGATCCGTTACAGCGCAATGATTACGCCCTCTAAGCCCTTCAGGACAGGAGATCTGAACATGTATGCACCCATTCACGCTGAATGTCTGGCTTTGATTGAGAAGGGATTACAGTTTGACCCCATCTACGGGCCTGAGTTGTCGAATCATTTACCCATGGCACTGGTCGCTCTGGCGCGTTGCGGTGCCAATCCACACCAGCTGGAGCATTTTTATCAGAGATACACGCCGCAATTGCAGCCCATCCGTCGGAGAAGCCCGGCACAAGAAACAGCACCGGAGCTGGGGGTGCGCGACAGTTTCGCGGATTTTTATCCGCAATTTCGCCAGAAAATTGCGACACAGGGTGTCGCCTCTGTCCTGCAACAATGGCTCCCCGTCCTGCTGCCCGGCCTTTCCTGCAGCGCGTTTCACGGATTGATCCGCCTGAGCTATGCCGTAGAAACGGGCAACGCCAATGAAATTGCTGTGTCGCTTGCCTACTGGGCCAGTGAGTATAAGGCTTTAGGTGAGCTGCATTTCACCGATCAGTATCCGGCTGAGACACAACTCAAGCAGGCGGACGAGCATTTCAGAGACTATGCGTTTCAACCCGGCATCATTGTTGATCGCTTGAGTGAAGTGGTTCATCAATCTGTTTATCGATCCATCGCCGCCGTGCCGTACGATCTCACCGAATCGGAGATTGCCCGCCTCACCATTCGCGCTTTTCTGGCCAGTAACGACTTTACACTGCTGCACGGAGTCACAAGTTTTGATGCCCTGCTGCAACTCATGCCTTTCGTGCCGGATCGCCGGCTGGCACTGGCCTACTACTGGCAGGCGTATGTCGCGGCTTTCTGCTCCACGCCGGATCGTGCATTACCGAGCCAGTCGCAGCCAAACGACACTGTGCCAGACTGGATTGGCTGGTTTAACAAAGTAGCCACCCTGTCGGACGATCACAGCATTAAGCTGACCTACAGTTGCAGCCGCCTGTATCAGACTTTTCAGTTCAACGAATATCTGGCGGCCATTCAGATGCGCCTGGCCACCCATCAAGAAGAATGAGGAAACAATCGATGAAAACCATTGCTCTGGTTTATTATTCCGGCTCAGGCGCGACTCACCAAATGGCCGAGGCGATCGCGCAGGGCGCTAAAACCCATCCCGGCATTCAGGTCATGCGCTACCGGATTGCCGGTGAAGATATTGAGCACGGCCGCTTCAGCGACCCGGATCTGTTTGCCAGCCTGCAGCAGGCCGATGCCATTGTCTTTGGCAGTCCGACCTATATGGGCGGCCCCGCTGCTCAGTTCAAAGCGTTTGCCGATGCCAGTAGCGACAGCTGGAGCGGACAGGGCTGGCGTAACAAGCTGGCCGCAGGCTTTACCGTCGGCGGCAGTCTGGGCGGTGAGCAGGACAGCACCCTGAATTATCTGTTCGTGCTGGCCATGCAGCACGGCATGTTGTGGGTCGGGATGGATATGCCCAACGGCTATGAGGACAAAAGCATCAATCCGTTAGGCCGTCAGTTAGGCGCCAGTGGCCACACCCCGACCGGACAGCTCAGTGACGCCGACCTGAAAACCGCCGCCCATCTGGGCCAGCGGGTGGCGGCACTCCTGCAAACCCAGCCGGTTGTGATCAGTACGCCTGCGCCAACTCTGACCTGACAGCGACAAAAAAGGCGCCGCAATGGCGCCTTCTCTTATGGAATGACAAGCCTGTTATTTCAGGGTAATCCGGGCAAACTTGCGCTTACCGACCTGATAAACCGCAGTGCCGGCAGACAGCTCCAGCTTGGTATCATCCACTTTTTCGCCGTCGATTTTCACCGCGCCCTGGCGGATCATCCGCAGGGCGTCAGAGGTTGAATTGACCAGATCCGCATCTTTGAGCAGGTTGGCGATTGCCACACCGGCTGCAAATTCGAACTCAGGCATTTCATCCGGCATCGCCCCTTTCTGGAAACGGTTGATGAAATCCTGCTCGGCCGCATCAGCATCCGCTTCAGAGTGGAAGCGGGCAATGATTTCCTTCGCCAGCAGAATTTTCACATCGCGCGGGTTACGGCCATTCGCCATTTCCTGCTTGAGCTGCTCGATCTCTTCCAGCGGACGGAAGGACAGCAATTCATAGTAGTTCCACATCAGCTCATCAGAAATTGACATGATTTTGCCGAACATTTCGGTCGGCGCTTCCGCCACACCAATGTAGTTATGGGCCGATTTGGACATCTTCTTCACGCCGTCCAGACCCACCAGCAGCGGCATGGTCAGCACCACCTGTGGCTTCTGGCCTTCCGCTTTCTGCAGCTCACGGCCCATCAGCAAGTTGAACTTCTGATCCGTTCCGCCCAGCTCCACATCGGTGTTCATTGCCACCGAGTCATAACCTTGCAGCAACGGATACATGAATTCGTGAATGGCAATCGGGCGGCCTTCGTTATAGCGTTTTTTGAAATCATCACGCTCCAGCATGCGAGCAACCGTCTGACTGGCCGCCAGACGGATCATGCCTTCAGCGCCCAGCTCAGAGAGCCAGGTGGAGTTGAATTCAATTTTGGTTTTGGCCGGGTCGAGGATCTTGAACACCTGCTCTTTATAGGTTTCGGCATTGCGCAGTACATCTTCACGGGTCAGCGGCGGACGTGTGGTGTTCTTACCGGTCGGGTCACCCACCATACCGGTGAAATCGCCAATCAGGAAAGTGACCTCATGGCCCAGTTCCTGGAAAGTACGCAGCTTATTCAGGATGACGGTATGACCCAGATGAATGTCCGGCGCTGTCGGATCCGCACCCAGTTTAATTCGCAGAGGACGGTTTTCCTTCAGTTTGGCGATTAATTCTTCTTCCGGGATCAGTTCGTCGACCCCGCGCTTAATTTCCGCTAACGCATGCTCAATGCTGGCCATTCCTGTTCACTCCCACAAAATTGGCATAAATATGATAAAGGGCAATATTACTTGAATAGCGATGTTTTTTGAAACCAGTTAGACTTAGCCTTGTCTTATTTTTCTCTTATGCGCAAAAAACATCAAAATAATTATCAAATGCTAATATCAAAATTTTCCCGTTTGCCAAGGATACATCAGATTCTCATCACCATTATCAGTGCGGTGACTGTACTGCTGATCCTGCTGCCGGGCGCAGAGGAGATGGAGAAGCCTGAGCAAAAGTTTGAAATCGGCAAACTCTATCCGCTCGACATCAAGATCGACGGGCCTCAGCTGCAGGCAAACGGCGTCACTCCGCCTTTATTACCGCCCCCGCTGAGCTGGACAGAGCATGTGATCAAGCCGGGTGAAAGTCTGGCGCTGGTCTTTGATAAAGTCGGCCTCAGCCCGGCCACCCTGTACCGCCTGATCAATGCCGATGAAGGCACCAAATCTCTGATCACCTTACGCCCTGGCGACAAACTGCGGTTCGGACTGGATGACAAAAAAGATCTGATTCAGCTCATTCAACCGATCAATGCCACAGAAACCCTCTATATCACACGCAAAGGCGACACCTTCCATTCCAGAACTGAAGTCAAAAAGGTTGATACTCAGCTCAATTTTGCCCAGGCGGTGATCACCTCCAGCTTCTGGAATGCCGCCGCGGATGCCGGCCTGACGCCGAACCAAATCATGGAGATCGCCGGTATTTTTGGCTGGGATATCGACTTTGCCCTGGATATCCGCGAAGGCGATACCTTTTCTGTCCTGTTTGAAGAACGCTATGTCGAAGGCGAGCCCATTGGCCGCGGCAATATTCTGGCCGCCACCTTCTCCAACCTGGGCCAGACCTTCACTGCCGTCAGAAACAGCATCGACGGCAAATATTACGATCCGGATGGCCGGGCGATGCAAAAAGCCTTCCTGCGCTCACCGGTGAACTTCCGTTATGTCAGCTCCAACTTTAACCCGCGCCGTCTGCACCCGGTGACAGGTCAGGTCAAAGCGCACCGCGGCACCGATTATGTCGCCCCGGTAGGAACGCCTATCTGGTCGGCCGGTGACGGCGTGGTGATGAAATCCGGCTACAATCAGTTTAACGGTAATTACGTCTTTATCCGCCACAGCTCTACCTATGTCACCAAGTATCTGCACCTGAGTAAGCGCCTGGTCAAAACCGGCCAGCGGGTGAAACAGGGGCAGACCATTGGTAAACTGGGCAGCAGTGGCCGGGTAACCGGGGCTCATCTGCATTATGAGTTTCTGGTGAACGGGGTCCACAAGAACCCCAGAACTGTATCTCTGCCTCAGTCAGATTCGCTGAAAGGGAAAGACAAGGCCGCCTTCAAGCAGCAGGCCAGCGAGCGTTTGGCTCAGCTGACGCAACTGCGACAATTACTGGCCACCAATCGTAATGCCAGTTTAATTCCGTCCAGAAGCTGATGTTCAGATAAAAAAGGCAAACAAAAAAGCCGTCACCCAAAGTGACGGCTTTTTTGCATCAGGTGTAACGGCTCTTTACACGCTAAAGGATGCACCGCAGCCACAAGTGGTGGTGGCATTCGGGTTATTGACAAAGAAACGGGAGCCTTCCAGCCCTTCGGTATAATCCACTGTGCCGCCAATGAGATACTGCAGACTCATCGGGTCAACGACCAGAGTCACGCCGCTGTTCTCAATCGTCATATCACCTTCGTTGACTTTCTCATCAAAGGTGAAACCGTACTGAAAACCACTGCAGCCACCACCTGTGATATACACACGCAGCTTCAGATCAGGATTTTCTTCTTCCGCTATCAGCGCTTTCACCTTATTCGCTGCAACATCTGAAAAGTTCAGCGGGAAACTGGCATCGCTCATTAGCAACCTCTCAATTCATCAATATGCTGGTCAACTGACCTTTGGAACGATTATCTAATACCTGACTGCTGCGTTCAAGTATTGACCACAAACGCGCCATGGTTCTTGGAGGGTTTAGCAAAAATGCCCGCTCGCCATTGAATTCGCATTTACGTACAATAGCGCCCTTCTCACCAAAGGATGACAGGAAAGAACCATGAGCAAATCGGCTGAATTATTTGCCAAAGCACAACACACCATTCCTGGCGGGGTCAACTCTCCGGTCCGCGCATTCGCTGGCGTGGGCGGCGATCCGCTGTTTATTGAGCGTGCCGACGGTGCCTATATTTTTGATGCCGATGGCAAAGCGTACATCGACTATGTCGGCTCCTGGGGACCGATGATCCTTGGCCACAACCATGTTGCCATTCGTGATGCAGTGATCGATGCGGCCCGTCAGGGTCTGAGCTTCGGTGCGCCGACCGAAATGGAAATCACCATGGCAGAGCTGGTGTCCAAACTGGTGCCATCGATGGAAATGGTCCGTATGGTCAGCTCCGGCACCGAAGCGACCATGAGTGCGATCCGTCTGGCCCGTGGGTTCACCGGCCGCGACAAAATCATTAAATTCGAAGGCTGCTACCACGGCCACGCAGACTGTCTGCTGGTCAAAGCCGGTTCAGGCGCCCTGACCTTAGGCCAGCCTAGCTCACCGGGTGTACCGGCCGATTTTGCCAAACACACGCTGACTTGTACCTTCAACAACCTGGAATCCGTGCGTGAAGCCTTTGCCGAGCATCCAGAGCAGATTGCCTGCATCATCGTAGAACCTGTGGCAGGCAACATGAACTGTATCCCGCCGGTACCGGGCTTCCTGCAAGGGCTGCGTGAGATCTGTGACGAGTTTGGTGCCCTGCTGATTCTGGACGAAGTGATGACAGGTTTCCGGGTTGCACACGGTGGCGCTCAGGCTTACTACGACGTCAAACCGGATCTGACGACTCTGGGTAAAATCATCGGCGGCGGTATGCCTGTCGGCGCCTTCGGCGGCCGCCGCGAAGTCATGCAATACATTGCGCCAACCGGCCCTGTCTACCAGGCCGGAACGCTGTCGGGTAACCCGGTTGCCATGGCTGCCGGTTATGCTTGCCTGACGATCCTGACCCAGGACGGCAATGAAAGACGTCTGGCGCAAACCACCCAGCGTCTGGCCGAAGGTTTTCAGGCGCTGGCCGACAAATACGGTATCCCGCTGGTGACCAATCAGGTCGGTGCTATGTTCGGTTTCTTCTTTACCGATCAAGAAAACGTGCACAGCTATCAGGATGTCGCCCGCTGTGATGTGGAACGATTCAAGCGCTTCTTCAACCTGATGCTGCAAAAAGGCGTGTATCTGGCCCCTTCCGCATTCGAAGCCTGCTTTACCTCGCTGGCGCACGGCGAGAAAGAAATCGACGCCACGCTGGAAGCGGCAGAATACGCGTTTGCCACACTGGCACAAGAAGCGCAATAACGGGTTTTGTTCATTCTGATGCAACAAAAGGGCAGGCCATCACCTGCCCTTTTCTTTGCCCTCTCCTGTGCAGTGTCTGTCGCCTGCCGCTTTTTCAGGCTCAAACATCGGTGTGTTCCGAAGTGATGTCACTGAAATACCAAAGAAACTCTCACGGAGAGCATTGCCAGCACCGCGACCTGATGCAATGATAAACAGATTGCAAATCTGCTGAAGGACGTTCCCGTGCCAAAACCTTTTCAAGTCCAGTCAAGACACTGGATGCTCATGGCTGCACTGGCCGTAGCCACCTATGCCAGTTACCGGCTGATTGAGCCCTACCTCGGCCCAATCGTGATGGCCTTTATCATTTCTCTGCTGTTTTATCCGCTGCATGCCAGAATCGAAAATCGGCTTGGCAAGCCAAACCGATCAGCCATTCTATCCTGCACCATACTGACTTTTATCATCGTGATCCCGGTACTGATCGTCTTTGCCTCCATTGTTCAGCAAGGGTCCGCTTTTTCCAAAGACAGTTACGCCTGGCTGACAACCGGCGGGCCGAAAGAAGTGCTGTCACATCCTTACGCGCAAACTGTGCTGCATACCATCAATAAATGGTCGCCGTTTGAAAGTCTGGATGTGCAATCTATCGTACAAAAACTGGCCTCGGCGGCCTCCAAGCTGGGCACACAGTTGTTGAATATCAGTGCCAAATTGCTGGGCGATGCGACCAACTTTGTGCTCAGCTTTCTGCTGATGCTGTTTGTGCTTTTCTTCCTGCTCCGAGATCACGACAAAATCGTCGCCACCCTGCGCCATGTCCTGCCTTTATCCCGCAGTCAGGAAGATGCCCTGCTGACAGAAGTTGAGCAGGTGGCAAAATCAGCGGTCATGGGATCGTTTCTGACAGCGCTGGCACAAGGGGTCGCCGGTGGCTTTGCCATGTGGCTGGCCGGTTTCCCCGGACTGTTCTGGGGCTCCATGATGGCCTTTGCTTCCTTCATTCCTGTGTTCGGAACGGCACTGATCTGGTTACCCGCATCCTTATATCTGCTGCTGATCGACCAATGGGAATGGGCTGTGTTTCTGATCGCCTGGGGCATTCTTGTGGTCGGCTCGATCGACAACTTCGTGCGTCCGCTGCTGATGCAGGGCAACTCAGGCATGAATACCTTGCTGATTTTCTTCTCTATTCTGGGCGGTCTGCATCTGTTTGGTCTGATTGGCCTGATTTACGGCCCGATCATTTTCGCGGTCACCTTAGTCTTGTTTAAACTCTATGAGATCGAGTTTAAGGACTTTCTCGACCAACAGGACCACAGCTAGTCATCTGTCGGCAGCCGGAGCACCGGCTGCCTTTCCATATGGCTGGAATTGTGGAACAATTCGCGCCCGGAATCCGAATCACCACAGAGGCTCTCATGTCTTCCAATGCATCGATCTATAGTGCTGCCAGTCAGGTAGTTGCCCGTCAAATCGACTTTTTTACCGGTCGCCATGTGCTGGTCGCCGGCGAACTCGACGATCTCTATCCGATCGAACTGGCGGCAGTGGCCAGCAGTGTTCGGGTCTTCACCACCCATTATGGCCAGCACCTCAGCCTGAGCCGTTCCGGGAAAATCAGCAGCCATTTCGGTGCGGAACTGTCAGCTGACGATGCGCAGGGAGTCGACATGATCCTGCTCTACTGGCCGAAAGCCAAAGCCGAAGCCGAGTATTTGCTGGCGATGCTGCTGGCCAATTGCGGGCCGGGAACCGAAATCTGCATTGTGGGTGAGAACCGCAGTGGGGTGCGAAGCGCCGAAAAAATGTTTGCCTCCTACGGCCCGCTTAACAAATACGATACGGCACGCCGGTGCAGCTTCTATTGGGGACGCTGTCAGGAGCAGGCGCCAGCATTCAAGCTTGAGGACTGGTTCCGCAGTTATACCCTGACGATTGGTGAGCACACACTCACGATTCGTTCTCTGCCGGGCGTATTCAGCCTGGGGGAATTTGATCAGGGATCCCGCCTTCTGGTTGACAACCTGCCGGATCTGTCCGGCCGCGTGCTGGATTTCGGCTGCGGTGCCGGCGTGATTGGCGCGGTCATGAAAACCCGTTATCCGGATATCACACTGGATCTGGCCGATATCAGTGCCCTGGCGATTGCTTCTGCCAGAGAGACCTTCCGTGTCAACCATCTGGAAGGCTACTTTATTGCCACCGATGTCTATCAATCGCTGCCGGAATCATACGATTTCCTCATCAGCAACCCGCCCTTTCATGCTGGTTTGAAAACCTTCTACGCTGCCACAGAACAGTTTATTGAACAGTCTCCGGCGCATCTGACAGCAAACGGTGAACTGGTCATCGTGGCCAATAATTTTCTGCAATATCCCCCGCTGCTGGAACGGTGCCTGGGCGGCTATGATATTCGCGCTAAGAACAATAAGTTCTCAATTTATCACGCGAAAAAATGAATCATTTTGCCTGCCACGCTGACTGTGGCAGGCAAAAATTTCGGTGCATTTTCACGTACAATACGTCAATTCCGTCAAAATTGTGTCTTAGAACACGCTTCACCCATGACTTCCTTGATTGTGAAAAAAAACTCAGTATAAACGGTTACTCAGCTGCAAAAGCCCCGTTTAACCTGCCTGTTGATCGTCAAAACAGCCGGTTTCGTTTTGGCAAAATGCCAGTGAGCGCTTTTGAGAGCATCACAGACAGATTTGTATCAGCAGATCAAAGGTCAGCCGGACATGCAAAATACCACCCGTTTTAAACGTCTCCAGCATACGCTGATGCTGGCTTTCCTTTTGCTGAGCCTGATCCCGCTCACGCTATCTTCGCTGTTTTTCCTGCACTCTCACACCCGGGATCTGGCAGAACAGAGTACCAGCCACCTGGCGTCATTACGTGATAACAAACGCCAGCAGCTCAGTGCCTTTTTCACCGCGAAAGAATCGGAAATACAGAGTTTTGTCCGCTCTGAGCTGGCCAATGCCAGTGGCGGACGTTTTTACGGTATTGTCGGCGCATTCCGCCAGCTGGGTGACATCAACCGCCTCAGTCAGGGTGCCACGAACGGCGAATACTTCAGCCGTACCCTGATCACCCGGCCGCCATCCAGTGAAGTGGATAACACTTCTCCTGATTTTATCGTTCAGGAAAGATATCGCCTGATTTACAAACGCTACCACTGGGCCTATGAGGAATATCTGAAACGCTCTGATTTCAGTGACATTCTGCTGGTCGATCTCGACGGCAATGTGGTGTACACCTCTCGCAGCCCGGAATTATTTGCAGCCAGTTTACAGACCGGCAGCGCGCAATATCCGGCACTCAGCCAGACTTACAGCAGCATCAAAACCCTGACCACCCAGTTCAGAGAGCGGCAGTCCCGTGATAGTCACAGGGAAATCAGTGATCGCGAGCCGGAGCAGATGCCTATCGCCTTTACTGATTTTGCCGCCGATGGCAGTAACCGCGAAGCGACTGCCTGGTTCGCCGCCCCGATTATTCAGCATGGTTACCTGCATAGTTACGCTTTCTTTAAACTGAGTAACCGCACCATTGCCGACGTCATGTCCAATCGCAGTGAAGCCAATCAGTACGTTCAGACGCTCCTCGTCGGCCAGGATCATAACCTGCGCCTGCCCAACGACGGCGATTTACCGGCGGAGCTGACCAGTGCCGGGATCGATCATGCACTGGCAGGCCAGGCCGGCGTCGGCAGCTTGCTGAACTTCAACAAGATTCCTGTACTCAGTGCGTATGCTCCGATAGACGTGCTCGGCAACAAATGGGCCCTGGTGGTTGAGTTGCCTGAGCAGGAAGCTTTCTCCCGGATTCATCAACTGGAGGAATTTTTCCTCCTTGCGATTCTGGGAGCCGTTATCCTGGTGACGATTACAGCGCACTGGTTGTCCAATTACATTACTGCGCCTTTGCTGCGTCTGACCTGGGCTGCGGAGCAGGTTTCCGCCGGCGATCTGGACCAGAAAATCACCTCCACCGATCGCCGTGACGAAATTGGCCGTCTGGCGATCAGCTTTGCCAGAATGCAACGCTCGATTCGTGAAAAAATCACCCTGATCCGCGAGCAAAATACCGAGCTGGAACACAATCTGGCCGTCATCCAACAGCAGAACGAAGAACTGCAGGCAGCAGACAAACTCAAAGACGAATTTCTGGCCACCACCTCCCATGAACTGCGTACCCCGCTGCACGGTATGGTCGGCATCGCCGAAGCCATGCTGGCCGGGGCCAACGGGCCAATCCAGCCGGATCAGCAACGTCAGCTGGACATGATCATCAGCAGTGGTCAGCGCCTGACCAAGCTGGTCGACGATTTGCTCGACTACCACAAAATGCGCTACGGCGATCTGGATATCCAGCCCCACGCGGTCGATCTGGCCGCGGCCAACCGCTTAGTGCTGGAACTGTCGGCACATCTGCTTGATGGCAAGCCGGTGCGGATCATCAATCAGATCCCGCCGGATCTGCCCCTCGTGGTTGCTGACGAACAACGCCTGGAACAGATTTTGTACAACCTGGTAGGCAACGCCATTAAGTACACCTCAGAGGGCAAAATTATCCTGTCCGCCACTGTGCTGGAAAGTCAGGTCCGCATTCAGGTGGTCGATACCGGTCAGGGCATACCCGCCGAACAACTGGAGCACATTTTTGAACCCCTGGTGCAGGCCAACACTGGCTCGGCCAACTATCACCAGGGAGCCGGGCTGGGACTGTCCATCAGCCGTCAGCTGATTGAGCTGATGGGCGGCAGCCTGTATGTCAGCAGTCAGCCTATGATAGGGACGACCTTCAGCTTCACCCTGCCACTGGCCACCAAAGAGGACATTGCCCGCAGTCAGCTCAGCGCGCCGCAGCATGGTCATTTTCAGGCGCCGCGCCAGGATGCCAATACCGTCAATATTGATGACTTGCCCGATAACCCGGATGGCGAGCTCTTACTGGTGGTCGACGATGAACCGGTGAACTTACAGGTCGTTACCAGCTTTTTACGCATTGCCGGCTATCGGGTGATCACCGCAGAAAACGGTCAGCAAGCCCTCAGTCTGATGAAAGAGTATCAACCGTCGCTGGTGCTGCTTGATGTCATGATGCCGGGCATGAACGGTTATGAAGTGTGCCAGCAATTGCGGACCCGCTACAGTCTGACTGAACTGCCGGTCATCATGCTGTCTGCATTAGGCCAAGTGCGGGACCGGGTCAAAGGCTTTGAATTTGGTGCCAACGACTACCTGACCAAACCCTTTAATAAAGACGAGCTGACCGCCCGGATCCGGGCCCACCTGCAAGCCGCTCAGACGGAAAAACAGCGCACTGAAAATCAATGGCTGCAGCAGGAAATCCGCCACCGTGAACAGGTACAGCAGGCCCTGCTGGATACCCAGACTCGCCTGCTGGGTCTGCTCGAATCCACCAGCGAGGCCATCCTGTGTACCCGTGAAGATGGCCGTATCCGTTATGCCAATCATGCTGCCGGCCAGCTGTTCCAGCGCGCGCCGGAACAGCTGGAACGCTTATCGATTCAGGATCTGCTGCTGACCCAACTACCTGAGGATATCGAACAGAACCGCCATTACAGCGGCGAACTGACCTATCGGATTCAAGATAGCAAACAGACGCTGACAACCGATCTGATCCAGCTACCCGCCGAGTCCGGGCTCAGCCAGATGTTTATCTTTGACAATCAGGGGCCCAGCTCGGTACAACGTATTGCGTTACTGGAAAATGCCGTGGATGTGCTTTCCGGTTTTGCCACAGATGGCGACAAACACAGCCTGCAGCGCTTACGAGACATGGGCGGCGAGTTCAGCCAGCTGGCAGACCGGCTGGATCACGCTCAGCCGGATAAAGCCGATCAACTGAGACATATACTGGTCGATGTGATGAAAGACTGTCTGCAGTTCTGGGAAACATCCACCGGAAAAACCAAATTTGATCTGGCAGAAGAAAGCGGCTTGTGGCGCGTGTACCTGGACAGGAGCACGCTGCAAACCCGCACCCTGGATAAATATTTACAGCTGGAAACCCTGCCGAAAACACCGCGCTGGCGCACTGTGCTCAACACGCTGGATTTTGTGCTGGAGCGCTGTACCAAAGTGAGCCAGGAAAGAGAGGCCATCATTGAGCAGCGTAACCGGCTCCAGCGCATGATCAGCCAGTGAGTTAACCTCTGTCACCAGAGTAAGACACACCTCCCGCAAGACGCATTTATCAAGCATGCAGATTCCCGCAGCAGCGGGAATCCCGGCAACCGGGTGTCCCCTCACTGTGCCCGAAGCCAGACCAAGTGCTGTCGCTGAGCGGTCAGACACAAAAGGCACAATGTATGTTCCGTCGCCCTCAGCCTCTGCATCAGCAGCCATTCACCCGCTCGCCACTGTATTCGTGTGCTTACAGAGCACTGCACCATGCGGACTTCTCGCCCACAGAGCCGTCCGTCAGTTAATTCTCGTGACGAAAAATAAGCTTACTTTTCATCCAGCATAAAGTACAAACTGCCACCAAGTGATGATGAAAAAATCGCCTGAACCCCAGCAAATCAGGGGCAGCTAATGATAAATTTCATGATATGAGACGCCAATCACAACAAAATCTTCACAAAAAATTTCCGTTTGAAAATAAGGGCTTTTACGCGCCAGTTGAAAGTTCAACATCATTTGAATCAAATGTAAGTATTTAATAAAAATGAAATATTTCAATAGTGAGCACTTACATGAGGATAGTTATCAATTCGTTTCAAGGGTAGGAACGCTGGTGTTTTAGCGTAGAATGGCGGGCGATTTTTACGTTTTTGACAGCAAGCTCCGCGGTTTTGACGTTTTTAACGTGCAATGCAATTGACGATTCATCCCTGAAGTCGTTTCCTTAGGGCACTGAGTGTCCACAGGCCATCTGAACCAGGTCGCTTTACTCAACCGGTGCAGAGTGGATGACCAGCCCCACCATAGATGGAGGGGAACCTAAGTGAAACGTAAACCCTACAAAGCAAAGAGTAAGGAACAGCTATGCTTGCCAACATAAAGAAAACAAAGGTAACACTTGCCATCCTGGCCGCGGCTGCCGCTGCCATGACTTCTCCTGCGATGAGTGCTGAGCGCAGTGAGCTGACCATCGTGCCCGATTTTTATCCGACTCTGGTACGTAACTTCAACCCATATTTGCAAACCAACCTGCGTACCACGACAGACTTCGTTTTTGAGCAACTGGTTATTTTTAACCAAATGCACGGCAACGAGCCAGTCATGCGTCTGGCAAAAGATTTCTATATGTCTGACGACCTGCTGCAAGTCACTTTCGTGATTCGTGACGGCGTGAAATGGTCAGACGGTAAACCCTTTACAGCCAAAGACGTCGCCTTCACCTATGAGTTGCTGAAGAACCACCCGGCACTTGACCAGCGCGGTATCATCAAGTGGGTAAAAGACGTCAAGGTTAACGGCGACAAAATCACTTTCGATCTGACCGAAGCCAACTCCAACGTGCCGTATGAAATGTCTTTCGTTTCTATCGTCCCTGAGCACATCTGGAGCAAAGTGAAAGAGCCAGAAACCTTTGCCAACGAAAACCCGGTCGGTACAGGTCCGTTTACTGAAATCGACACTTTCACACCTCAGCTGTACATCCAGTGCCGTAACCCGTACTACTGGGACAATGCTAACCTGGATGTTGATTGTCTTCGTATGCCTCAGATTGCCAATAATGACCAGCTGCTGAGTAAAGTCATTGCTTCTGAGCTGGACTGGACATCCTCGTTCATCCCGGACATCGACAGCACTTACGCGGCCTCTAACCCGAACCACAAATACTGGTATCCGGCGTCTGGCACCCAGGCTTTCATGCTGAACTTCAAGTCGCCAAAAGAAGGGAACAACGAAGCCATCAACAACGTCGACTTCCGTCGTGCTTTCTCCATGGCGATTGACCGTCAAACCATTATCGACATTGCCTTCTACGGCAGCGGTACGCCAAACCACTATGCGTCTGGCCTGGGTGACGGTTTCAAAGCCTGGTCTGACAATGCGGTTTACAACAAGTACAAAGATTTCAACACCTACAACCTTGAAGGCTCAAAAGCGCTGCTGAAAAAAGCCGGCTTTAAAGACCTTGATGGCGATGGTTTCGTTGAAACACCAAGCGGTAAGAAAATTGAGCTGGACGTGCAATCTCCGAACGGCTGGACTGACTTCAACAACACAGTACAGTTGGCGGTTGAGCAGTTGCAGGAAGCTGGTATCAAGGCGAACGCACGGACCCCTGACTTCGCGGTATACAACGAAGGCATGATCAAAGGGACCTATGATGTAGCGTACACCAACTACTTCCACGGTGCAGATCCGCATCTGTACTGGAACAGCGGTTACAACTCCCGCCTGCAGGGCGAAGGAAACCCACGTTTTGCGATGCACTTCTTTAAGAATGCCGAGCTAGACAAACTGCTGGATGGTTTCTACAAAACAGCAAACAAAGACGAGCAGAAGAAAATGGCCAATCAGATTCAGGCAATCATTGCTGAAAATCAGATCACCATTCCTGTGATGTCCAGTGCAGATATGTTCCAGTACAACACCACCCGCTTCACGGGCTGGTGGAACGAGAAGCACCCGAACGGCCGTCCAATGGTTTGGGCTGGTGTTCCAGAGCGTTTACTTCAAGTCATTGACCTGAAACCAAAATCATAATTATTGCTTAACTTGCGGTGCGTGTTCTGCGCACCGCCTCTTCCCCCACACTGTGTACAGTATGGCGCCTGGCGTCAGGGGGTTTTTCGTCCAGAGTTCAGCCCAGAGTCGTAAGTCACTGGTTGGGAAAGGTGTGAGTTATGGGATTTTTTCTACGTCGTTTATCGTTCTACCTGGTTGCCTTGCTGTTTGCAGCCACGTTGAACTTCGCAATTCCCCGGGCGATGCCCGGCGATCCGGTGACTATGATGTTTGCCAATGCTTCCGTTCAGGTGACTGCTGAACGTATTGAAGCGATGAAAAAACTGCTTGGCTTTGATGAAACACAAGAGTGGTACCAGCAGTATTTCACCTATATCCAAAGTATCCTCAACTGGGATCTGGGTATCTCTATCAAATTTTATCCGCAGACCGTGACCGAAATATTGGGCGGGGCGGTCGGCTGGTCAATGTTCCTGGCCGGTTCTGCTGTCATCCTGGCCTTTTGCATCGGCTCTGTGCTGGGTATTTTCGCCGCCTGGAAACGCGGCAGTAAATATGACGCCTTTGTCTCTCCCGGTATGCTGGTGATCCAGGCCGTTCCGCCTGTGGTAATCGCCATGCTGGTGCTGTTCACTTTCGGCCTCGGACTAAAGTGGTTCCCGACCAGCTATGCCTACACGCCTGGTACCTTGCCTGACTGGACCAGCTGGGCCTTCTATAAAGACGTGCTGTATCACGCCGTTCTCCCGTTAGTCTGTGCCACAGCCATTCAGATCGGCGGCTTTTTGATCAGCATGCGTAATAACATGATCAACCTGCTCAACGAAGACTATATCACCATGGCCAAAGGCAAAGGGCTGAATGAAAACCGCGTGGTTTTCAACTATGCCGCCCGAAACGCCATGCTGCCAAGCGTGACTGCCCTGTCCATGGCGCTGGGCATGGCAATTGGCGGTCAGCTGATTGTCGAAATCATCTTTAACTATCCGGGCCTGGGCACTGTGATGCTCAATGCCATTCACGCCCGTGACTATCAGGTTCTGCAAGGTCAGCTGCTGATCATGACGCTGTTTATGCTGTTCTTTAACTTCCTGGCCGATCTGCTGATCGTGGCACTGGATCCTCGCCTGCGTAAGGGAGGCAAATAATCATGAAAGGTTTAATCAAACTACTCTCAAACAACAATAAAGCACTGGCCGGCTTAATCATTATCAGTGTGTTTATCCTGGCCGCTGTGTTTGCCCCTTTGATCACCAAGCATGAGCCTGACCGCCGTACCGGTAATCCGCACGAGTACCCAGCCTTTATCGTGAAAGCCGCTCAAAACGACCCTGACAGCTGGGTGGCACAGAATCTGGCCGATAACAGCCGTACCCTGCGGTTATCCAAAAATGCCGATCATGTCCTGGGCACCTCACGCATGGGCCGTGATATCTGGTCGCAACTGGTATACGGCGCCCGGACATCGCTGGCCGTCGGTTTCGGTGCCGGTCTGATGGTCTGCTTCCTGGCAACAGTGATCGGTGTGTCTGCCGGTTATTTTGGCGGCCGGATTGACGACACCCTGACCGCCGCGATGAATATCATGCTGGTGATGCCTCAGCTCCCCATTCTGTTCGTTATCGCCGCCTTTATCGGCCAGGCCGGACCGCTGACGATTGCCGTGGTTATCGCCCTGACCTCCTGGGCATGGGGCGCACGTGTGGTCCGGGCGCAAACCCTGTCGCTGCGCGAAAAAGAGTTTGTCAAAGCCGCTGAAGTTCTTGGGGAATCTTCCTGGCGCATCATCTTTGTCGAAATTCTGCCGAACCTGATTTCGATTATCGGCGCCAGCTTCATCGGCTCTGTGATGCTCGCCATCATGACAGAGGCCACCCTGTCCTTCCTTGGCCTGGGCGATCCGAACTCGATCAGCTGGGGCGTGATGCTGTACAACGTACAGACTTCTTCTTCCATGCTGGTTGGTGCCTGGTGGGAACTGCTGGCCCCCTGTGTGGCCCTGACGCTGATTGCCATCGGACTGGCGATGCTGAACTTCGCCGTGGATGAGATTGCCAACCCGCAGCTGCGTTCACACAAAGGCTTGCGCCGCTGGCAGAACATGGCCAAGAAAAACCAACAGGCACAGCCTGCCACCGCAACGACCGTTCAGCCTGCACTGCAAGGAGGAGAGAAGTAATGACGACTCCACAAATTTCAATTCGCAACCTGTGCGTCGACTATATTACCGACGCCGGTGATGTCCGCGCCGTCAACGATGTCAGCTTTGACATTGGTAAAGGAGAAGTGTTCGGACTGGCAGGCGAGTCTGGCTGTGGTAAATCTACCGTTGCCTTTTCCCTGATGCGTCTGCACAAGCCGCCTGCGTTCATTACCGGCGGGGAAGTGTTGTTCGACGGTCACGGCGATATCCTGAAATTCAGCGACCAGAAGCTCAACAGCTTTCGCTGGAGCGAAATTTCTATGGTATTCCAGAGTGCGATGAACGCCCTCAACCCGGTACTGACCATGGAAGAGCAGTTCTGTGATGTAATCATGCGTCACACCAACATGACCCGGGAGCAGGCCGTGCGCCGCGCTCAGGGGTTGCTGGAGATCGTGGATATCCACCCGGACCGGCTGAGTGACTACCCGCATCAGTTTTCCGGTGGTATGCGCCAACGCCTGGTGATCGCCATTGCATTGGCACTCAATCCAAAGCTGATCATCATGGACGAACCAACCACGGCGTTGGATGTGGTGGTTCAGCGCGAGATCCTGCAAAAGATCTATGCCCTGAAAGAAGAATTCGGTTTCGCCATTTTGTTCATCACCCATGACCTGTCTCTGATGGTCGAGTTCTCGGATCGCATCGGCATCATGTATTCCGGTGAACTGGTTGAAGTCGCGCCGTCAAAGCAGATTTTGCAATCCCCGTTTCACCCTTACACCCAGGGTCTGGGCAGCTCGTTTCCACCACTGACCGGGCCAAAAACCCGTCTGACCGGTATTCCGGGCAACCCGCTCAACCTGCTGGAAGTGCCTCAGGGCTGCCGATTCCAGGCGCGCTGCAGCCAAGCGCACGACGCCTGCTTCTCGCAAAGCACACAGCTTCGCCAACTGGAACCCGGCCGTTTTAGCAACTGCCACCTGTACAACAAGTGATAACAAGAAGGATCGGAGGCAAAATGAGCAATCCAGTCGGAACACCCATTATCGAAGGGAAAAACCTGGTCAAAGACTTTTCGGTCAACAGTAACTCGCTGAAAAAATCCAAGATGCGGGCACTGAATCAGGTGTCGTTCAAAATGTATAAGAGTCGCGGCCTGGCGGTGGTGGGAGAATCCGGTTCCGGTAAATCCACCACAGCAAAAATGATCGCCAAAATGTACGAGCCCACTTCAGGGGCTATCGAATATTTCGGTCGCGATATTCAGGACATCACCAAAAAAAGCGAGCTGATGCAGTACCGTCAGGGGGTACAAATGGTGTGGCAGGATCCGTTCGGATCGCTCAACCCGACCCATACGATTTTTCACCACCTGGCCCGTCCCTTACTGATCCACAACAAGGTCAGCCGGGGCAATAAAAAAGAGCTGGAAGAGCGAGTGTACGATCTGCTGGAGCAAGTCGGGCTGATCCCGCCCAAAGCCACCGCCGAAAAGTACCCGCATCAGCTCTCTGGCGGACAGCGTCAGCGCGTCAATCTGGCCCGCAATATCGCGGTCGGCGCCGAAGTGGTCCTGGCCGACGAGCCGACCTCCATGCTGGATGTCTCGATTCGTGCCGGTGTCCTGAACCTGATGGAAGAGATGAAGTTTGAGCGCGAGATGGCGCTGCTTTATATCACCCACGATATCGCCACGGCGCGCTATATCGCCGAAGATCTGGCCGTGATGTATGTGGGTCACATGGTGGAATGGGGAGATACCGAAGAGATCATTCATCACCCGCAGCACCCTTACACCCAGTTGCTGGTCTCAGCCGTGCCGGATCCGAGTAAGTCGATCCATGAGCCGTTAGCGGGTAACAAAGGGGATATTCCGCTGTGGACACCAGACAGTGTCGGCTGTCCGTTTGCAGGCCGTTGTGTGCACGCAACCGAGCAGTGCCGTCAACGCCTGCCGGAAGTCACCCAGTTGGCAGAAAACCATTTTGTCCGCTGTTATCTGTTCGATAGCTGATGGCAGCTGAATAACAAATCACAGCGAACATCGCTGAAAAGTCAACAATCACTCACGATAACAAAGGAAAGCTATGCAGTTGTTAATCAACCATCTCGGTTATGAACGCACAGGTCATAAAGTTGCCATCGTTCAGCATCAGGCCGCTTTATCCCTGACGCAGGCGACCCTGATCCGCAGTGACGACCGACAAGCTGTGATGCAACTGCCGCTCTCTCAAAGCCAGCGCACAGATCAGTGGCACACAGGCACGGCAACACCCATCGATTTCAGTCGCTGGCAGGAAGCAGGACGCTACCGAATCCGCTTCGGTGAGCTTGAGTCCGCTGATTTTGAAATTGCTGACGGCTTGCTGATGCAGCGCACTTTCAGTGATGTGCTGCATTATTTCAAATCCCAGCGCTGTGGCGGCAAATTTGATCGGCACGATCATGCCGTCCCGCTGTTTGGTCATCAGGACACAGTCGTCGACGCCCATGGCGGCTGGTACGACGCCTCGGGCGATGTCAGTAAATACCTGAGTCACCTGTCCTATGCCAATTACCTCAATCCGCAGCAGACGCCTATGGTGGTGTGGAATATGCTCACCGCCTTTGAGTCGCTGCAGGGTGATCCCGCATTTGCGGATTTTTCCCGCGTCCGCCTGATTGAAGAGGCACTTTTTGGCGCGGATTTTTTACTGCGGATGCATGCACCGCAGGGTTATTTTTATATGACAGTGTTCGATAAGTGGAGTAAGTCCACCGGGCAACGGGAGATTTGTAGCTATTCAACGCAGGAGGGCATCAAAGCTGACACCTACCAGGCCGCTTTTCGTCAGGGCGGCGGCATTGCGATTGCCGCCCTGGCCGCGGCTGCCAGGCTGGTTCGCAGTCCGGCAGTGGAAAAACTGGATCTGGGGGAGATAAACAATACCGACGCCTATCTGGAATCTGCCCAGACGGCTTACTGGCACCTGAAAACCCACAACTGCCAGTATCTGGATAATGGCGAAGAAAACATCATTGACGAATATTGCGCGCTGCTGGCGGCAGTTGAGCTGTTCAAAGCCACCGAGCAAACCCGCTATCTCAGCGAAGCCCGTGACTGGGCGGAACGACTCGCTGCCCGTCAGCAGTCTGATCACCAGCAGCAGCATTACTGGAGTGCAAACGCTGATGGCAGCCGGCCGTATTTTCATGCCGCAGAGGCAGGTCTGCCGGTCATCAGTTTGCTGCAGTATTTACAGATTGAATCTGACAGGCACCGCCTGAACACGATCGAAGCTGTGCTGGACAATGCACTGCACTTTGAACTGAACATCACCCAGTCGGCCGCGAATCCGTTTGGCTATCCGCGCCAGTATGTCAAAGCCGTGGATGGTGACAAGCACAGTGCCTTCTTTATTCCGCACAACAATGAAAGCGGCTACTGGTGGCAGGGAGAGAATGCCAGACTCGGCTCTCTCGCCGCCATGGCCTTCATGGCTGCTCCGGTGGTGCACAACAGCGAACTGCGCCACCGGCTGAAAGATTACGGTCATCAGCTCCTGAACTGGATGTTGGGCCTCAACCCCTTCGATATGAGCATGCTGGACGGACACGGCCGAAATAATCCGGTTTATCTGCCCGAATTAGGTTTTTTCAATGCCAAAGGCGGTATCTGTAATGGCATTACCTCAGGGTTTGACAATGAATCGGATATTGCCTTTGCGCCGCCGGCCCAGGCCGGTGACATGCTGCAGAACTGGCGCTGGGGGGAGCAGTGGATCCCGCATGCCGCCTGGTATCTGCTCGCGATCGTGATGCAATGTAAGGAGCGCCGCCATGGCTGATGATTTACGTTTTCTGGTCGGGATTGACGGCGGCGGCACCTCTTGCCGGGCACGCCTTTGCGATCAAAACGGCCGGATCCTGGCTGAAGCGAAAACCGGCAGTGCCAATATTCTGCTCGGCGCGGAAGTTGCCATGGCATCGATACAAGATGCGATTGCAACCGCCGCGTCACAAGCCGGCCTGACTGAGGCCGACTTTTCACACATGGCTGTCGGTCTGGCACTGGCCGGTGCTGAACATCGCAAAGCCTGGTACGACTTCATGGCCCTGCCTCATCCCTATGGCAGGCTGGTGCTCAACACAGACGGCTACGGCGCCTGTCTTGGCGCCTGGAACGGGCAGGACGGTGCCATTTTCATTGCCGGTACCGGCTCGGTTGGTATTCTCCGCCGCGGCAAGGAGATCACTGTGCTGGGCGGACGGGAATTTCCGATTTCCGATCAGGGCAGCGGCGCCATCATGGGCCTGCGGCTCATTCAGCAGGTATTGCTGAGCGTTGACGGCATCGTGCCTCAGACCGAACTGGTCCACCATGTGCTGGCGCACTTCGATCACGATATTGATGCCATCGTCGAATGGTCAAAAACTGCCCGTCCTTGTGATTATGGCCAGTTTTCCCCGCAGATTTTCCAACTGTCAGCGCAAAACGACAGCCTGGCAGTGGCCTTACTTCAGCAGACGGCCGCAGATATTGAGATGTGGCTGAACGCCCTGCTGACGCGCGGTGCCGAACAAGTGTGTCTGATGGGGGGGATTGGCGAGCGCATCGCTCCCTGGCTGACACCTGCTATTCAACGCCGACTGGCTGCTCCGCAGGGAGATGCCATGGATGGCGCCATACTGATCGCCCAGGGCGATCATAACCTGTATCCATTATAAGGGGCTATCATGAGCTATCGCCTTGATTTAACGGTTATCAATCAAACCGATACGGAATCCCGCTTCGCGCTGACCTTACACAATCTGGGTGATCAGGCGCTGGAAGCCTGGTCCCTGGCTTTTATCCTCAGTCGCTGGATTGAACCAGCTTCAGTCTCACATGGTGTGCTGACGCAAACTGGCAGTTACTGCACTCTGTCAGCGTCAGACGCTGCAGCCCTGGCGCCCAACAGCCATTTCTATACCGAGTTTTCCATCAAGACCCCGCCGCTCAGTCTGCATGGTGACGGCGTGATTGACGCTTGCCTGTATGCCAATCAGCAAGGCGAAGCACTGCCGGTCACTGTGACCCCGGTGAACCTGAAAAACCCGGTACAGGACCGACTGACGCTTGAGTTACCAGCACCCAAGACGATTAACCTGATCCCCGCTCCCGCCAGTCTGAAAACCTTAGCGGGCGAATTTCGGTTTACCCGTCATACCGCACTGGCTGAATTTCCTGAAGCGGCGCAGGGCAGCGTGAACTGGCTGCAGCAGGAGTTGGCCCATTGGCTGGACACGCCACTGCCGGTCGGTCCCGGCGGCAATATCCATTATCAGACGCGCGCCGATCTGGCCGACGGTGCCTATCATATGCTGGTCGAGCATGATCACATCTGGCTGGAAGCCAGCTCCGGTGCCGGATTCAGCCATGCGACAGCCAGTCTGCTGCAGTTGCTGCCAGCTCAGCCAACCCATCAGATTGAGCACGCGCTCAGCGTGCCTATGGTAGAAATTAACGATGAGCCGCAATATGGCCATCGCGGCATGATGCTCGATTGCGCACGCCATTTTCATTCCGTGACCCGGATCAAAAAGCTGCTCGATCAGCTTGCCCGTTATAAATTTAACACCTTCCACTGGCACCTGACCGATGATGAAGGCTGGCGGATTGAGATTGACGCCTACCCTGCCCTGACTGAGATTGGCGCATGGCGCGGGCCGCAAGAACCCCTGCTCCCGCAGTTTTCGACCGTTGATCGTCGGTACGGCGGCTTTTATACCAAGCAGCAGATCCGGGATATCGTGGCCTATGCCGCCGATCGGGGCATTCAGGTGATCCCGGAAATCGACATTCCCGGCCATTGCCGGGCTGCCATCAAATCGCTGCCTGAGCTGCTGGTTGATGAAGCGGATCGCTCGCAATACCGCAGCATCCAGAATTATTCGGACAACATTCTGTCACCGGCTCTGCCTGGGACTTACACCTTCCTGACTACAGTGCTGGATGAGGTCTGTGAATTGTTCCCGGCGCCCTTCCTGCATGTGGGGGCGGATGAAGTACCCAACGGTGTCTGGACCGACAGCCCGGCGTGCCGCGAACTGATGGCCCAGGAAGGCTATGAAGACCCGTTTGAGCTGCAAGGTCATATTTTACGCTTTGTTGAAAACTACCTGGCCGGAAAAGGCAAGCGGATGCTCGGCTGGCAGGAAGTGGTGAAAGGTGACAAGGTCAGTCAAAACACCATCGTCATGCCATGGATGAATGAGCAGGCCGGACTGGACTGTGCGGATAAAGGCTATCAGGTGATCATGCAGCCTGCGCAGTACACCTACCTGGATCTGGCGCAGGGACATTCCGCCGAGGAAGCCGGTGCCAACTGGGCAGGGTTCTTACCGCTGGAAACTGTGTACAGCTATCGCCCGCTGGCCGAGCTGGAACCCAGCGATCCCAAGCTGAAGCAGATCATGGGGATTCAGTGCGCGCTATGGTGTGAGCATGTCTACAGCCAGGCGAGGTTTGAATACCTGCTCTATCCACGCCTGCTGGCGGTCAGCGAAGTCTGCTGGTGTCCGCCGGAGCAGCGTGACTGGGATGATTTCAAAGCCCGTTTGCATGGCCAGCTGTCCTATTTAGACCGGGTGGGGCTGAACTACCGCCAGGGGTAACCAAACATGTCCAGAGCCCGGTTGCCGTGGTGAGCTGCGGGCGGGTTCTGTCGTGTGTCGTGAAGTGTCTTTTGCATCCTATATGGTTGTGTTGGCAATAAGTTCGGGGACCTCTGGTCCCCTTTTTTTGTCTGCAACCGACTTGAGAAAGCGCTCAGTGTGCGGAAAATTCCCCCGCGCAAAAACGCTAAATACTCTCGCCCAGCTCGATTTTCACATCCAGGGTAATCACCTTTTCTGTCGCAGGTTCACCACGCAGCCGCTGCAGGATCTGCTCGGCGGCGACATAGCCAATTCGCTCTCGCGGTGTGATCACAGTCGCCAAACGCGGCACCATCACCTGACTGATGTCATGGCCGTGAAAACCAGCCACCGCCATTTGCTCCGGCACCTGGATCCCTAACCGCTGGCACTCATAAATCGCCCCGATCGCCAGGTCATCATTGGTACAGAAAATTCCGTCGGCATCCGGATATTGTGTCAGTGACTGCCGCAATAACCCGGCCCCTAAGCTGAACGAGGAGGCTTCCTCAGTCTGAATGCTGCGCGGCTCCAGGCCGTGTTTTCTCATCACCTGCTGATAACCGGTAAAGCGCAAGTGGGTCCGGGCATCCATCCGGGCGGCAAAGTACACGATATGGCGGCGCCCCCGTGCGATCATCTGCTCTGTCATCGCCTCAGCGGCGGCCTGATTATCAAACCCCACCGCCTGAGCAATGGCCGGGGAAACCGAATCCATGATTTCCACCACAGGCACCCCGGCGGTATTGAGCATTTTCCGCGCCCGCTCGGTATGCACGCTTTCTGACAAAATAATGGCATCCACATTGTAGGACAGCAAAGAGGCAATGTTTTTCTCTTCAACCTCTGCACTATAGCCATAGTGTGCCAGCATGGTCTGATAACCGGCAGGGCCGGTGACCTTTTCAATGCCCCGGATCACTTCCGCAAAGACCTGGTTGGTGAGTGAGGGAACCAGCACGCCAATGGCATAACTTTTGGCATTGGACAAAATATCGGGAGCACGGTTGGGAATGTATCCCAGCTCCTCGACAGCGGCGGCAATTTTGCTCTGCAAGGCCGCGGAAACCTGTCCGGGATCGCGCAGATAACGACTGACCGTCATCTTGGTCACTCCGACCAGGTTCGCAACATCCTGCAACGTCGGGCGTTTGTTTTTGATTGTCATGGTATTTTTCATGTATCGGATTGGGCTCAACAGCCCCAAGATTACCACAAGCCTTGCTTGCGGTTTGTAAGCTGGCGCAAAAAGAAACAGGCCCTCAGGCCTGTTTTTATGACACTTTGTTTTGCACGCGCGGTGACTGGCTCCAGCTCAGATGGAAGGCGTCCGCCTCCGGCTGGTCAATACGGGCGTAAGTGTGAGCGCCAAAGTAATCGCGCTGGGCCTGTAACAGATTGGCCGGCAGCACCGCGCTGCGCAGGGTATCGAAATAGTGCAGCGCTGAGCTGATCCCCGGCATGGCAACACCGGCCAGGCTGGCAGCCGCAACCGCTTTACGCCAGTTTAACTGACGCTCGGTGAGCTGAAGACGAAAGTGGTCAGCGAGCAGCAGGTTGTCCAGATCCGGCTGCTGTTCAAAGGCACGACTGATATCCTGCAGGAAAATAGCGCGAATAATGCAGCCGGCACGCCAGATCCGGGCAATCACGGCGTAATCCAGCGGCCATCCCTGCTCGGCGGCTGTGGTTTTCATCAGCGCAAACCCTTGTGCGTAGGTACACAGCTTGGCGCAGTAGAGTGCATCGTGCAGCTGGGCGATCAGCTCGGCTTTATCCAGAGCCTGCGTCTCATCCACGACCAGTGCAAGCGACTCAGCGGCCTGCACCCGCAGAGATTTCATCCCGCTCATCGCGCGGGCAAACACCGCCTGGGCAATTGTCGGTGCAGGACTGGCGACTTCCAGGCTGTTGACGGCTGTCCACAAGCCGGTGCCTTTCTGCCCGGCTTTATCCAGGATCATTTCCACCAGCGGCCGGTCGGAGTCCGGATCCTGCTGCTGCAAAATATCGGCACTGATTTCCATCAGATAACTGTTCAGTACCCCCTGATTCCAACGGGCAAAGATTTCGCCTATCTCTGCAGCAGGCAGATTGAGCTGCTGGCTGAGAAACTGATACGCCTCGCAGATCAACTGCATATCAGCGTATTCAATGCCGTTATGCACCATCTTTACATAATGGCCGGCCCCGTCTGGTCCAAGATAAGCGGCACAGGCCTCGCCCTGACTCATTGGCGGCAGCGGTTTCCCCGCATCGTCGACCTGCGCGGCAATCGCGCTCCACATCGGACCAACCTGCTGCCATGCGGCGGCACTGCCGCTGGCCATCAGAGCCGGGCCATGACGGGCACCTTCTTCACCGCCAGAGACCGCGGTACTGAAAAACTGAAACTGTCCCTGAAACTGCTCATCGCGGGCCAGGGTGTCCGTCCACAGGCTGTTGCCGGTATCAATCACGGTATCTTGTGGTTCCAGTCCGGCTGCCAGTAATGCAGCAATTACGGCATCGACCGGTTTTCCTGCCGGCACAGACAAGGCAATCACCCGTGGCGATGCTAACGCCGCCAGGAGCTGTGGTAAGGATTCACAGGCCGTAAACGGCGCTTTGGCCAATTGTTCCGCTTGCTGCTTGATTTGCTGCACCAGAGACGCCTGCAAATCATAACCGGCCACCGCAAAGCCGTGTTCCAGCAAATTCAGCGTCAGGTTTCGCCCCATCACGCCTAAACCAATCATGGCAATATTGCACTGGGTTGATGTCATTCGTTTTTCCTTTCCTGCCATCAGTGGCTCAAATTGACCGCCCTTTCAGGCGGGCGACAGTTGCGCAAGAATATCCTGCAGTACCGCATGCTGAGACTGGCGGATATCAATAAACAGGGCTTCATCCGGCTCCGGCTCAACCAGAGTCGCAAACTGGCTTTCCAGCATGCCGCGACCGTTAAAATAGTGATCCGCACGTTGCTGATGCCGGTTCCAGATCGTGTCGAAATCCCCCTGCAGATAGACAATTTCCAGCCCGTCGATCCCGGCACGCAGCTGGCGGCGATATTCAGGTTTCAGTGCAGAGCAGGCCAGCACTGCATTGGGAGTTTCCCGCAACAGCTGATTGAGCCGCGCGAGCCACTCCGCCCTGTCCTCATCATTGAGCGGTACGCCTTCACTCATTTTTCGGACATTCTCCGGTGAGTGAAAATCATCGCCATCAAAAAAGTTCAGTCCCAGCGCTGCTGCCAGCGAGCTGCCAATCAGACTCTTACCGCAACCGGAGACGCCCATTACAATTATCTTTCTTGGTTTCATCGCCATTATCCTGCCCTGCTCATATCGCAGGGCTATTCCTTATCGTTATCGTTCTTGTGATTCGCTTAACGCCACCACAACGCGAGCTGCGGGAACACAATCACCAGCGTCAGTGCTATCAGCTGAAGGCCGATAAAAGGCAGCAGGGATCGGAAGATTTCACCTAAACTGATATCTTTCGGCGCCACCGATTTCAGATAGAAAGCCGCCGGGCCAAAAGGCGGAGACAGGAAAGAGACCTGCATGTTGAGACAGAACACCACGCCGAACCAGATCGGGTCCATGCCCAGCCCGGTAATGATGGGCACGAAAATCGGCATGGTCAGCAGCGCAACCCCGACCCAGTCCAGGAACATCCCCAGTACCAGCAGGATCACCATCATGATCAGCAGGGTCATGGTGGCACTGCCGCCGCTGAAAGCCAGAATCGTCTCTTCAACGAAATCAATGCCGCCCATCAGGTTGTACACACCCACCAGTGCACTGGCGCCGATGCCAATCCACATGATCATGCCGCAGGTGCGCATGGTTGCGATGGCACTGTCTCTGAGCATGCTCCAGCTCATCTCACGGCGGATCACCGCACTGATCATGATGCCGACCACACCCAGCGCAGAAGCTTCCGTGACTGAGGCCACACCGGTATAAATACTGCCCAGCACGACACCGACCGACAGCATCGGGAAGAACAAGGCTTTGAAATAACTGATATCCCTGGCGGCATCTTCCGCCAGCTCGGCTTCCGTTGGCAAAGGCGCCAGTGCCGGATTGAGTTTACAGCGGATCAAGACGTAGCCGATGTACATCAGGGCCAGCAGCAAGGCGGGCAGGAAAGCGGCTTTAAACAGATCGCCAATCGATACGCTGGCCGTCAGACCATAAATAATCAGCACGATACTCGGCGGCAGCATCGTGCCCAGCGCGCCACCGGCGCAGGTGGTGCCAATCGCCAGCTTGCGGTCATAGCCCAGTCGTAACATTTGCGGCAACGCCAGAATGCCCAGCAGCACGGTTTCGCCGCCAATCACGCCCGACATGGACGCCAGCACCACAGCCACCAGCAAGGTCTGCACCGCAACCCCGCCACGAACGCGGCGGCCGACGGATTTCATGGCGTCAAACAGATCGCGGGCAATGCCGGAGCGATCAAGCAGCGCCGCCATCAGCACGAACATAGGCACGGCGAGGAAAATATAGCCGTCGACAAACGAATACATCCGGCTGGTGACCAGCGGCAGGGCATCCGGACCAAACCAGCCCAGGGTAAAGATCAGTGCCACCAGGCCGGTGACAAACGCCAGCTGCATCCCGGTCAGCAACAAGGCAATCATCAGCCCCAACATCAGCAGGCTGCCGTAGCCGATCCCCATTGACGATAACTCAAACATCTTTCTTCCTCAGTCCACGGATTTCAGCAATCAGGTGCAACAGAAACTGCACAGTCAGTACGCACAGGCAGATAAAAATGATCCCTTTGAGCAAAGCGGGAAACGGAGGATTCCAGGCTGAGCCTGAGGTTTCCAGACGCATTTCGCCCCAAGGGGTGAGCCAGGCTTCACGGGCCATGGTGTACGAAGCCCATGCCATCAGTCCCGAAAACAGCAGTCCCATCACATGATGGAACACATTGAGGTACTGACGCGTGCGGGGTGACACCATGTCGTACAGCAGCACCACGCGCACGTGCTTGTTGGTCGCCATGGCATACAAACCACCAACAATAAAGAGTGAACCGCCAAGAAACGACGCGGTTTCATGCACCCAGATGGTCGGCGAATCAAACACATAGCGCATCAGCACTTCATAAAATGAAATGATCACCGTAAAAATAAACAGCAGACTCAGCGCATTGCCGATTTTGACGATGGCCGCATCCAAGCCGTTTTTCGGCTTGTCCTCATCATGCTCTGCAGGGGTTGAATTGGTATTCATGACAGTTCACAACTCTTACTACATCAGATACAGAGGGCTGATAGCAGCCCTCTCACAGGGGGGATTACCGGTGTCAGACAAAGCGTCCGGAGATTACAACAGGGCGTTGTCTTCCAGGAACTTTGTTACAGATTGGTAGACTTTCTCTGCATTTGGCGACTTTTGAGCGAAGACTTTCCATTGCTCGCGGGCAATTTCACGGAACTTCTTGCGTTCTTCGTCCGACCAGTTATGAATGGTAATGTTCGGGTTTGCCTGCGCTTCTTTCACCGCCTGCTGATCGGCGATCTTGAGCTGCGTGGTCATGTCATAGGCAAAGTCACGTACAGAAGTCGTCAGGATCTCCTGCAGATCTTCAGGCAGTTTGTCCCACTTTTTCTGGCTCATCGAGATATCGATCAAAGGCAGTGAGTGGAAGCCAGGTTGCACCGGATGAGTCGCCACATCGTTCATACCGGCTTTCTGGTTGGTGGAAAAGACGGTGTAATCGGCGGCGTCAATCACGCCTTTGCTCAGGCCGGTGAATACTTCAGAACCCGGTAAGTTAACCGGTGAGGCACCCGCCGCTGCAAACACCTGCTGCACCAGACCTTCCGGGGCACGTAGTTTCAGGCCTTTCAGATCGGCCACACCATTGACCGGCACTTTAGACACAAAAGACTCCACCCCAGTGGTTGAGCCACCGATGAATTTCACCCCGTAAGGAGCATACAGTTCGGTCATCAGCTGATAACCACCGCCGTAATTCACATATTGCAACAGCTGAGTGGTATCCGACCAGGCGCCGACCGTATTACCGATCAGACCGAACGCAGGATCTTTACCGGAAAAATAACTGGTCGCTGTAATATGGCCGTCGAGGATCCCCAGCTTAATCGCGTTCAGGGTTTCGGTATGTTTCACCACACTGCCCACAGGCAGTAAGTCAATGTCGATACGGCCGGCCGACATTTTTTCAACGCGATCCGCCCAGGCTTGCTGCACCTGGAAGTTTTTATCGCCGGCCGGGTCAGACGACTGGAATTTGAAGGTGTAATCAGCCGCCAGTGCGGAAGCCGTAAAAGTTCCGGCCAGTGTGGCAGCGAGCAGCGTGCAGGTGAGCTTTTTCATCAGGTACAGTCCTATTGTTATGGGTCACGTCGTTGTCATTAAAGACCGGCTGTTAATTGTTATGTTACCGGTAACTTTGATAACAAATGCTAACAGAGAAAAAGAAGGGCTGTCTTTGAAGATCATCACAACAATGCCACCTCATGCGATCGGATTGCATTGCAGCGCCAGTACGATTTTTGATCTGAAGTTAAGTCAATGATTGAACTCTCATTTCCCGGACCAAGGTCATATTTCATTATTGTTTTGTAAATCAATAGCTTTGTATCACTGTCCTGATTCGTTACTATATGAGCTCAAGGACTTATGGAAGGGATTGATTATGCGTGTCGGTGTGTTAATGGGCGGGGAATCGAGCGAGCGGAGTGTCTCACTGCGATCGGGTCAGGCCGTTTGCGAAGCCATTGATGAATTAGGGCATGAAGCTATCGCAATCGATCCCGTCAGCCTGCACGCCACGCTGGAAGCATTGCAGTCTGTCGATAAAGTCTTTATTGCCCTGCATGGCAGCCTGGGAGAAAGCGGCCATATTCAGGGGTTGCTGGACTGGCTGAAAATCCCTTATACCGGCAGCGGCCTGGCCACATCGGCACTGTGCCTCAATAAGCGGCGCACACGCCAGATATTGGCCCAGCACGGTTTTCACTATGCCAATTGGGTCGTCGTTGATCGTCAGCAGTCGCTGCAGGCGATTCACTCGGCAGCCGATGCCATCGGCTATCCCTTAGTGGTGAAACCCAGCTCTCAGGGTTGCAGTATCGGGGTGTCAAAAGTGGAATCTCCAGCTCAGCTGGAGGCCGCAGTGATGCAGGCCTTTGAATACGATCACGATATTTTGCTTGAAGCGTTTATCTCCGGCCGGGAATATACCTGCGGCATCCTGGGTGACACCCCACTGCCCGTGGTGCAGATTCGCTCTGAGACTTTCTTTGACTGGACAGCCAAGTTCGGCGCCCAGACTGCAACCTACCACTGCCCGAGTGATCTTGACAGCGACACCGAGCGGGCGATTCAGCAACTCTCTCTGTCCGCTTTTCAAGCCTTAGGCTGCCGCGGCTGGGGCCGGCTGGATGTGATTCTTGGTGACGACGGTCAGCTCTACCCCATCGAAATGAATACCTCGCCGGGGATGACCCAGCGCAGCGTCTATCCGATGGCCAGCCACGAAATCGGTCTCGACTTTCCCCGGACTATCGAGCAGATTCTGGCGCTGGCCACTTTTGATCCGGTGTAATCTGTCCGCGGCCCGTCGCTGTCTCAGCACGGGCGCGAACGGCTACAGCGCCACTTCCATACAGCGCTGTCCTTCAACGGAAAAAGCCACAACCAAGCCCTGCTCATCGTTATACTGGTGCGTCACACTGACCGTTTTCCCCATGCGCAGGGCAATGAGCTGTTTCAGTTCATTGACCAGATTTTGCTTCTCTTCTGCACTCAGCGTTGTCACTTTTGCCATCCAAACAGTCTCCTGACTCGGTTTATTCCGGCTAATTAGGGCGACTGGATCTCATCGAACAGAAAAACAATTCCCTGCCCTGCACTCAGACTGACGACTGATTCCGTCATTTTTGGGACGATTGTCCGGATTATTCATGTGTGACACTGGCGCTTTACGCGCTGATTCAACACTCACATTATTACACTTGATTCACATCACAAAACGCACGCTTGCTCGCATTGAACTGACGTCGCTGCGCAAAACGTGAACTAATTTCGAATTACAGCAGCGTCGCTTCCATGAGGCAAACCATGAAACTGCAGCAAAAAATACTCACCGCCTTGCTCCTGTCAGGATTGGTTCCGGCACTGGCAATGATGATCATTGCCACTTATCAGGCCGGAAACTCACTCAGACTGCAGGCCTATAACCAGCTGGAATCATTGCGGGAAGTGAAACTGGACGCGGTAGAGCGTTACTTTTCCTCGCTCAATCAGCAAATCACCCTGGAAGCCAACAACCCGTTCACCGCACAGGCACTGGCGGCTTTGCGTCAGGGCATGGCTGAACTGCCGCTGGCCGATGGGGCCATGCGTGCCCAGGTGAAACAGTTTTACGCCGATCAGTTCATCCCCAAGCTGAAGGCGAATGCGCCGGATCTTCAGGTAACGGCAGACTCGCTGCTCAGTCAGCTTTCTCCTGCAGCAATTTCACTGCAGGCCAGCTACCTGGTGAACAATCCCCATCCTTTGGGTGAAAAACAGCGGCTCGATCAAGGCGGTGACTCAGCCTATGATCAAGCCCACGCAACCTATCACCCCTTTTTTCGGGAACTGATCGAAAAATCAGGCTATTACGATCTGTTTCTGATCGATGCACAGACCTCACAGGTGGTCTATAGCGTCTACAAGGAAGTGGATTTTGCGACCTCGCTGAGTCACGGCCCTTTCCGTGACAGCTTGCTCAGTCACGCTTTTCAGGCCGGGATAGCCCTGGAGAAAGGCCAGACCGCGCTGATTGATTTCAATCTGTACCTGCCCTCATATCACGCGCCGGCCGGTTTTGTGGCGGCCCCGGTTTATCAGGGAGCACGTCTGACTGGCGTGCTGGTGATTCAATTTCCGATCGATCGCCTGACAGCCATCATGGGCGTCCGGGCCGGGCTGGGTAACAGCGGAGAAACCTATCTTGTCGGGCCTGACAGGCTGATGCGTTCCAACTCCTATATCGATCCGGTGAACCACTCAGTGCATGCCTCTTTCCGGCATCCTGACAAAGGCAGTATTGATACCGAAGCGGTGCGCCGCGCCCTGGCGGGTGAAACCAATATTGATGCCATCAGCGACTACAAAGGAAACGCCGTGCTTTCTGCGTTTGCGCCGGTTCAGCTCGGGGACATTCGCTGGGTGATCGTTGCAGAGATCGATCAGGCTGAAGCGCTGGCCGCCATCAGCCAGCTCAACATCAGCGGTTTTATCGTCATTCTGGCCATGCTGGCATTGATCATTCCTGCCGCCCTGCTGATCAGCCGCAGTATTACCCGGCCCATAGGCGGAGAGCCTGAGCACATGGAGCACATTGCCCGTGCCATTGCCGACGGCAATCTGCGCCTGGAGATGAATGACGACAAACCGGCAACCGGGGTGTATGCCTCGATGAAAACCATGTCCGGCAAACTGAGTGAAATCATCCATCAACTGAAAACCGCCGCCGGTCAGCAGCGCAGTGAAGCGGAGGCTCTGGCGGCCAGTGCCGTGCAGACGGCAGAAACCGTCTCGCGGCAGGAGCAGGAAACCACGCAACTGACGGTGGCTATCGATCAAATGAGTGCTACAGCCAGAGACATCTCAGGCAATATTGCAACCGTCGCCACTGTCAGCAACGAGGCCAATCGCCAGGTAACCGACTGTGCTGGCTTGCTGAGGCAAAGCACAACAAGGCTGAATGACATGTCAGACGACATGCGTGAGGCCAATGAAAAACTGGGCCTGCTGCGTCAAAGTTCCGATGAGATCACCAAGGTGCTGGACACCATACGCAATATAGCTGAACAGACCAACCTGCTTGCGCTCAATGCCGCAATCGAAGCTGCCCGGGCCGGTGAGCACGGACGCGGTTTTGCCGTGGTTGCCGAAGAAGTGCGGCATCTGGCGCAGCACACTCAGGATGCCACCAGCGACACCGCCAGCATGCTGGCCACCCTGCTCAACCACGGCCGTGAGGTCAGCGATGTGATGATCCGCAGCATCGATCACACCTCCAGCGTCTCCGAACAGGCCGCCCATGCCACGCAGCGTCTTCAGCAAGTGGTGCAATCGGTGGAACAGATTGCTGACATGACCTCGCAGATCGCGGCGGCCTCTGAGCAGCAATCTGCGGTTTCAGCAGAAATCAGTCACAATATCAATAACATTCATATGATGTCGCGTGACACCAGCAGTGCGGTTGAACAGATATCGGCCAGCAGCGAAGAGTTATCCACCCTCTCTGCCCAACTGGAAAAAATGGCTGGTCACTTCAAGGTGTAAGCACTACCGCTTCTGTCGTCCCACCGTCGCTCTCACACCCTACCAAGTGTGAGAGCACTCAAATTTATTAACAAAACTATCACATTCAAGATTTTGCTTATTCAACCGAAAAACAGCAAAAAAACTCCGACAAAAATGAATTTTAAGTCGCTTTTGTTGAATTTAAATTTCACCCACCCCTCAAGCGCTATCAACTCATGGCTTGCACTCTCTGAATTACGGATTAGGATAAATTCAACCGTGTATCTTTCAGAGACAGCAAATGGCTTGGCAAATTGCTCTACAATTCGACGCTGCCCCTTGTGTTCTGAACACGGCTTCCGCACATGCGCCGACCCTTCTGTTCAGCTACTACAAACTCAGTCGTACGGCACTGAGTGAATGGTGTAACGAATAAAACCCCCACGCTTCTGAATTTTTCCATTCAGTTTCCGGCCTGCTTCTGGCACAGCTAGGTGATCTGATTTCATCGGATTTTCGATGTGCTTCCGCACGCCTGAACCTGAACTTATCCATTCAGTTCGTGGTGTTTTATGTTACGTATCATTCAAAACGTCAGGCTTTTTGCGCCTGAAGATCAGGGTATTTGTCACCTTGTGATTTGTGGCAACCGTATCCACTCGGTTTCCAAGACTTTACCTGCCATTCCCTCTGACATGGCTGAAGTGATGGACGGCCAGGGCATGTGGCTTGCCCCGGGTTTCATCGACGGACTCGTGCATTCAGTGGGCGGCGGCGGCGAAGGCGGCTTTATCAACCGAACGCCGGAAATCCATGCCGATGACATGCTCAGAAACGGCGTCACCACAGCCGTTGCTGCGCTGGGGACCGACGCGATCACGCGAAATTTACCTAATTTACTGGGTAAATGTCGTGAACTGTCAGCAAAAGGCATAGACAGTTATTTCTATACCGGCTCTTACCACCTGCCACCCACCACACTCACCGGCAGTGTAGAAACCGATCTGCTGTACATCCCGGAAATTATCGGTATTGGCGAGTTGGCGCTGTCCGATCTGCGGGGTTCAGTGATCCGGTTTGATGATCTCTATGCCATTGCCCGCCGGGTACGGACCAGCGCCAACCTGGCCGGTAAAAAAGGCGTGGTGTTCTGCCATATTGGCGATCACCCCGATCAGTTAACCCTGCTTGAGGATCTGATTGAGAAAACCGAACTGCCTTACTCCCTGTTTGTGCCCACCCACATCAACCGTAATCCAGATCTGTTTACGGCCGGAATCCGCTATGCCAGAGCCGGCGGCTATATCGACATCACCACCAGTACCAATCAGGGCCTGCTGGATGACGGTGAAGTTTTCTGTTCCGAAGCACTGGCCAAGGCATTACAGGCCGGCGTACCGGTTGAGCGGATCAGTTTCAGCTCAGATGCCAACGCAAGCCTGCCAAGATTCGATGCCGATGGCAACACGATTGGCGTAGATACCGGCCGGATCGCTTCACTGTATGAGGGCGTTCAGCTCGCTGTCACCCGGTACGGTGTGCCGTTTGACTTAGCCATTCAATGCATTACTTCCACCCCGGCCAATGCGCTCGGGTTTCACAGCAAGGGATACATCAGGCCGGGGTTCGATGCCGATCTGGTGCTGATCCAACCTGACAACATGCACATCAAACAAGTCTGGAGCCAGGGTGTTCCAAGAATTTAATCGTCATGTCCAATCAAAATGAGGGAAATCACTATGGATATGGAAATGCAATCAACAACCGGAGCTGGCAAGCGCAAATGGAAAATGCCGACTGTCTATACGCTCCTCTTCTGGATCACGATCGCCGTTGCACTGCTGACCTGGCTGCTGCCGGCAGGTAAATATGACTACCTCACCAGTGATTCACAGACACTGGTGAAAGCAGCAGACGTGGCTGATTACAGCGGCGGGGAACGTTTACTGCCCGTGCCCGGTTCCTTTACTGAACTTGAAAGTAATCCACAGGGGCTGTCCGATATTCTGGCAGCACCGCTGGCAGGCTTTGCCGATGCCAGTTCAATTATTCTGTTTGTCCTGATGATTGGTGGCTTTTTGAATGTCACGATCAAAACCGGCGCGATGGATGCCAGCATTGCTTCTTTGTCCAAGCGATTTGCAGGCAAAGAACAGTGGCTGATCCCTTTGCTGATTTTCATTCTGGCGGTTGGCGGCAGCACTTATGGGATGAGCGAAGAAACCGTGAGTTTGTGGGTCATTCTGCTGCCTTTTTTCATCGCTGCCGGTTACGACCGCATGGTTGTCGCAGGCATCATCCTGCTCGGCAGCGGGATCGGGGTTGCAACCAGTACGGTGAACCCGTTTGCGACCGGGGTCGCCTCCCGCTTTGCTGACATTCAGCTGGGCGACGGCATCCTGTTCCGGCTGCTGACCTTTGTCGTGCTCTATGTCATCACCAGTGCTTTCATTATGCGCTATGCCGCGAAAGTCAAAGCCGATCCCAAGGCTTCGCTGCTGCACGATATCGACTTTGATGATCAGTTTTCTCAGGCGCCTGCTGCCCTGGCATTTACCACGCGCCACAAACTGACCATGACCGTGTTTTTCGGCGCCTTTGCACTGATGATCTACAGCGTGATTCCCTGGGAAGATATCGGGGTAACGTTTGTGCCGGCGCTGAACTGGTGGCTGAAAGAAATCTCTGTCATCTACCTGACCGCCGCCATCCTCATTGGCCTGATCAACCGCATGCCGGAAGCGACATTCGTGAATGCATTCATTGCTGGCTGCCGTGACATGATCGGTGTTGCCCTTGTGATTGCGGTGGCCAAAGGCATCAATGTCATCATGAACAACGCCAACATCACGGACACCATTCTGAGCTGGGCTGAGCACTTGGTGGTCGGTCTAGACAGTGGTGTATTTGCCGTGGTGAGTTATCTGGCACACATTATTCTGGCCTTTTTCATCCCGTCCAGCTCAGGCCTGGCGACCGTTTCTATGCCGCTGATGGGGCCCATGAGTGACTTTGCCGGCGTCAGCCGGGACATCGTGGTCACCGCTTATCAGCTCGGCTCCGGCTGGATCAATCTGTTCGCGCCCACAGCCGCGACGGTTGTTGCCGGTCTGGCCATGGCCAATATTCCCTATGGCCGCTTTCTGAAATGGGTCATGCCTTATATCGGGGCTGTCCTGCTCAGTTCGTGCGTCATGCTGTACTTCGCCGCTTAACCCATCAGGCTGCCAGCCCTGCCTAACAACACAGGCTGGCAGCCTGAGCTGATAACACTCAAACAATACGGACGTTGTCCTCCGGTATCACCGGAGAGGTCTCAATGGAGGCAACACAATGAAAACACGTTTCAATCTCTCAACTCTGACGGCCGGCATCGCGCTGACCCTTTCCCTCGGCTGTCAGGCTGAATCGGCGCCGGCAAAGCAGCTCTTTCTGGGCGGCGGGCATTTAGTGGTCTGCTCGTCAATGACCCAGGCAGAATGTGCTGACTGGGACAGTTACCGGCAATCAGCACTGGCTAACCTGACCGATGCTGAAATCCGTACCCCCACAGAAGAACCGGTCGCCACATCCGACGCTTACATTCAGCGCGTGATCAATGCCGCGCCCTGGGCCGCGGATCCTCAAATGCAGCAGGCAATTTCGAACGCCCTGCATGCCCTTCAGCAGCAGTACGACAGCCAGCCGATTCCGTCCTGGGATGACTTCAAAGCAGCCATGCTGGCACTGACAGCCTCTGACATCAATGTCACCGTCAATGGCACACCGATTGACGGTGAGTATCTGTGGTACGACGCCAGTTCAGATCAGTGGGATGCCCTGTCCTACCTGAAAAAGGATGACGGGCTGATCACTTATACCCGGACGGCCAGCCGTGATAACGCGGCAACTGACACTTTTGCCGGAAACACCGGACTGCTCGATGCGCTTGCGACCTTGCCCGAAAATACCAGCTTTACTTATATCGACTTTATTACCGCCATTGGCAGCGCCTATAACGATCTGAGCATTGAAGATCAGTTCAGGGTACTGCGCCTGTATCGTAATGTGCCTCAATACACCCGTCCGGTGGAATATGTTGCCCTGAATGATTCCCTGAGCAGCGACTCTGTCACGGCCTACAACACATTTGTCGAGATGGCAAAAGCAGCTTCTGGTGAACATGGCCAGCCCCACATCCTGGTGATGACTTCCTCTTCCAATAACCACTATGACGTTGCAGATTATTATGTTCAGTTATTTGAACAGGCAGGGGCAACCGTCACCTGGTTCCCGGTTGATCGGGCCTACCGCCAGAGTGTCGATCAAAACCAGTGTAATGATCTGCAGTTGCAGCACGATGTGCTGGCCGGAAAACCCCATCAGGATATCTATTTTGCAGACTATGCCAGCCAGGCGCAGGCCGCCTGCGACAATCCGGAAACCGTGCTGTCGATGATCCAGTCTGCCGATGGTCTGTTTATTAATGGAGGCAGTCAGTTACGCACGCTGGAAAGCCTGATCAGCAACGGAACCGACAGCCCGGAAATGGCTGCTATCCGGAGCCGGTTCGAGCAGGGAGCGCTGGTCATTGGCGGCACCAGTGCCGGCGCGGCCGTTCAGGGCGGCGGCAGGCTGACGCCGAATGATGCCATCAACCCGATGATTGATGGTGGGACGGCTTATGATGTCCTGGCGTCCGGCTACCCGGCCCACCTGATGAATGCAGCAGGGGGATTGGGGGTCTTCAACTGGGGCGTGACGGATACGCACTTCTCCGAACGTGCACGTCAGACCCGGCTGATCAAACTGGCCCATCAACAGGGCGTCCGCTTTGGCTTTGGGGTCGATGAAACCACCGCACTCATCGTCAGCCAGCCTTTGACGCCAGATGCGCCGGTGTCCATGTCTGTCGTGGGTCAGAACGGGGTTTATATTGCGGATAACGCAACCGCCAGTCTGGTACAGGAAACCCCCTTCTGGATCAGCGATATCACCACGCACTATCTCAATGCCGGTGACACCTTCATCTGGTATCCGGCCACTGAAACTTACTCCCTCAGTTTCAATCCGGGTGCCGCCCTGTATACCGGTTACAAGAAGAACCGGACAATCACGGATAACGACATCCTGTATCAGGATCATTACCGGGCTTTACTGGACGATATGATTCAGACTCAGGTGAAATCTGCTGTGGGTTACAGCTATGAATACAACCCTGAGTTCATTCTGGATTTCGAGCGAAGCAGCAATACGGTGGGGGCCGTTTATAACGGCAAAGCCTCTTACCAGTCTGTGATGACCTCGATTACGCCACAGTAATGCCGCTCACACAGATCCGCC
Source organism: Photobacterium sp. TLY01 (assembly GCF_021432065.1). Taxonomy (NCBI): domain Bacteria; kingdom Pseudomonadati; phylum Pseudomonadota; class Gammaproteobacteria; order Vibrionales; family Vibrionaceae; genus Photobacterium; species Photobacterium sp. TLY01. The sequence continues at coordinate 2,812,163 of NZ_CP090364.1, forward strand.
AAAGGGGCTTTCACAGCCCCTTTTCACATCCCGCTTTATCACGTGTCAATTCTGGGGTCTGTGCTGGTTTTTCTGCACTGAAATACCACGACGGGTCACTGGCTGTCGACCTGCGCATTGGTTGCCTGCCAGTAGGAATTCGCCGTCAATGCCCAGGTTCTTTTTCCATTCAGCTGACATTTGGGAATATGATCACATTTAATCCACACTGTCTTTTTATCCGTTATTTCTGTGCTATCAATAATTCACCAGTCAATTATTAATATAGTTATCTATATGAATATTCAACCTGATAGCCATCAAGCAACAAATATGGACCGCTTGCAATTGAATGTGAAAAACCGACAACTGCTTTTTGTGATCGGTTTTTTTTCAATCATGACGATCAGTAAACTACATTTCGCAAATATAGATATCACTGTATTACTGATTTTTCTGGGGTTAATTACGGCCAGCATGACCTGCCTGATATTCAGGCTGGATAACCTTCAGGCCTATATCCTTTATGGCTTTGTCGCGCTGAATATTCATCAGGACGGCGGCATGGTGATGACTCACTTTGAAGTATTTATTCTGATTTCATTCTGTTTGTTATTTAAGCAAAAGCTGGTACTGGTCAATGTATTAGTGGCTGCTGCGATTCACCATTTTCTATTCTTTTATCTGCAGAAATCCGGATATCCGATATACGTACTGCCTAAAGATGAGCTGATGATCAGCATGGTTATCCATCATTGTTTTTATGCCTCAGTGCAAACATTCGCACTGATTTATTTTTGTAAAACCGAGCAGGAAAAAGAACAAGCCATTACGCAATACGCTGAGCGTACCAAACAGCAGAAACAACAAAATGAATATGTGATAGACGCTGTGAATACAACATCACACAGGTTAAATGATGTCGCCGTCAGTAACACCCAGACATTATCAGAAATCACAGAACAGGCTGAGACGCAAAGCCAGCAAATCAATCAGCTCACCCGTGCGATCATCGCAATGGAAGAGCAAGTGCTGCACAGCAGTGACAATGCCCACATCGCGTCGGAAGCTGCCAGTACCGCCAAAGAATTTGCCAGTCAGGGCATGCAGATTGTCAGTGAAACTCATGCCAGTATTCAGTCTCTGGTTGACGATACGCACAATGTCAGCGTGATGATTCGCCGTCTCGACACAACCATAGAAAACATCGACAGCATCATGAATGCCATTGGTGACATTGCCGGGCAGACCAATCTGCTGGCGCTCAATGCCGCCATTGAATCCGCCCGGGCCGGTGAACAAGGACGCGGTTTTGCCGTTGTCGCCGATGAAGTGCGCACCTTAGCCGGCCGCACTCAGCAAAGCGCCGGAGAAATTAAAGCCATGATTGAGCAACTGCACCAGGAGTCCAAACAATCCGTCGCGCTGATGAATCAAAGCGAACACGAAGCGACAGAAGTCACTGAGCATTTCCAGCAGGTCGATCTCGCTCTGAAACACATTCTGGATGCCATCAATCACCTGGAGCAGCAAAACACCCAGATTGCGGCCTCTGGCGAGGAGCAAAATGCTGTCATTCAATCCATCCGTCAACATGCCAGTGATATCAATACGGCCGCACAGAAAACCAAAACCCGGGTGGATGCCGGTTCTGAGCAATCCAGAGCCCTTGCCGACATTGCCAAAACTTTACTGAACACCGCACAGGGCGCGCCTGATTTTCAGGTCAAAGCAGGATAAAACGCACTCACGGCTCGCTGCTGCGGTGAAGTGCGTCTCTGGGCTCCGGTTGATTTATCCGGATTTACGGCTGCCGGGCAAATTGCTTCACACCATCCGGAATGGTGAACCAGTCCTGCTTTTCACTGACCCAGGCATGAGCGGTCGGCTGAATCACGCGGGTGTCGCTCAGATTACTGGGTTTGAGTTTGATGGCATCCGGCTGTTCAGGGTTAAAGTGGTAGATACGATTGCCGCAGGTCGGGCAAAACTTCGCGGCGCTGATATTACCGCTGTCGGCAGGCCGGGACCAGTCAGCCATCACGCCTTTAAAAACCACATCTTTGGCATCCACCATGGCCGTAATACTGAACGCACTGGTCGAGAGCTTCTGGCATTCTTTGCAGTGGCAGGCCACAACCATGGCCGGCGGTGCGAGCAATGTGTAGGTCACGCCGCCACACTGGCAGGCACCGTGAATGGGATAAGTCACTTCACTCATTATCTTTCCTTATAGTCATGAATGTACTGAATCACGTTGGAGCGCATAAATCGCATGGTCAAGAATACGGCCGTTGAGGTTCTCACTGCGGGTGATCACCCCTTCCAGCGTCATGCCCAGGCGTTCTGCGACCGCTCTGCTCGCCGTATTGTCAACCGCGGCTGAAATCACCACTTTCTCCATCGCAAAATGGTCAAACGCCAGGCGGAAAAGATGACGGCATACCCGGGTAATAATGCCCTGCCCTTGAAAATCAGCCGCCAGCCAGTAACCGATATCGGCCGTTTTCAGGCTGTGATCTAAAGTATTAAAGCTGCAGTTGCCAACCAGTTGTCCCCGGTAAAAAATACCGCACACCATGGATTTCCCCTCGGCGTACTCATGCAGGGAGCGACGGATAAAATCGGTGAAATCCGCCTCGGTATGACAGTGCGGCGGCCAGGCCAACCACTGAGACAAATAATCATAATGCGTATTCACCAGCTCGACATAACGGGCTGCGAAAGACGGCTGCACCAGAACCAGTTCGATATCCTGATCAACGCTCTGACTGAACATCCATATCATCCTTACATACTTATACATCTGGTAGCACAATGCCTTGTGCCTTTTCAAATTGCAAATCCAGAATGGGGTTGCAAGAAGCCACTGCAAAATGCAACTGCCAGACCGAAAACCCTCGTTGAGCCATTCTTTTGTGCTCACTTTCAAAGACTTGAAACAGAACGCATGCTGGCCTGCAACTTGCTTGATTCATCGCGGTGATCATTCACCACCCGAACTGTGTTGTGTTCAAAGAAAATCAGTTTGTGCAAAAGCAAAGCAGCGCCCTTCGGCGCTGCTTTTTTATGCGTGCATTTAGGAATTGATCCGACGCAGATCAGGCGGATTGGTATTCCAGCTCAACGGTTTTGGCGGCAACAGGCAAATATTGTTCGCAGTACAGGGTCATAAAATCTTCCCGGATTTTTGCCTCCAGTTCAGCCGCCTGCACTGTCGGACAAAACAGCTTAAAGTGCACCTGCTGCTCGCCCGTCGCTGTTGTCGTGATATGAATATGCGGATCCGAACCGGGTAAATCGACCCCGGCATGACGCTCTATCATATGGTTATAGCGCCGGGCGATATCAATAAAGTCGGCGATATGCTCGTCAATCTTATCCAGCAGCACCGGCACCATAGGATAAAGGTTCACCGTTTCTTTTATCGTCACAGTAAAGCCATGATAGACATAACGTTTCATGAAATTCAGGTTCTTAACTGCCACGGTGAAGAACATACTGTTCGGCAAAGTGATGGTTTTGCCCGTGTAATGGTACTGGCCTTGCTGCAAGGCAATTTCCTGAATCACAGTGGCCATCAGATTATGTTCGATGACTTCGCCGCAGACAGGCCCCACTTCAATCCAGTCGCCAATGCGGAATGAACGGGAACTGGCACGCTGCAGTGAGCCGGTAATACACAGAATAATCTCTTTCGATGCCACCACCAGGGCCACTGCGATGGCGGTCAGCGACAGCGCAAACTTGCTGATCTCCGATTCCCACAGCAGAAAAAGCGTCAGCAGCAATAAGGTAAAGGCGCCATTTTTGGTGCGTGAGATCCATTTCCGCTGATCTTCACTGAGAAAATTCGCCTCGCCGCGGATCCGGGTAATCGTGACACGGCGAATGACGATCACCAGCAGTACAACACACAAACTGAGTAAGAGTTTGTGTGTCAATAAGTACAGTATGACCAGCTCAATTTTTTCCAGAAAAGGATCCCACATGATTTACTTTCAACCTGTTAGCAGATTATCGCGCCCTGCTCAGCAGCAAACAGCACAAAACATTGACCATAAAATTTACAAGGAGAAGTCTCGCCTATTGCTGACAGCGTTGTAAAGTAAATTCCGCTCGCCGATCCTTATCGGGGACTCATATACTCAGTACGCGGATACGGTTCCAGCTCATAATGTGATTCCAGAAAATGCACCAGATTCACCAATTCAGTTACCGTCATCACATCGTTAAAACTCGGCATCACAGACTGGCCACTCTCGGCCTCATAACCTTCGGCGAGTCTGTGCGAAGGGTTAATCACAGACGTCACCAACTCAGGATAAGTCCGGATGCGGCTCACCTGTCCGCCAAGCGCTACCGGCGTTTCCATCGAACCGGGCAGGTTCTCCGTATCTGTTTCATAACCGGCCATCGTATGGCAGCTGAGGCATTGGTACTTCACAAAAACCTGTTCCCCCTGCTCAACATTGCCCTGGGGTAAACTAAAACTCTGACTGGATCTGTCACATCCGGACAGCCCTGCTATCGCAGCAAAGGCTGCGGTGAGAAGAAAAGCTTTCATGGTCCAGACCTCCGATATCAGGGCAGATGCCCTGACTGACGGGAAACAGGTGCCGGCATCGCTGCCCGCACCTGAGTGTTTGCATGTGCCTTCAGCCCTCAACCTTAACGGACTTCAATTTTCCGGACTTCAGGTTCACTGGTGGCCGTTTTCGGCAGGACCAAACGCAGAACACCATCCTGATACGCCGCATCAATATCGTGCTCAGCAATATTCGATCCGAACTGGAAAGTACGCGAATAGCTGCCATAGCGCCGTTCAGTCAACACGGCTTGCCCTTCCTGTTTCTTCTCGGTTTCTTCTTGATGTTCAGCGGCAATGGTTAATTTACCGTTGTGAAAAGAGACCTGAACATCCTCTTTACTGAATCCGGGCAACTCTGCAGTCAGTACATAATTGTCTTTGGTTTCATGAATATCTACAGCAGGCAATTGGCTGGCTGGCTTCAAAAAATCACCGCTGAGTACCGGGCGAAAGAAGCCTTGAAACAAGTTGTCGAAATCATTATCCAGCAGAGAAGGGAAACCACTTTTTTTAACATCAGTACGCATTTTCAACCTCCTTCAACACAGAAGATTCACACCCGACTGTTTGTATCGGTTTTAAGTATAGTGAGGGCAAGAAAAGGAGTAAGGCATCAGACTTGATGTAAATCAAAGTAAGATAAGAAAATGCCTGAGTCTGAAAACAGGCCACCCAACAAAACAATAACACCATGAAAAATAATATAATTTCATTCATCATTCAGCGACGGTAAAACGGCATGTTTGCGCAAAAAACCCAGGCAAGCCTGGGTTCACTAAGTCGGTGTCAGGTTAAAAGTGATAGCTGATTCCCGCTGAGAACAAATCCACACTCTCCTTGTCCATCTCGAAGCGCTCAAATTCGATACGGACAGAAACGGCATCATCAGAATAGGTCGGGTAGTAAATATAGCTGGCACCAATCCCATACAGCATATCTGTACCATCATCTTCCAACAGCGTCTGGCCCTGCATTTTTGCGCTCATATCCCAAGCATGCAGCCCCAACTTTGCAAACGCCTCAATTTGTGGGTGTAAAGGCACTATCCCCAGTACCACCCCGCCCCAGGTATCCATTTCTATAGAAGCAGATATCGCTGAATCCTGATGACTCAGTGTGGCTTCCCCCAGATCGGCCAAAAATCCTTCCACAGCCGCGTAACGATTGATTCTATGACCCAGGAAAAATTTGTAGCCTTTGTCTGTGTCATCGATGGACAAGCCCTCTTCGGCATACTCCGCACGATCAGCGGAGGAAACATCTAATGTTGTCTCGCCATACGCGCCACCGACATAGGTCATCTTGACGGTATGATGATGCGGCGCCGCCAGAGCCATGCCTGGCATAAGTAAGATAACCCCAAGCCCAAAACCTTTCATTCCATTGCTCCCTGTTAAACCACACATGAAAGACTAGTTTCATATTGTGCGGGAACAACTATATTGATTTAAACAGTGAACAATCTCACAGCACTGGCGCGGATTTTCAGCCGACATTGCGCCTTGAAACCATCAGGATATAAGCACGTTACAACATTTCGCCAATCATACATCAGCACCCTGAATGCATTAACCACCCGCCGGCGTAAACAGATGCATCGCATCATGCACCCCCTGAATCAGCATCTGCATCGCAATGACCGTTAGGAGTAACCCCATGATTCGGGTGATAACATTCACGCCGTCTTTCCCCAGAAATGCCACCAGCTTTTGGGCATACAAAAAGCACAATAAGGTAACCAGGCACAACACCCCGAACGCAGAAATCGTGATCAGAATATGCAGCAGGCTCTCTGCGGCTGAGTAGTTCATGGCGGTTGCTATGGTGCCCGGCCCCGCCAGAATCGGGATCGCCAGCGGCGAAATAGAGACGTCCTCAGCCTCCTTGCTGGGGCTTTGTGTCTGCATGGAAGAACTGCTTCCCTGCAGCATGTGATAACCCACCATAAAGACTAATATTCCCCCGGCCATTCTCAGCGCCGGTAAAGTGATCCCGAACAGCTGGAATATCCCTTTTCCGAGCAGACTGAACGCTGCAACAATAAAAAACGCAGCGGTCAGCGCCTTGATGGCCGTTTGCTTTTTTTCATGCGGGGATTGGCTGGCGGTCAGCCCGGTAAATACCGCCGTATTTGCGATCGGGTTCATGATGGCAAAAAAGCCCATGAACACAGTTACCCCTAAAGTCACCAGATCGATCATATCGCTTCCCTGTTTTATCGATTGCAGCACTGAAATATCTTAGCAGTGTAGAGGCTTCTGTCGTAATTATCGTGACGTGAAATGATCAGCGCATTTCAGACGATATGACAACACGCCAACGGATCTTCTGTGTTCAGACTTCTTCAACCATCTCCGCCGGTGCAGCAGATTTAGCCTCACGCTCCTGATGCACAGTGGCGGGCACACCTGATTGAATCAGATGGCGCAGCTCATCCAGCGGCATGGGCCTGTGGTAATAAAAGCCCTGAGCATAGCCACACTGAAGTGTCTGTAAAAACACAACCTGCTCAATGTGCTCAACCCCTTCGGCCACGACCTGAATACCCAGCGCATTGGCCATCTGAATGATCGCTTTGACGACTTGGTTAGCCTGCTCATCCTGCGGACAGTCTCTGATAAAGGATTTATCGATTTTCAGTGTCGAGAGCGGAAAATCGCGCACACTGGCCAGGGAGGAATACCCGGTGCCGAAATCATCCAGCGCATACAAGATGCCCAACTGCTGAATCCGGTGCAGTTGCTCAGTCAGCTTCTGATGGCTGTCGACCAGCGCTGATTCGGTAATTTCCAGCACCACCTGTTGGGCAGACACAGGCAGCTCAGCCAGCACGTCCTGCAACTGCTGATAGAAGGTTTCATCCTGTAACTGGCGTCTGGAAATATTGATCGTCACGGCCAGTTGAGTCCCCAGCGCACCATTTAAACCATAAATATCAGACACCGCCTGCTTCAGCACCCAATGACCAATATCGAGGATAAATCCCTTTTCCTCTGCAACAGGAATAAAACAATCCGGGGAGATCGGCCCTTTTTCATGATGAAACCACCGGATCAGGGATTCCACCGCCACGATCTGCCCGGTGCGGGCATCGATGATCGGCTGATAGTACAGCTCAAAATCCTGATTCTTTATCGCGGCTTTGAGCTCATCCTCAAGGTGGCGATTTTCATTGGCCTCAGCCGCCATCTCAGGAGTAAAGAAGCTGAAGTTGTGCTTGCCCTGGTTTTTCGCGTGATACATCGCCAAATCGGACTTGCCCAACAAGTCTTCAGCACTTGAGCCGTCATCCGGATAAATGGCGATCCCGGCACTGCAGGACACCTGTAGCAAGCGATGCGCCGCTTGCAGTGGCTGTTCAAAAGCCGATAGCAATGCGCGAAGAAATGCCTCCACGTCACTGCCTTCAGGTGCCTGACGCATCAGAATCACGAACTCATCCCCGCTGACCCGGGCAGCGACTGCATGCTCAGACGGTAATAACCGGCTCAAACGCTCTGCCAGCATTTGCAGTATTTTATCGCCCTCTAAATGCCCCAAGGCATCGTTCACCCATTTGAAGTCATCAATATCGACAAAAATAACGGCGAAAGCCTCATGACTTTCCTTCGACTTCGCCATGAATTCCTGCATGAGTTTCAGCAGATAATAGCGGTTGGGCAACCCCGTCAGACTATCGTAATGAGCCTGTCGCCAGATCATTTCCTGTTGCGATTTGGATTCTGTGATGTCCTGCACCGTACCAATCAGTTCGACACCGACAGTGGTGATCCGGCTTTCAGAAAATTCTCTGAGCCAGCGCTCCTGATGGTTCACCACAACCGGGTATTCCACAAATTTATGTCTGGAGTGATTTTCATTGAACCAGACGGCGGCAACCCCAGCATGGTAAGCCTCGGGAACCCGGGCCATCAGTTGCCTGAATGTCATGACTTCAGAGGGCCAGTCCAGCACGGCTCTGGCTTGCGGCGTCAATATGCGGCCATTTTTGATGGCATCATAACGCCAGGAACCGATACCGGCGACCTCCTGCGCCCGGTGCAATTCTTTTTCACTCTGGCGTAGTTGCTCGGTCCTCATACTCACCAGCCCTTCCAGATCCCGGGCACATCTTTTTGAGTACTGGGCGCTGTACACCAGACGGGTCACGATCAAGGCGAGCAGCAGGGTCAGCAGTGTTAACAGACCAAACAACAGCGGATCGCCCCAGCCCTGTGAGCGGGCCATTGCCAATGACCAGGTGCGGCCACTGATCTCAATCTCATAATGAATACTGTCAGTCAGTGTCTGCCACTGCAGATCACCCTGACTGTTTGAAATCACTAAAGGCTGCCCTGTCCGGGCATTTTGGGTCCAGAGCTGATACTGATATCCCAGTTGTGTCAGTTCAGCCAGCGAACTGCCTTCCAGCGCCTGAGGAAAACGGATCAGGGCAATCGCCAGTCCCCAGAAAGTACGGGATGCCTGTTCAGCCTGAGAGTTCGGCAGAGAAGGCGCTGAAACATAAACCGGTAAGCGCGCCAGAACGCCATAACCGCCCTGCAGCAACTCATAAGGACCATCCATCACGATGGTCCCGGAGCGGTATGCCTGCAAAGCACCGGGCCGGGTTCGGGATGAGGCAAATAAATCCATCCCGAGCACAGCTTCGTTGCCCTCAAGCGGATAAATGTAGTTCAGGCGCCCTTGCGGTGCGAGTTGCAGCGAAAGAATACCGGGATGAAGCGGCAGCAGCCTGGCAGCCAGTGCCTCAAACCGCTCCACCTTGCCATGGCTTTGATCCACCACGGCAGCCAGGGTATGTAATGCATTGAGTGACTGCTCCATCACGGTTCGGATATTGTTGCCCGCCACGATGATTTCACTGCGGGCTTTATTCTTGGTTAAAGCCAGTTGCTTGGTATAGATCTGATAAGCAAAGTAACCCAGAACAGCGACCAAACACATAAAAAGCGCCAGATACCGACCCGACATTCTTCGCATTATTCTTCCTCATCAAGTCCATGATGCTGCTCAGGAATGCGGTGAAAACGCGACTTGCAGGTGCTCGCCGGCATGTACCGGACGACGAACAATACCCACTCAGAATGCGACGCCTTTTCATCCCTGAAGCTGTCAACTGTCTGCACATCCTATGCTTACAACTGCAATAAATTCATGCAAATCAAGATATAAACATCATAGGATGATGACATTGCACTTTCTTTCGCCCTGATCTGATATTTGTATAAATATGCTTTCTGAGAATCAAATTTGTGCACTACTGCACTGTCATCAGCTATGGTTTCAGCGCGTGTGATCATGCAAGCACATCAAGGTTAGCCGCAAAAACGTTGAAGATAACTGAAGCGAAATCTGTACCGGTACAAATCGTTTGCTGGCACATATGATGAGAAGAAGGGCTTAAGCTCGCTTCCTGCAGGTTGATGACAAGAAAAAAGCGAGCATAAGTTTTTGAACGTCAGAAACAACAAAGCCCCGACAGTCGTCGAGGCTTTGTTGTTGAAATTGGTGCCCGGGGCCGGACTTGAACCGGCACACTGTCACCAGCGGCGGATTTTGAATCCGCTGCGTCTACCAATTTCGCCACCCGGGCAATGACGCTGATTATACGTATACGGTGTTGATGTGCAAGCAACTTTATGAAGAGCGATCGATCGTTTGCTGCTTTTTTCGTCGCTCCGGCATTTTTCACCGCATTCCGTTGCCAATCCAATCGACACTCTCTGTTGCAATCGGACAGTAACGCGCAACTTGAGTACCCTGAGCCTGGAACTATTGCTACACTGTGCCGCAGTTTTTTGGAGCAGGCAGGCTTGCCTGTTCTCTTTACTCTTTGTGGTGGAACCATGACAACAGCAGTGAAAAAGGACATGACGCAAACCAAACAATACCCGGGGCTGTTTCGTCGCATCGGCGCCTGGATTTACGACGCTCTGGTGGTGGCTGCAGTATTAATGCTGGCTGGCGGTCTGGCCATGGCCGTGATCGCTTTACTACTCAGCACCGGCTTGCTGAACCTGGGCAACTATGCCGATGCCAGTGAATACCTCACCCGACACCCGGTGGCTGCACCAATATACTCTGTGTATCTGGGCGGGAGCATCGTCGCTTTCTTTGGCTATTTCTGGTGTAAAGCCGGTCAGACGCTGGGTATGCGCGCCTGGAAGCTGCGCATTCAGAATGCCGATGGTTCAAATATCCGCTTTACCCAAGCGCTTATTCGCATGGCGACATCGGCCTTTGGCCTGGGCAATTTGCTGGTGCCTTTCAGCCACACCAAGCAATCGCTGCAGGATTTGATGGCAGAATGTGAAATGGTGTTGCTGCCAAAACCCAACTGATCGGCAGATCAAACGCACAAAAAAGGCGCCTGAATGGCGCCTTTTGTCTCTCTGTCTCTCTTTGTCTGTTTCTGATCTAGAGTTTACGTCGGAGCAGGTACAAAGTAATGAACAAGAAGACCAGACTCGGACCCAATGCGCCCACAATCGGATGCAGACGGTACACCATACTCAGCGGGCCGAACACTTCATTCGAGATATAAAAAGCAAACCCGAAGATCACCCCGGACAATACCCGCGCACCCATCGTCACCGAACGTAACGGGCCGAAAACAAAAGACAGCGCCAGCAGCATCATCACGGCGATTGAGAACGGCTGCAGGGCTTTACGCCAGAAAGCCAGTTCGTAGCGCGAAGCATCCTGCTTGGTCTCTTTTAAATACTGGACATAATCGTATACGCCAGAGAGGGCCAGTTCTTCCGGTTTGACTGTAACCACAGCCAGCTTATCCGGGGTCAGACTGGTCTGCCAGATTTTGGTGTCGAAATGGGTATTTTCCTGCTTTTCTTCGCCAATGTGGGTCACAGTGACATCTTTCAGCTCCCAGCCTTTTTCGTCGAGAAAAGTCGCAGAGCGGGCGAACAAACTGTCTTTCAGCACGTCTTTTTCATCAAATTCCCAGATGTTTATCGCGTTGAGATTGGTTTGCTCGTGGATCCGGCCAATGTAAATAAAGTCGTTATCATCTTTAGCCCAGACCCCGCGCTGTACCGAAAACACATTGCCGCCAGAAGTCCAGATCGCCCGTAACTCCCGTGCCGCTTTCTGCGCCTGTGGCGCGCCCCACTGCCCCAGTACCATCACCAGCAGCATCAGCGGCACGGCCGTTTTCAGCACTGACAGGCCGATATCCAGTTTAGAAAAGCCGGCAGCCTGCATCACCACCAGCTCTGAGCTGGACGCCAGTGTGCCCAGGCCGATCAGCGCCCCCAGCAACACCGCCATCGGGAAGAACATTTCAATATCACGCGGCGCACTGAGCAGCACAAAGAGCAGTGCTTTCCACAAATCGTACGTCCCGTCGCCCACTTTACGCAGCTGTTCCACGTATTTGATGATGGCAGACAGGCCCACCAGGGTCGACAGTGTCAGGGCAGAAGTGGCAATAATGGTACGGCCAATGTACCAGTCGAGAATTTTAAACATCAGCCGCGTCTCCGAAATTTATCTCTGAATTGTCGCATGGGCAGCGAGTCCCAGCTATTGAGCCCAATCGCCACCAGCAGCATGAGAATATTGATACTCCACAAGCCAATGCCGACCGGCAGTCCGCCATCTTCCACCGCCGATTTTGCCGCGCTGATCGCCAGAAAATAACAAAGATAAATCAGCACCGCAGGCACCAGCTTGGCAAAGCGCCCCTGACGCGGATTCACCGCCGATAAAGGCACCACCACCATGGTCAGCAACGGGATACAGATCACCAGCGACATCCGCCACTGAAATTCAGCCTGGGCTGCCAGTTCCGGACGCTGCATCAGCGCCAGGGTCGGCAGGGCATCCCAGTCGCGGTCTTTTTCTTTGATCGCCCGCTGGCCGATCACCGCCTGATAATTATCAAAACCTGTGATGGAATAGTCCAGACGGGTCGGCAGCCCTTCGTAGCGGACACCGTTCTGCAAATCGAGCACCTGCCGGCCATCTTTCAGTACATCCACAGTACCGCTATTGGCAAACATCACACTCGGGCGCAAAGTGTCACTGGCCGTTGGTTGCGCCACAAAGACGCGGTGCAGTTTGCCGCCTTTGTCGGTAATGTCATCGACAAAGACCACACCACGGCCATCCGGCGCGCCCTGAAACTGGCCTTTCACCAGCAGATCCAGCCCAGAATCCGCTTCCACCTGCTCCATGACCTGGGTTTCTTTTTCTGCACTCCAGGGTGCCAGCCACAGCGCATTGAACGCCGCAATGGCTCCGGTGATAATTGCCAGCCACAATGCTGCCCGGATCAGGAACGTATTCCCGATGCCGGTTGCATTCATCACAGTGATTTCACTTTCGGCATATAAGCGGCCAAAAGTGAGCAGGATCCCAATATATAAACTCAGCGGCAGCATCAGCATCGCCATCGAGGGCATATACAGCCCCATCAGGGTCAGGACCAGATCACCAGGAATGGATCCGTCTGTCGCATCAGCCAGAATGCGGATAAACTTCTGACTGATAAAGATAAGAAACAATACAAAAAGGACCGCGACCTGGCTCTTGATTGTCTCACGTGTCAAATAACGAACAATAATCACGCGTTATATACCCATAGAAAACTTGTTTTTTTGCTGGAATCACTATAATTTTCCGGTAAATCAGTTATTTTTTTATCTTTCGGCTAACTGTCAGCCTGCACTTTGATCTTAACCTGAATTCAAGAACCAACAAGTAAGTGCGGTATTATCTAACATTTAGCCCTAATTGTCTTTATAGGATGTAGGAGTACGCATGGAGTTCAGTGTAAAAAGTGGTAGCCCCGAGAAACAGCGCAGTGCCTGTATCGTCGTTGGCGTCTTTGAACCACGCCGCCTCTCTCCCATTGCTGAACAACTGGATAAGATCAGCGAGGGTTACATCAGTTCCCTGCTGCGTCGCGGTGATCTGGAAGGAAAACCTGGCCAGATGCTGTTGCTTCACCATGTCCCGAACGTGCTTTCTGAACGTGTTCTGCTTGTTGGCTGTGGTAAAGAGCGTGAACTGGATGAACGTCAGTACAAACAAATCATTAAGCAAACTATTAGCACGCTGAATGAAACCGGGTCAATGGAAGCCGTCTGCTTCCTGACTGAACTGCACGTTAAGGGCCGGGACACTTACTGGAAAGTCCGTCAGGCGGTCGAGACCACCAAAGACAGCCTCTACACCTTTAATCAGTTCAAGAGCACCAAACCGGAAACCCGCCGTCCGCTGCGCAAGCTGGTGTTCAATGTCCCGACCCGCCGTGAACTGTCGCTGGGTGAGCGCGCGATCAGCCATGGTCTGGCCATCGCATCCGGTGTCCGCGCAGCGAAAGATCTGGGCAATATGCCGCCGAACGTGGCGAACCCGGCTTACCTCGCCTCTCAGGCTCGCCGTCTGGCTGACGACTTTGATACCGTCAGCACCAAAATCATTGGCGAGCAGGAAATGAAAGAGCTGGGTATGACCTCGTATCTGGCCGTGGGCCAGGGCTCTAAAAATGAAGCCATGATGTCGATCATTGAGTACAAAGGTCATCCGGATCCGAGTGCCAAACCGCTGGTACTGGTTGGTAAAGGGCTAACCTTTGACTCAGGCGGTATTTCCATCAAGCCGTCAGCCAATATGGACGAAATGAAATACGACATGTGCGGCGCCGCGACCGTCTTCGGGGCGATGCGCTCTCTGGCGAAACTGAATCTGCCGCTCAATGTCATTGGCGTACTGGCGGGCTGTGAAAACATGCCGGGCGGCAATGCCTACCGTCCGGGTGACATTCTGACCACCATGTCTGGCCAGACCGTGGAAGTGCTGAATACAGACGCGGAAGGTCGCCTGGTCTTGTGTGATGCACTGACTTATGTGGAGCGCTTTGAGCCTGAGTGCGTGATTGACGTCGCCACCCTGACCGGCGCCTGTGTGGTGGCCCTGGGCAATCACATCAGCGGTCTGATGGCGAACCATAACCCACTGGCCCATGAGCTGGTCAACGCCTCTGAGCAGGCCGGTGACCGTGCCTGGCGTCTGCCAATGAACGATGAATACCAGGAACAGCTGGCGAGTCCGTTTGCGGATCTGGCCAACATCGGTACACCGGGCGCGGGTACCATTACCGCAGGTTGCTTCCTGTCTCGCTTCGCCAAGAAGTACAACTGGGCGCACCTGGATATCGCCGGGACCGCCTGGACAGGCGGCAAAAACAAAGGGGCTACCGGACGTCCGGTGCCTTTGCTGGTCCAGTTCCTGCTCAACCGGGCCGGTCTGGAAAACCTCGATTAACCATCATCGACAGAGGGGCCAGACGGCCCCTTTTTTCGGATAGACATTTATGAGCCATGCTACCTTTTATATCATTGACGACGCCGATCCGGAGGCGAGGCTGAAACTGGCCGGTCAGCAAGCAGCATGGTGGTATCAGCAAGGCCAGTCTGTGTTCCTGCTGGCGGAAACCCGCGAGCAGGCCGAATGGCTGGACGAATACCTCTGGCAACAAGATCCCGACAATTTCGTGCCCCACAACCTGATTGGTGAAGGCCCCAGACAGGGTTCTCCGGTAGAGATCGGCTGGCCTGGGCTGCGACACAGCGGCCGCCGGGCAATCCTGATCAACCTCAGTCAGGATGCACCAAATTTTGCCGTGACCTTTGCACAAGTGGTAGACTTCGTGCCTTGCGAAGAAAAACTCAAGCAGCAGGCCCGTGAACGCTATAAAGCGTACCGGTTGGCAGGCATTCAATTGCAGACCACACCTGCGCCTGAATCGCCCTAATTCCACCTAGATCCATCAAGAGCGCTATGGAAAAGACATACAACCCACAATCGATTGAACAAGCGCTGTACAAGCGCTGGGAAGAGGCTGGTTATTTCAAGCCTCACGGTGACACGACGAAAGATGCGTACAGCATCATGATCCCACCGCCAAACGTCACGGGCAGCCTGCACATGGGCCACGCATTCCAGGATTCCATCATGGATACCCTGATCCGCTGTGAGCGCATGAAAGGCAAAAACACCCTGTGGCAGGTCGGTACTGACCACGCGGGTATCGCGACTCAGATGGTTGTAGAACGTAAGATCGCCGCCGAAGAAGGCAAAACCAAGCACGATTACGGTCGTGATGCCTTCATCGACAAGATCTGGGAATGGAAAGGCGAATCCGGCGGCACCATCACCAAGCAGCTGCGCCGCCTGGGTGCTTCTGTGGACTGGGATCGCGAACGCTTCACCATGGACGAAGGTCTCTCTAACGCTGTGCGTGAAGTCTTCGTTCGTCTGTATGAAGACGATCTGATTTACCGTGGCAAGCGCCTGGTCAACTGGGATCCGAAATTGCACACCGCGATTTCTGATCTGGAAGTTGAGAACAAAGACAAGAAGGGCCACATGTGGCACTTCCGCTACCCGCTGGCCGACGGTGTCAAAACCGCAGACGGGAAAGATTACATCGTGGTTGCCACCACACGTCCGGAAACCATGCTGGGTGATACCGGCGTTGCAGTGAATCCGGAAGATCCGCGTTATCAGGATCTGATTGGCAAACACATTCTGCTGCCAATCGTGAATCGTCGCATCCCGATCGTGGGTGACGAGCACGCTGACATGGAAAAAGGCACGGGTTGTGTGAAGATCACCCCGGCACACGATTTTAACGACTACGAAGTCGGTAAACGTCACAGCCTGCCGATGATCAACATCCTGACCTTCGATGCCAACATCCGTAACGAGGCGGAAGTCTTTAACAGCAACGGTGAACCCACAGATGCCTACAGCACCGACATTCCGGCGGCCTATCAGGGCATGGAACGTTTTGAAGCGCGTAAAGCCATCGTGGCCGAATTCGATCAGCTGGGTCTGCTGGATGAAATCAAAGATCACGACCTGACCGTCCCTTATGGCGACCGTGGCGGTGTGGTGATCGAGCCGATGCTGACCGACCAATGGTACGTGCGTACCGCCCCGCTGGCTGCACCGGCAGTGAAAGCGGTTGAAGACGGCGATATCAAATTCGTACCGAAGCAGTACGAGAACATGTACTTCTCCTGGATGCGTGACGTGCAGGACTGGTGTATTTCCCGTCAGCTGTGGTGGGGTCACCGCATCCCGGCCTGGTACGACAACGACGGTAAGGTCTATGTTGGCCGTACTGAAGAAGAAGTCCGTGAGAAATACAGCCTGGCGCCTGTCGTGGTTCTGAAACAAGACGACGACGTGCTGGACACCTGGTTCTCCTCAGCACTGTGGACCTTCGGGACTCAGGGCTGGCCGGAACAGACGGACGACCTGAAAGTCTTCCACCCGTCAGATGTGCTGGTGACCGGCTTCGATATCATCTTCTTCTGGGTTGCCCGCATGATCATGATGACCATGCACTTCTGCAAAGATGAAGACGGCAAAGCCCAGGTCCCGTTCAAAACCGTTTATGTCACCGGTCTGATCCGTGATGAGAACGGCGACAAAATGTCGAAGTCAAAAGGGAACGTGCTGGATCCGATCGACATGATCGACGGGATTGATCTGGAGTCTCTGGTACAGAAACGTACCGGCAACATGATGCAGCCGCAACTGGCAGCGAAGATCGAAAAAAATACCCGCAAGACGTTCGAAAACGGCATTGAACCTTACGGCACCGATGCCCTGCGTTTCACCCTGGCTGCCATGGCGTCTACCGGCCGTGACATCAACTGGGACATGAAACGCCTGGAAGGTTACCGTAACTTCTGTAACAAACTGTGGAACGCCAGCCGCTACGTACTGATGAACACTGAAGATCAGGATTGCGGTTTTGCCGATGGTGCCGAGCTGGAATACTCACTGGCTGACAAGTGGATCGAGTCGCAGTTCGAGCTGGCGGCGAAAGAGTTCAATGCCCATATTGACAACTTCCGTCTGGATATGGCTGCCAACACGATATATGAGTTCATCTGGAACCAGTTCTGTGACTGGTATCTGGAGCTGACCAAGCCGGTACTGTGGAAAGGCAGCGAAGCCCAGCAACGCGCAACCCGTCGTACCCTGATCACTGTGCTGGAGAAGACGCTGCGTCTGGCCCACCCTGTGATCCCGTACATCACGGAAACCATCTGGCAGAGCGTCAAGCCACTGGTGAAAGGGGTTGAAGGCGACACCATCATGACTCAGGCACTGCCTCAGTATGATGATGCCAACTTCAATGCGGACGCGCTGGCAGACATTGAGTGGGTGAAGCAATTCATCACCAGCATCCGTAACCTGCGCGCCGAGTACGACATCGCACCAAGCAAAGGCCTGGATGTGATGCTCAAAGCCGCTGATGATAAAGACGCGGCCCGCCTGCAGCAAAACCAGGCCGTTCTGGTGGCGCTGGCGAAACTGGACAGCCTGCGTGTACTGGCAGACGGCGAAGCAACCCCAGCCTGCGCCACGGCGCTGGTCGGCAAGTCGACCCTGATGATCCCGATGGCTGGCCTGATCGACAAAGACGCCGAGCTGGCGCGTCTGGACAAAGAAATGGCCAAGACGCAGGGTGAAATCAAGCGTATCGCGGGCAAACTGGGCAACGAAGGTTTCGTGGCCAAAGCCCCGGAAGCCGTCGTGGCCAAAGAGCGCGAGAAGCTGGAAGGTTATAAAGAAACCCTGATCAAACTGGAAGAGCAGAAAGCGACTATCGCAGCGCTGTAAGCGGTTTTCGGTTGACATCAAGACATCAAAAAGAGGCCGGATGGCCTCTTTTTTTATACCGTTTTCGGCATGCTGACGACGCTATAAATCCGCAGGAAAGTCTGCTGTGCACGTCACCCCGGGCTGGACATCAACAGCAATATTGACGCCCAAGCCTCTCAGTTCAGTCATTTGTGAACAAGGCACAACAACCGCCCCGGTGAGATCTACCCTTCTTAAAACCTTGTCGATATCCCCTTTCTTCAGTTCAATCAGCGGGCTGATATCCCTCCCCTGAAAACCTTGCAAGAGAATCTGCTCCGCGAGTGTAAAACGGAGAAAAACAGACAAATCCGTTACCTCAGTATATGAAATATCGATTTCTCTTAAATTCATTGATTTTCGCAAAGGCGATAAATCTGCAATGTCAGTCTTCGATAAATTCAGCTCACGTAACATCGTTAACCCAAACAGTGTCGAAATGTCCGTGATTGGGTTACCGGAAATATCCAAGATTAAGAGGTCCGGTTTATTGTCAAACCAATGAGGATCAAGCCGGGTAAGCCCTGAGTCCGCAATCACCAATCCGTACAAATCATATAAGTCAGAAATAAAACCCAGATCTGTGCTCTGTATATGACCGACATTGAGATATCTCAGGACGGGGAACTTATCCAGAAGATAGCCATCAGTCAGTCCTGTGCCATAAAAATTCGCGGTATACAGCTCAGTCAGTTGAGGCAGAGCACTAAAGTCGGTCAACAACGGACTGTTCTTGAGGCTTAACTGCCCCAGTTTCAGGACAGTGAATGCCGTGAGATCCGTCATCACTGTCTGTTCAATAGCGAGACTACGCAGTTTGGGTAAGCTCGCTAAGGGGGTGACATCCGTGATCTGGTTTTGCGCCAACACGCCCAAATAAGTCAGATAGGTCAATTGTTCCATCCCATCCAACTGGCTAATCCCCGCGTAATCCGGACCGCATTCAAGACGCCTGATATCCTCTATATCGAGGACTTTCGAAGAGTGTGACTCAATACATTGGCGCAGTTGCGGATCGATAATTTTATCCAGTACAACATTGGGGTAAGGCTGTACCTCAATCGAAAATGTTTCTGAAGCGGTCAGTTCATCCCAATCGCTGACCGTGACTTCGAAAGTCAGGGTTTCAGGGAGCTCTCCATTGAGTTCAGGCAAGCTAATTCTGAAAGCGTTTCTGGATTGCTTCTCTGTGAATTTCGCTGCCGGCCCACTGAGCTGCCGTAAAGAATAAAAATGGATCCCACCTATCCCTGTGTCTTGAGCCTGCACCAGCACATTGATTTGCGCCCTTTCATAACCATCACTGGCAGAAATTAACAGTATTTCAGGTGACGTACTGCGATAAAATCTCCGCGCTAGATTACTGTCCAGCTCTGTAATCCTGACATGATTGTGAGGCGAGCGGATAAAACTGTTTACCCCTCGATACAGAGCATTCAGTATCTCAATATCATCTATTTTTCCGTTATCGGATAAGTCTTCAGACACCCGATCCAGCCAGTCGGTCAAACTCTGTGAATGTGTGTGCATGGCAACCATAGCCGCAGCCAGAGAGAGTGCATAATCAGACTCAGCACTGAAGCGCTCGATCTTGTTCCAGGGATCCATCAGGTTCAGTGGTTCAGTGCCGACCACCCCTGACCCACTTAATGCGTTTGTCACCTCTTGGTTTGCTTGTTCTACCGTGGTTTGAGTAAAGTGCTCCCCCAAGTTTTTGGCCCGACGAACCGCCAGCTCAGTGAAGGGCGTGATATGAATCGATTGATCCGTGGCTTTCAGGTGGGTGACAGCACGTAAAGTTGACTCTAGCGGCACTGTCTTTCCCGTCGCTTCGCTGACATACGTGCCACCCGTCACCTCAGCGATGACCAATCCCTGATAAACATTGTTATTCCTGATCTGATACCAGCCATCCGATGTAGTAGTGGCTTCCCCGATGAGGGTACCGTCAACCTGGGTGATTTTGACCCTTGCACCCTTAATGGGCCCTTTGAACGCCACACCGGAAATCACAGGAATCGGCAACACCCTGACATAGTAAGTTTGACTGACACTTAAGCCACCTGAGTCAGTCACGGTTAACTCGAATGCCAGGGTCTGTTTTTTTACCGTGTCCGCTGCCTTGAAATACATTGCCTCGGTGTGAGCACCTTCCATCAACACTGTCGGCCCCATCACCTGACGCCAGTGATAAAAAAGTTGCCCTTTATCATCGGTGATGTCAGGTGCTATGCGCAGTTGATGATTTGCATAGACAGACAGCATGTCTAACGGGGCCACAACAGGATAAGTATTGCGATAATGTTGCGCCTTGTTCACCACCACTTTGTTCTGCGCTGAATCGAGAAAAGCATTGATCCCTTGATTTAACCGGGTGAGTTGCCGCTCATCATCCAGCTTGCTGTTGTCCGCAATGTCCTGATTCAGTTCGAACATCAAGCGACTGAGCTTGATATCCTCCGCTTCGGCGGCTTTCGTCATCCCGGCAATGACCAGCGCATAGTCGACTCTTCCGCCCGTTTCGTCCACGTTCGCTTCATCCAGCAGATCAACTGGCGCTTCGCTGACAATATCCAGATCTAACTGCATGGCTTTCGCCACCTTGCGGTTTGCTGCTGCGACAAGCTCAGGCACTAAAAAAGGCAGCTCGCGCACGGCCATTTCCGTCAGTAACGTCACATTCATGACAGAATCTTTTTCTGTCAGTACTTTCACGGACCGGAGCGTTTCAGTCAGAGGCGTTCGCACGCCCGTTGCTTCGTTAATGTAGTCCCCACCGGTCGCATCGATCTGCACAACCCCACGATAAGACGCATCCAGCGACAGGGTGTAAAAACCTTGATTATCGGTCACCGTACTGGCCAATTCTTTGCCATCGGCATTAAACGCAGTGACGGTCGCGTACGCAACCGGGCCTTTAAATACCTGGCCGCTGACCTTGGTTGATGCAGCTTCGACCGGCAGTTTATCTAATTTTTTATCACCGCTGGCGCTATCACTGCCCCCGCCGTTACAGGCAGTCAGAAAAATCACACTTGCAAGTAACACTATTTGTTTGATGTTTGAATATGTCAGCATCGCCATTTCCGTTTTATGACGCAATCCAATAAGAAAGCACAGTGATAAACCCTTGTTCAGCAACAGGATAGCCTGCACGTCCCCTGCGTTGTCAGGTGACATACTTGGTATTCCAATATGCTACTGATTTATTAATATTTCGGAGGCGAAAGATACCTCGCATATACAATGCATTGCAATACCTGGTTTAAACACCTGATTGAGTTTTGCGTTCTGATCAGAACCAAAAGCGACCATCGCGGCGCTGTAAGCGGTTTTCGTTTGCTCAGACAAAAAAAGCGACCGATATCGGTCGCTTTTTTTATGCAGCAATTCTAATCCGGATGTCCCGGCCTGAGTCTGGCTGAGGCTATTTCAAGGCCTGAATCCGTTGCTCCAGCTCGGGGTGACTTTGTAGCCACTCGGGTAACTCGCTGTCGCCATAATGTTCCATAAAACGGTTGAACATGGCGGCCATCGGTTCTGTGGTGCCATAGTTTTTCAGCATCTGCTCGGCAGCAAACTGGTCCGCTTCGCGCTCGGCATCCCGGGAATATCCGCTGGAGGCAACGAAGACGCCCGTGCTGGTCAGCATATCCGCCATGCCAGAGCTGTCGCCGACAATCAATGCGGCGGCCACAGAAATCAGCGCCGATTGCACCACAGACTCCATCACATGCTGATGATACACATGCCCGACTTCATGCAGCAAAATACTGTCCAGCTCGGCCGGCGTGGTAGCCATTTCCACCAGCGAATCCAGCACGACCACAGTACCATCGCTCAGGGCAAAGGCATTCGGGCCATGGGGCCAGGAGCGAAACACGATGTTGAGCTCAAAAGGCAGCGGCGGCAGGTTGTCCTGCAATAAAGCAAACCTGTCCTGGATCTGCCACTGCGCCTGAGCATCGAGCTGGGAAGGCGACAGCATGTGTTCGTCCAGCGTCTCCAGAACATGCTCGCCCAGATACACAGGTACGGCCTGCGGCAGCAAACGCGTGAGCGCATGGCTGGCCGCCGGAATACCGTAGCGGTAAACGCTCAGTCCCAATACCACAACCAGTGCCACGCTGGCCACGATTGCCAGCCAGTTTCGCTCCAGCCTGTGTACCCAGCGCTGCGGCTGAATTGTGTTGTGGCGAACCCACTCGGCCAGTTCATAATCCAGACCCGCTTTGAACTGCCAGCCATCAGCAAAACCAATGCTGGCGGGCAAGGCGCCCAATGGCGGCGAGATTTGCAGCTCTGCCACAGAAGCCATGATGACATGCTCGCCGCAGCGCAATGTCACCTGACCCGTCTGACTGCAGTCCAGCTCAGCTTCTCGCCGCTCAGAGCTGAGCGGCGGATGGCAGAAGCCTTTGATGATCATCCAATGCCCACTCCGATATCAAAGGCCTGAGCCACTTCGTCGGCAATGGCTGCACCGTCATCGAAGGCCTCACCCGATACATTGAGCAGAGATAAATCACCGATCACAGCCGTATTATCGGCCAGGTAACGCTGGGTACGCACCATGGCCCAGGGACGCGCCAGTCCCAGTGTCAGCAATTGCATCAGGATATTCGATACTATCAGCCAGACAAACGCCGGGGTTCGCAGCGAAGAGGAAAAGCCATACTCCGGCTCACCAGCCGCTTTCAGCTGAGCAAAGGTGTAATTGCGCGTGCGGGCTTTCACAAATGCCGATACCGCCACCATCACCAGCAACATCCCTGCGTAGACAATAAAGATTGCCAGGAAAGGCCAGAGTGACCCGCCCTGCAGATTTTCAAACTGCCCGCTGGCAATGAATGACACAGCACCCGCCCCTGCAACCAGCACAAACACACCGGCCAGGGCCACAAACAACCCCAACCCGAGCAAAGCCGCCAGCACAGTGGTTTTCACGAAGAAACCTGTGCCGATTTCGGCGCTGAACTGACGGTTTCCATATTGGTAGCCATTGGCAAAATAGCGGGTGATCGTGGCCGTCACATTGGCAAACACATACAGGTATGCCGCGACCGAAAGCAACGTAAACAGCCCGCCGGCTAATATCGATTTTTCAAACACCATGGCCGTGATTACAAACAGGATCACCAGCGGGATCATGGACACCACACCACACCCCAGCATGGCCCAATACGCCCCTTTCACCGAGCCGTTAAAGTTGAAGCGAACATTGCGATAGCTGCTCATGCGGGCATCGAAACGGGCATTATTGCGGGCCAGCAATGGATACACGCCAAAAAAAGCCAGCATCAGCACAAGGGCGAAAAGCGGCATGAAATGGCTGGCGCTAAACCACACCAGCACACAAACAGCGGCAATAGCACGACCAATCAAAATCTGTTTCGGGGTCGCATGATAATCAAACCTGTCCCCGGCCAGCTCAGTGTTCCCGTAGAAATATTTCTTGGTGCGGACTTTCGCCCAGGCCGAATAAATCCCAAGCGTGACGACAGAGAGCAGAATATTCACGATCCAGATCCCGAAAAATTCGCCTCCCTGACCGTGAAACCTAACCTTGTTTTCCATTGTTTTATCCTAAGTCTTCGCAAAAAAATGTGAAAAATCCAGTGCCATTACTGGAAAAAGTGTGTCTTCAATATAAACCAACACCATGCAACTGACAGCATAAAGTTTTTGCGCACTGTTTGGTTCTGAAACAGCGCTCTCAATCATAAAGCGACGATAAGTCATTATTCATGTTTATTTATATTAACTCATAGGATTTAACGATTAATTGGATAGAATTAAACGCTTTTACTGATTATATGGTAGCACCCATACTGACAACATCGACAGAGGGTTTGACTATGAAAAAGACACTCAGCTTTGCTGCCATTCACTTTACCGTTGCCTTCAGCATTGCCTATCTACTGACGGGTGATGTGATCCTGGGCAGTCTGATCGCCATGATTGAGCCGATGGTCAACACGGTCGCTTTTTATTTTCATGAGAAAGCCTGGCAATGGCCGGTACTGAAACAGTCCCGCTTTGGCAAACCCGCGAATAAAACCGTGAGTTTTGCGGTGATCCACTTTAGTGTGGCCTTCAGCGTCGCGTACTTGCTGAGTGGCAGCTGGATGGTCGGTGGCGTGATGGCACTGATCGAACCGTCAATCAATACGCTGGCTTATCTGGCCCATGAGACAGTCTGGCAACGAAAAGAGCAAAGCCGGCAAAAAGCCGCTTTTTTATCCTGCCCGCATCACTCGGTCACCCATTAATTTGCTCCCGGTTGACATAGTTGTGGTTCGCAATTACATTTAGTTGCAAACCACAACAATATGGATCAATCAACATGGATGCCCAGACACTCCGCCACTTATCCCGCCAGCTTGTTCGCCAGCTCGGCATGCTCGACAGCCAGTGTGGCAACATGGATCTCACCCCGGTTCAGGCCCATGCCCTGATCGAGTTAGAGGCAAATCCCTGTACAGTCAATGAGATGGCCACCCTGCTCAATGTGGACAAATCCAATGCCAGCCGTACCCTGGCGGTGCTGAGCAACAGCGACCTGATCGTCAGCCACCCGCACCCTGAGGATAAACGCAGCCAGATTGCCAGCCTGACTGCGGCAGGCCAGTCCAGACTGGCTGAACTGCACCAGAGGCTCAATCAGCAGGTCGACGGTTTTCTGGCGCAAATGGATATCGATGAAATCGAACAGCTGGGCAAGAGTCTGGAGCGGTACCGCAAAGCCATGGTGATGGCGGGCAGGCAGCAAGACTACAAGATACGTCCGCTGACGCCACTGGACAATGCATCAATTGCCGCCGTGATCCGCAAAGTCTCTGCTGAATACGGGCTGACAGCAGACAAGGGCTATGGCGTTGCCGATCCCACCCTGGACAGCATGAGTGAGGTTTACCAGCCTGAAGGGCATGCCTATTGGGTGATTGAACACCGTCACCGGGTGCTTGGCGGCGGTGGTATCGCCCGGCTGGCGGGCGAAGACAACATCTGCGAGCTGCAGAAAATGTATTTCCTGCCTGAGCTGCGCGGTTTTGGCCTGGCACGCAAACTTGCCGTCAAGGCCCTGCGCTTTGCCCGGGAGCAGGGCTATCGCGCCTGTTATCTGGAAACCACCGCCAATCTGGTGGAAGCCATCGCCCTGTATGAATCGTTAGGGTTTGAGCACACCAAGGCTGCGATGGGCAACACAGGTCACGACGCCTGTGAGATCCGGATGGTAAAGTGGTTTTGAACATCAGCGGTTTACTGAATGACAGACAACAAAAAAGCTGGCAAGCCAGCTTTTTTGTTGAGCACTGAATGGGGCATTACTCTTCGTCGTCTTCACCGGACTCGAAGTAAGTTCCCCAGCCGTCGTAATCAATGTTGTACTTCTGCGCCAGTTCTACCAGCTTGAGTACCTGCGCATCGATCAGCTCAGCGTCCAGGGCTGACTCCATCACCGCATCGAAGCAAACGACTGTACCGCCACCGTCTTCTTCATCCAGCTCCAGCTCTTCGGCATCCATCACTTCAAAGCCCATCTTGAAGGCTTCAGCAGCGGCACCTTCCAGCTGAGCAAATGAATCAGCAGAAAAATGGTGTTCAATCGAATACAGCGCATCCGGATCACTGCCATCTTCCAGCAGGGACTCAATGATTTCGCGAGTCTCTTCCTTCTGCTCTTCAATCAATTCTGCGTAAGACATAAGGTCTCTCCAAATAGGGGCACCAGCCACACTAGTATGTATGAAATTGGCCGCCAATATGGCACGGATCCCCAAGAATTTCCATCCTCTGTCGCGATTTCCAGCCCCATTCTCTGTTCAGCGCAAGCCACAAGACTGCCTCTCTCATTCAGAAGACGATCTTTCCCGCATTTACTTACGGCTTTACGATTGACACAGGTATATATAATTTCATATTTTATGGGTAATTATTCATAAAACATCAATTTTCATACATAACGCAGCGATCAGTGTTCGCTGAAGTCATGAACACGAGGACGAGATATGGCATTTAATCTGCGCAACCGGAATTTTCTCAAGCTGCTGGATTTCACTCCACGTGAAATCGGGCACCTGTTGTCGCTTTCCGCAGAGCTGAAAAAAGCCAAATACGGTGGTTATGAGCAGCCGCGACTGAGCGGTAAGAACATCGCCCTGATTTTCGAAAAGTCCTCCACCCGTACCCGCTGCGCTTTTGAGGTCGCCGCCTTTGATCAAGGTGCCCGTGTGTCTTATTTAGGCCCGTCCGGCAGTCAGATCGGCCACAAAGAATCCATGAAAGATACCGCGCGTGTGCTGGGCCGGATGTACGACGGTATCCAGTACCGGGGTTATGGTCAGTCTGTGGTTGAAGAGCTGGGCCAGTATGCCGGTGTGCCGGTCTGGAACGGCCTGACCGATGAATTCCATCCCACTCAGATTCTGGCCGATTTTCTGACCATGCAAGAACACAGCCCGGACAAACAGCTGCAGGACATCAAATTTGCCTATCTGGGGGATGCCCGCAATAACATGGGCAATTCCCTGATGGTCGGCGCGGCCAAAATGGGGATGGACATCCGGCTGGTTGCACCCAAAGACTACTGGCCGGAAGAGGCACTGGTCACCCAGTGTCTGGCGATTGCTGCCGAGACAGGCGCCCGAATTACCCTGACCGAGTCGGTGCAGGAAGGCGTGCAAGGCTGTGATTACCTGTATACCGACGTCTGGGTTTCCATGGGCGAAGCACAGTCGGCCTGGGATGAGCGGGTCAAAACCATGCTGCCATACCAGGTGAACGCCGCGACCCTCAAGGCAACCGGCAATCCCAAAGTGAAATTCATGCACTGCCTGCCAGCGTTTCACAACGATGAAACGACAGTCGGTAAAGAAGTGGCCGAAAAGTATGGCCTGTCCGGTCTGGAAGTGACCGAAGAAGTTTTCGAGTCAGCCCACTCTATCGTCTTCGATCAGGCCGAAAACCGGATGCATACCATTAAAGCCGTGATGGTCGCCACCTTAGGCCAATAACCCTGACATTGGTCAGCACGAGGGCCAAGTTCGGTGCAGGCAAACGCTTGCGCCATAGAGAAATGGCGGTATAATCCTCCGCAATTTGTCTAGCGAGTACCAAAAATGGCCCATTCCGCAATCACAGTTGTGCTGCGACGCCGCCGGTTCACGGTGTGCCGTGCCGTTGTTGTTACTCCGGATCGTCATCCGAAAGCCTCCTGATCTCAGGGGGCTTTTTTTTGCCTGTACGAGAGCCAAGACAGATCCCAAGCCACCCGTTCCAGACTAAAAGAGGGAAAAGCGCCATGGCGAATTCGCTATATCATAAGCACATTATTTCTATCCCCGAGCTTAGCCGCAGCGAACTCGAGCTGATCGTTGACACCGCGGCCCAGCTGAAGCAACAGCCAAATCCTGAATTGCTCAAGCACAAAGTGATCGCCAGTTGTTTCTTTGAACCCTCGACCCGTACCCGCCTTTCGTTTGAAACGGCGATTCAGCGTTTAGGCGGCAGCGTAATTGGCTTCGATAATGGCGGCAATACCTCACTGGCGAAAAAAGGCGAAACCCTGATCGACTCAGTTCAGGTGATTACCTCTTATGTGGATGCGTTCGTGATGCGCCATCCGCAAGAAGGAGCCGCCCGTCTGGCGTCAGAATTCTCTGGCAAAGTACCGGTGATTAATGCCGGTGACGGTGCCAATCAGCACCCGACCCAAACCCTGCTGGATTTGTTCAGTATCGCTGAAACCCAGGGCCGCCTGGACAATCTCAATGTCGCCTTTGTCGGCGATCTGAAATACGGCCGCACGGTACACTCGCTGACTCAGGCGCTGTCAAAGTTCAACAATATCCGCTTTTACTTCATTGCCCCGGAGGCGCTGGCCATGCCGGATTACATCTGCGAAGAGCTGGATGAGGCCGGTATTGCGTACAGCCTGCACACTCAAATGGAAGAAGTGATCCCTGAGCTGGACGTGCTGTATATGACCCGAGTGCAAAAAGAGCGCTTTGATGAATCCGAATATGCGCATATGAAAGCGGCTTATATCCTGAGTGCTGACATGCTGGTCAATGCCCGTGAAAACCTCAAGGTGCTGCACCCGCTGCCACGGGTGGATGAAATCACCACAGATGTGGATAAAACCCCGCACGCCTATTATTTCCAGCAGGCGGAAAATGGCGTCTATGCCCGGCAGGCGCTGCTGGCACTGGTCCTCAATCAAGACATTTAAGCAGGAGAATCTCGCATGACGAAAGCGTCCCAACTTCAGGTCGAAGCCATTAAAAACGGCACTGTCATTGACCACATCCCTGCCAATGTCGGGATCAAAGTGCTGCGCTTGTTCCAACTGCATCAGGCCGAAGAAAAAGTCACCATTGGTCTCAATCTGCCTTCCTCAGCGCAGGGAACCAAAGATTTAATCAAAATCGAAAATGTGTTTCTGAATGAGGAGCTGGCGAACCAACTGGCGCTCTACGCACCCAAGGCCACAGTGAACCAGATTGAAGACTATCAAGTGGTGAAGAAGCTGACTCTGTCTTTGCCGTCACAGATCAACGCTGTCTTTAAGTGCCCGAATTCAAACTGCATCACCCACAACGAGCCTGTCGACAGCAGTTTCAAAGTGGTGACCAAGCATGATGAAGTCCGTCTGAAATGTAAATACTGTGAAAAAGTGTTCGCGCGCGACATTGTGACCGATTACCACTGATATTCCGGCATTCATGCCGAAAAACCACCTGTGACAAAAATAAGAAAGCCGACTCAGCCCTGAGCCGGCTTTTCAGTTTTCCGCCCCTTTGCAGCCTCAGTTCAGCCATTCTCAGTTCGACAACATGTTTTCCTTCACCCCGTTTCTAGACTCAGGAAAAGTCCCGCTTTTGGCCTTTTTCTTCGCCAAAGCGTCAGTCTGAAGCGAAATTCGTACAGAAGGGTATTTTCCGTTCTGTAAACGTCGGTGTGACCAACAACGAGAACATAGCATGAGTATCTGTGCGCAGTTTTGTCATCGTTATCTCTGGCCCCTGTTATCCGTGCGGCCTGCCATCCTGGCCTGCCTGGCCCTGTCCGGTTGCATCACGACAAACGGTGACGTCTTCGATGCCCCGAAACATATGGCCAATCAGCAGGTTGTGATCGGGGTGCCCATTTTGCTGGGCGGATTTGGCTCAGCCGTGCCTGTGACCCCGCACTTGCAGGTCACAGCCAAACATGTGGCGCGCTATTCCTGGAACCGGGATGTGATCTATCATCCGCTGTGCGATCTGGCGTTGATCCGGACTGACTCCGCTCAGGTGCCGACCTGGGGCTTAATTTTCCCGGATCAGCCTGTGGTCCATCAGGGTCACTCTCTGCTCGGTAACAGCATAGAAGGCAAAGGGAAATATCTGCAGGATGTGATCGATACCAACAATAACTGCCTGTATTCACTAAGTGATGCGCCTGTAATGTCAGGGATGAGCGGCGGCCCTGTGTTCAATGATGCCGGGGAAATCGTCGGGATTACGGTCGCCATTGTCGATAACCCGGAAGATCTCGCCAACCTGCGCCCGGCGGCGCGATACAGCCAGTTTGTTCCTGCCACACTGATTTTCGACTGGCTGCTGGAGCTGGGTATACGCCCGGTATCCGCCAGCCCGGCGCTGGCCAGCGCTCAGGTCTCGCCTTATGTCAATCGCCTCAACCGCAGTACAGACGTACCCGATTCGCTGGGACTGCCCGCGCAGAACCCCAGCAGCAACGGCCTGACCCCGCTTCACACCCCTCACAATGCGGCAGCGGCCTCCCCGCTCACCAGCTATGCAACGCAAGTGTCCGGTTCCTTCCCGCCGCCGGATGAAAACAGGAATAACGTCGCCCTGCAGCACAGTACGACGACTATTTATCAGGAAGAAAAACCCGAGACCAGCCGTTCGCCAGCCGAGGTCATCCAAAACCTGAGCAATGATCCCACGTTCCGCTAGCAAACCTTTTGACCTGTTCGTCAAGGCATTGCACACTAGAGGCCGTAAGCATTTCTGTTGAAGCCAAAAAGGATCACACATGACTCAAGTACTGCACACAGACAAAGCACCTGCGGCTATCGGCCCATATGTTCAGGGTGTTGACCTCGGTAACCTGGTTCTGACCTCGGGCCAGATCCCGGTCAACCCGGTGACGGGAGAAGTACCGGAAGATATCGCCGCTCAGGCCCGCCAGTCACTGGAGAATGTCAAAGCGGTCGTCGAATCTTCAGGGTTGAAAGTGGCGGATATCGTAAAAATGACGGTATTTGTGAAGGATCTGAACGATTTTGGCACAGTCAATGAAGTGTACGGCAATTTCTTTGATGAAAACCATGCTTCCTACCCGGCGCGCTCTTGCGTAGAAGTCGCTCGCCTGCCAAAAGATGTCAAAATCGAAATTGAAGCCATTGCGGTCCGCAAAGCCTGAGGTTTGCCTGAATCAGGCACAGTGACACAGTAAAGACGGGGTAAACCCGTCTTTTTGTTATTCAAATGATGCCAGCACCTTGTGATAGACCTGGCTGAACCAGGCCGTGAACTGCTCCGGATGCGTCTCCAGACCAGCGGTGAGCTCTGCTTGTGGCCACCAGCGACAGGCCATCACCTCATCCGGATTCGGCACAATCTGCAGCGCCGAGGTTTCCGCCACCAGGACATAATCCAGCTCGTGTTCTGTCAGATCGTTATCCAGCTCGGCCCGGTAAATAAAGCACGCAACTTCTTCCAGTTGCGCCACCTCGCGTATCCCCATTTCCTCGCCCAGCCGGCGGATTGCCGCCTGCTGCAGACTTTCACCGTCGCGGGGATGCGAGCAGCAGGTGTTGGTCCATAACCCGCCACTGTGGTATTTGCCTAAAGCGCGCTGCTGGAGCAGAAATTCAAGGCCAGATGCCGCCTGGCGGTACAGCAGGACGGAAAACGCCAGATGCAGCCTGCCATCGCGATGAGCCTGCATTTTTTCAGCCAGCCCCTGGCGCTCACCAGCCTGGTTCACCAATATCACATATTCCTGGCTCATTACTCACCACTCTGACGACTCAGGCCATACGACCTAAAAACAAAGACAGGCCCAAATGGCCTGTCTTCCTGACAATTCTACGCACCCAAGACGCTTATTTTGCTGAGCGGGCCTGCGCTTCGGCGTTCAGATCATCCAGCTTAGCCGCCATCAGATAGCGACAGCGTTCTGACAACTCGCGGACATCCTCTTTGGTCATGCCTTCTGTTGAGACAGGCGGCATCACTTCAACAATCACCACGCCGTTGTCCCAGCGATTAAATTTCACCTGGTCGGTGGCGCTGCACACAATCGGTACCACAGGCACACCGGCACTGATAGCGGCATGAAAGGCTCCGGTTTTGAAAGGCAGCAGTCCCCGGCCACGGGAACGGGTTCCTTCCGGGAACATCCAGACCGAGACATTACGTTCTTTGATTTTATCTACTACCTGACTGATAGTACCCATCGCTTTACTGCGATTGGCGCGGTCAATCAGAATATTCCCTGTCAGCCAGTATAGCTGACCAAATAACGGCATCCAGAGCAGGCTTTTCTTGCCGACAGTCACAGTACGCGGCAGTACAGCCCCTGAAATCGTAAACAGATCATAGTTATTCTGATGATTACCAATATGAACACTCGGGCCGACTTCTTTGGCCGCATCCGCAACGCGCAGTTCCAATTTGATCCCCAGAATGCGTGACATTTTCGCGAAATACAGGGCAATCGTGTGGACATGTTTCGGGTTACGCGGGCTGAGCAAACAGTAGCCACAGCCAAACACAAACATGACGATGGCAAACAGCGTCAGTGCCAACAGTCGTAATACAGCAATCATCAGATTCTCCTCAGCGTACAAGCGTGCGCTAGTATACTCAGTCAAAGGGAAATTACACCCTTCTCACGGCTTTTTTGTTTGATCCTGACGCCATTTCCGTCAGCAAAAGCGCAAATAAAATAAGCCTCTGAACGAGGCTTATTGGGTTAATACGCTGACGGTGAATGGCTATCAGCTGTCTTCATTCTGGTCCGGATACGCAATTTCATAACTGGTGACCCGCTGCAGACCGCGCGGCAGCATCGCGCCTCTGCGACCGCGCTCACCATAGAAATTCTCCAGATCCGACACTTTCAGGCCCAGCTTACGTTTACCGGCATACAGGGTCAGCTCGCTGCCTGCCGGAAGCACCAGCAAGTGCGACAGAAACTCTTCCCTGGCTTTGGCTCTGGCCGAAGGAATATTGATAATCTTGTTGCCCTTGCCTTTACCCAGCTGCGGCAGATCCTGGATCGGGAAGATCAGCATGCGACCTTCATTGGTGATCGCCAGTACCTGATCATTGGCCAAGTCTGTGATGGGCTGCGGCGGCATCACTTCACATTCCGCCGGAACCGACAGCAAGGCCTTGCCATTGCGGTTCTTAGAAATCATGTCGCTGGCCTTGCAGACAAAGCCATAACCGGCATCCGAGGCCATCAGCCAGTATTGCTCCTCTTCGGACATCAGTACCTGACGCACGCTACTGCCGGCCGTGATGTTCAGGCGGCCAGTCACAGGCTCCCCCTGACTCCGTGCCGAA
Source organism: Photobacterium sp. TLY01 (assembly GCF_021432065.1). NCBI lineage: Bacteria > Pseudomonadati > Pseudomonadota > Gammaproteobacteria > Vibrionales > Vibrionaceae > Photobacterium > Photobacterium sp. TLY01. The sequence goes on from NZ_CP090364.1 coordinate 2,845,013, forward strand.
GGCAGCGTATGGGATTCCAGCGCATAGCTGCGGCCGTCACTGCCGATAAAGATCGCAGGCTGATTGCTCTTACCCCGGGCATGGCTCAGGTAACTGTCACCGGACTTAAAGTTCAGGCTGCTCGGATCAACATCATGCCCTTTGGCATGACGGATCCAGCCTTTATCAGACAGCACCACAGTGATTGCTTCGCTTGGCAGCAAATCACGCTCAGTCATCGCCTTGGCTTCAGCACGCTCCACCAGCGGCGAGCGGCGCTCATCACCGTAGGTCTCGGCATCGGCCAGGATTTCTTTCTTCAGCAAGGTGTTCATGCGGCGCTCAGAGCCCAGCAGCTGTTCCAGCTTCTCACGCTCTTTGCTCAGCTCATCCTGCTCGCCGCGGATCTTGATCTCTTCCAGCTTGGCTAACTGGCGTAATTTGATCTCAAGAATGGCTTCCGCCTGTGTCGCACTCAGCCCGAAGCGGCTGATCAGCTCGGCTTTCGGATCGTCTTCCGTGCGGATAATCTCAATCACTTCGTCGATATTGAGATAAGCCGCCAGCAAACCTTCAAGAATGTGCAGGCGCGCCAGCACTTTATCCAGACGGTGCTGCAAACGGCGGCGCACAGTTTCGCGGCGGTACACCAGCCATTCTGACAAGATAGTCACCAGGCCTTTGACCTGAGGACGGCCATCCAGCCCCAGCATGTTGAGGTTCACCCGGAAGCTCTTTTCTAAATCAGTTGAGGCAAAGAGATGCTCCATCAACTGCTCGGCATCGACCCGGTTGGAACGCGGGACGATGACAATACGGGTCGGGTTTTCGTGATCCGACTCATCACGCAAATCTTCCACCAGCGGCAGCTTCTTGGCGCGCATCATACCGGCAATCTGCTCCAGCAACTTGGAGCCGGACACCTGATGCGGCAATGCGGTGATAATGATCTCGCCGTTGTCCTTCGACCACACGGCACGCATCTTCACGCTGCCTTTACCGGTCCGGTAAATTCTTTTCAGATCCTCGCTCGAGGAAGTGATCTCCGCTTCCGTCGGGTAATCCGGACCTTTGACGAAGGTCATCAGGGCATCCAGATCCGCCTGCGGATGTTCGATCAGGTGGACCACGGCATTGGCCACTTCACGGGCGTTATGCGGCGGAATATCGGTCGCCATCCCCACGGCGATCCCGGTTACCCCATTGAGCAAAATATGCGGCAGCCGGGCTGGCAGCATGGTCGGCTCTTTCATGGTACCGTCGAAGTTCAGGCCCCACTCCACCGTGCCCTGACCCAGCTCACTCAGCAGGATTTCAGAGAAACGGGACAGACGCGATTCGGTATAACGCATCGCAGCGAACGATTTTGGATCATCCGGGGCACCCCAGTTTCCCTGACCGTCCACCAGCGGGTAACGGTAAGAAAACGGCTGCGCCATCAGTACCATGGCTTCATAGCAGGCCGAATCGCCATGCGGGTGGTATTTACCCAGAACGTCACCGACCGTCCGGGCCGATTTTTTGTATTTGGCTGTGGCGCTCAGGCCCAGCTCTGACATCGCGTAAATAATCCGGCGTTGTACCGGTTTCAGGCCATCGCCGATAAATGGCAGGGCCCGGTCCATGATTACGTACATGGAGTAGTTCAGATAGGCATCTTCAGTAAACTTGCGCAGCGGCAGCTGCTCGATACCTTCCATTGAGACATCAGTCATGGTGGCTTAAATCCGTGTTGTCCTGATCCCTGCCGGTCTGACCGGCAGGCAGAAATCATCAATTGGCGCGGCTCAGACTTCCACGTCGGCCAGATCACCCTTACTCTGCAGCCAGTTGCGGCGGTCTTCGGCGCGCTTTTTGCCCAGCAGCATATCCATCATCTGGAGCGTCTGCTCGTCGTCATCGACAGTCAGTTGCACCAGACGACGCGTGTTGGGATCCATGGTGGTTTCACGCAGCTGTAACGGGTTCATCTCACCCAGACCTTTAAAGCGCTGCACATTCACTTTGCCGCGTTTGCCGCTGAGGCGATCGAGAATGCCTTCTTTCTCCGCCTCGTCCAGGGCGTAATATACTTCTTTCCCCAGATCGATCCGGTACAAAGGCGGCATGGCGATATACACATGACCGGCTCGTACCAGGGCTTCAAAATGCTTCATGAACAGCGCACATAACAAGGTGGCGATATGCAGACCATCCGAGTCGGCATCGGCCAGCACACAAATCTTGCCGTAGCGCAGGCCGCTCAGATCATCACTGTCCGGGTCAATCCCCAGCGCCACGGAAATATCATGCACTTCCTGTGAGGCCAGTACCTGATCCGCCGACACTTCCCAGGTGTTCAGAATCTTACCGCGCAGCGGCATGATGGCCTGAAATTCCCGGTCGCGGGCCTGCTTGGCAGAACCGCCTGCGGAGTCACCCTCCACCAGAAACAGTTCGGTTCGGCTGAGATCCTGTTGTGAACAGTCGGCCAGTTTGCCCGGCAGGGCCGGACCGCTGGTGACTTTTTTACGCACCACTTTCTTGCTGGCCCGCATCCGGCGATGGGCGTTGGCAATACACAATTCCGCCAGCTGCTCTGCAATTTGCGGGCGCTCATTGAGCCACAGGCTGAACGCATCTTTGACCACGCCCGAGACAAAGGCCGCACACTGACGGGATGACAGGCGTTCTTTGGTCTGGCCGGCAAACTGCGGGTCCTGCATTTTCACCGACAGCACATAGGCACAGCGCTCCCAGATATCGTCCGCCGTCAACTTCACGCCACGTGGCAGCAGGTTGCGGAATTCACAGAATTCCCGCATCGCATCCAATAAGCCCTGGCGCAGGCCATTCACGTGCGTGCCCCCCTGCGCTGTCGGGATCAGGTTGACATAGCTTTCAGTGATGAGTTCGCCGCCTTCCGGCAACCAGACCACGGCCCAGTCGGCCGCTTCAGTCTGTCCGGCAAAAACCCCGGTAAAGGGGGATTCCGGCAGCAGGGTATAACCCTTCACGCCTTCAAACAGATAATCTTTCAGGCCATCTTCATAGCACCAGCGTAAGGTTTCGTTGGCTGCTTTGTCGGTAAAGACAATTTCCAGCCCGGGACACAGTACCGCTTTGGCTTTCAGCACGCTTTTCAGGCGGCTGACTGAAAATTTCGGGCTGTCGAAATACTTGCCGTCCGGCCAGAAATGAACACGCGTCCCCTTGGCGCGGCGGCCGCAGGTATCAATGACTTCGAGTTCACTGACTTTATCGCCGTGCTCAAACGCAATCTGATACACCTGTCCGTCACGTTTGACCGTGACTTCGACACGTTTGGAGAGCGCATTCACAACAGAGATACCAACCCCGTGCAAGCCGCCTGAGAACTGGTAGTTTTTGTTCGAGAATTTGCCGCCTGCATGAAGTTTACACAGGATCAGCTCGACCCCGGATACCCCTTCTTCCGGGTGAATATCGACCGGCATCCCCCGGCCGTCATCAATCACCTCAAGCGACTGATCTTCGTGCAGGATCACTTCGACTTTCCTGGCATGGCCAGCCAGGGCTTCATCGACACTGTTGTCGATGACTTCCTGACCCAGGTGGTTTGGCCGCGCCGTGTCGGTATACATGCCAGGGCGACGTCGAACCGGCTCTAGGCCGTTCAGAACCTCAATGGCTCCAGCGTTATAGCTTTGGTCTGTCATAGATTCGGAAAGTTACGAGAAAATGTTGCCACAATAGTCAGTAACCTCAGCCTTGATGTCAAGCTGAGGCTCATACGAGTCAATCAACAATGCCGTGCCAAACAGCACGCTGCGAAACAGTTATAAACCTAAAAAGCGGACAATATCGGCGGGATAACGATTAAATCCAATGAAACTGTGATCACCGTTCGGTTCTACCGTCTGACGACAGACTGCATACTTTTCCACCGCCTGACGGTAATCCAGCACTTCATCACCTTCCTGCTGCAATAACCAGAGTAAATCCGGCTGATTCAGCTCAGGGATCTCAAGCACTTTCAGCTCATCCATATGAACTGGCGACAGAGTGTACTTCTCTTCCGTATACGGATTGATCTGCTCACCCAGATAATCTGCCAGCAGCTCAAAAGGCTTCACCGCCGGATTGACCAGCACCGCAGGCAACTGATGACGCTGGCTCAGCCAAGTGGCCAGATAACCGCCCAGCGAGCTGCCCACCAGCCCAATACGATACGTCGGCTTTAACTCAGTCACTAATGTATCAATAGACTGCGCAGCCTGGCTCGGATAAGACGGCAATTGTGGGATCTCAAGCCGGATATCAGGCCGGTTCGCCCGGCAGTATTGTGCCATCAGCCGGGCTTTCATCGATTGCGGCGAGCTGTTGAAGCCGTGCAGATAAAGCAGCAAAGATTGCATCAGTAACCTGCGGCGTCAAACTGAGGTGTGAAGCTGCGCTGACGTACCCGCTCGACTTGAGTCTCAATCTCACCGTTCGCTTGCAGGCTCAGCCATCGCCATCCGGGATTGGACTGATCCAGGGCAAAATCGTTGGAGTCAGGTTTGAACTGAATACAGGTCGACGGCGTGGCCAGCACCCGCACCCCCTGATACAGCACATCCAGCTCCTGGTGAATATGACCGCATAAGACGGCTTTCACCTGAGGATACTGTGCGACCACCTGCCAGAAAGCCGGGTGATTTTTCAGCTGATGCTGATCCAGCCAGCGGCTACCGGCGGCCAGCGGATGATGGTGCAGCAGCACCAGCGCATGACGGTCTGGATAAGCAGCCAGCGCCTGATCCAGCATCTGAAGCTGATCCGGGCTTAACTCACCGTGCGGTACGCCAACCACCTGACTGTCGAGCAGAATCACCTGCCAGTACTCACCGGCCAGTACCTGATCACAGGCCTTGATCTGCGGCGAAGGCAGCACACTTTTCATGCTGGGTTGATAATCGTGGTTGCCGGGCAGCCAAAAACAGGGCTGTACCCAGCGCCCGATGCCATCGGCAAAGCGCTGATAAGAGGCCGGCGTGTGATCCTGCGAGATATCACCCGTTGCAATAATGGCATGAAACGGCCGCAGCTGAGCAGCCACTTCATCGAGTACGGCATGAAAGCTGTCTTTTGTTGCGACACCCAGCAGGCTGCCTTTGGCATCCGCAAACAAATGGGTGTCGGTCAGTTGCAGCAAAAGGACACTATCTGAATTATCCTGCGGCAGAGAATAGGTCTGCAAAACGTCAAAACCTTGTTGAATGAAATCGTTAATAAACCGATTGCTTACTGAGACCGTTCTTCAGGCAGTAAGCCAGCCAATCTCCCAAAAAGCGATTAACCTGATGTTTTTCATCTTTTTGGTGCATCCGCATATTGGGGTAATCATACCTTGGCTTCAAACGTGAAATCTGCTGAATAGAACACACTTCTGCCACCCTGGCGTCATGATAGAGCCGCACTTTGAAGGTCGGCACCAGATAATCAGGCAAGCCTGCATCGGTTTCCATTTGCAGCTGAATCAGCGTGGTGTAGCGGGTTGATTCCAATATCCTGAGCTTATAATCATGGCCGCCAACCTGATAGGCACACTCCTCCCCTACTGCTTCACTTTTTGGCAGTAATGGAAGCAACTTCGCATAGTTGGTTTCATACAAACGCATGATACCTGCGAGATCGACCGTGTACCTTCTGTTCACATTCCGTCCTTAATCCAATCGGCCTGCAGTTGGTGATAGTGTAATTGCAACCATTGTAGCGCAATGATGCTGGCCGCATTTTCTATTTTACCAGACACCACCCAATCATACGCTGCTTCACGGCTGACCACATGCACCTTGATATCTTCACCTTCATCGTCCAGCCCGTGAATGCCAGCAGCCAGGCGGCTGTCCACACAACCGGCATAAACACTCAGGGTTTCTGAACACCCGCCTGAACTGGACAGATAACGGGTGACAGGGACGAGTTTATCCACCTGGATACCCGCTTCTTCCACCGCTTCCCGGCTGACCACTGCTTCCGGGTTTTCGCCCGGTTCAATCATGCCGGCCACAATTTCCAGTTGCCAGGGCTGACAATCGCCCACCAGTGCACCAATTCGGAATTGCTCCACCAAAACCACCTGATCACGCACAGGATCGTACGGCAGCAGAGCCGCCGCATGACCGCGGTCCAGCAGTTCCCGGCTCAGAGTCTGGCTCCAGCCGCCGGCAAACAAGCGATGACGGAAACGAAATGCCTTCAGGCTGAAGAAACCCTGATAAAGCGTTTCTTCATGCACTACTTCAACATCCATCGCACCGAGCGCTCCCGGTGTATTTCCGGACGGGTCAGCCATCAGTCATCTCCATTCATGGGCCTTATACGATTATCGTTCAGGGGCACTGGGGTCACAGTAAACCAAAACAGCATTTTTTCATTCATCGCCATGATGACGCAATGGGTGAGCTCAACTTTTTTGATAAATATTGCAGTAATATTTCATCAGAATCGAAAATGAGCACCCGAGATCTGGCGACTAATGTTAAACTGGTACAATATTACTTTCTTACAAGTAGATTTTTGCTGAGCTATGATGGAAATCAACCACTACCGTTGCGACATCTGTACAAAAAGATTGCAATTTTCTTCATAAAACAGCATGTTCTTTTGTTAAATTTGCACAAAAAAATCACAATTGATCAGTTTCAAGCAAGGTATCATCAGGTAAACTGAACATTGCACATTATTTTGTCAGGACCAGGAAAAAGCATTCATGAAAAAATTGCTTCCGCTTTATCTAGGCTTAGCACTGGGTAGCCTCAGCCCATTTGCCATGGCTGACGATCTTGCCGATATCTATGAACAAGCCAAACAGAACGACCCTCAGCTGCTACGGGCCGCGGCTGATAAAGATACCGCTTTCGAAGCGATTAATTCATCCCGCAGTACACTATTGCCTCAAATCAATCTGACTGCCGGATTGCAGGCCACCCGCCTGGACTATGATGATGAAGGTTTTACCGGTGGCCTGAGCCTGAGCCAGTCGCTGTATAACCGCGCCAGCTGGGTCAACCTGGATATCAGCGAGAAACAAGCCCGCCAAAGCGATGCCAGCTATGCCGTCGCTCAACAAAACCTGATTTTGCGGGTATCCACCGCCTATTTCTCGGTATTACGTGCGATGGACGACCTGGAATTCGTTCGCGCCGAAAAAGCCGCCGTTGGCCGCCAGCTGGAACAGACCAAACAGCGTTTTGAAGTTGGCTTGTCTGCCATCACTGACGTGCATGATGCACAGGCACAGTATGACAGCGTTCTGGCTGATGAAATCCTGAAAGAAAACGCCCTGACCAACAGCTATGAAGAACTGCGTGAAATCACAGGTCAGGCCCATCAGGACCTGTCTGTCCTCGATACCCAACGCTTCTCTGCCAGCAGCCCGAACAATACCGTTCGTACCTTGCTTGAAAGCGCAGAAAACGAAAACCTGACACTGCTGAGTGCCCGGATTGCCCAGGACGTTGCCCGCGACCGGATTGCACTGGCTGAATCAGGGCATTTGCCGACCCTGAGCTTTGATGCCGGCTACAGTTACAACGACATGCAGCAAGGACAAAGCAGCGATGAAGGTACCATTTCTGCAGGGATTAACCTGAATCTGCCGGTTTACACGGGTGGTCGGGTAACCTCTGAAGTGAAACAGGCCCAATACGCTTACGTCTCCTCCAGTGAGACCCTGGAAGAAACCTACCGCGGCGTCGTCAAAAATGTGCGGGCTTTCTATAACAACATCAACGCATCGATCGGCGCGTTGAAAGCTTACCAGCAGTCGGTGATTTCTGCCCGTTCAGCCCTGGAAGCCACCGAAGCCGGTTTTGATGTCGGTACCCGGACGATTGTGGACGTGCTGGACGCCACCCGCCGTTTGTATGATGCCAACCGTCAGCTGGCCACAGCCCGCTACGATTACATCATCAGCCAGCTGCAGCTCAAGCAGGCTGTCGGCTCGCTCAACGAACAGGACATTCTGGATGTCAACACAGGCCTGATTCCGGCCAAAAAATAAGGTCCGATACTGCCTGAAACAAAAAAAGCGCCGGCACGGCGCTTTTTTTTGTTGTGTTGAGCAGGCTGTCAGCCTTTGCCACCGCGAATGGCTTCAATGATTTCTGTCGTGGAACAGCCGTCTTCAAAGTTCAGCACACGCACTTCACCGCCATTGGCAATCACTTCCTGGCCGCCGGCAATCTGCTCTGGCTTGTAGTCACCGCCTTTCACCAGTAAATCCGGCAGAATTTCGCTGATCAGCCGCTGAGGCGTCTCTTCAGCAAAAGGAACCACCCAATCCACTGCACCCAGTCCGGCCAGAACCGCCATACGGCGATCTTCCGGATTGACCGGACGACCCGGCCCCTTCAGGCCACGCACGGAACTGTCGGAGTTCACGGCCACAATCAGGCGATCGCCCAGTTTTGCCGCTTCCGTCAGATAGGCCACATGCCCGGCATGCAGAATGTCAAAGCAGCCATTGGTCATCACCACTTTTTCGCCGCGCGCTTTGGCTGCCAGAACTGCTTGTTTGAGCTGGCTTTCGGTCATCACGCCAAACCCACTGTCCTGGCTGCCATGCACGGCATTGGTCAGCTCTATGGTCGAGAGCGTGGACGTGCCCAGCTTGCCGACCACCACACCAGCTGCGGCATTGGCCAGCTTGCAGGCATCAGACAAAGACTTTCCGGCCGACAGCGAAGCGGCCAGTACCGAAATCACGGTATCACCGGCACCGGTGACGTCGTAAACTTCTTTGGCCTGTGTGGGCATGTGCAGCGGCTCCTGACCTTTTTGCAGCAAGGTCATCCCATGCTCGCTTCGCGTCACCAGCAAGGCGTCCAGCTCAAACTGCTCGATCAACGCCAGACCTTTTTCCACCAGCTCTTCATCAGTTTTCGCTTTCCCGGCAACCGCTTCGAATTCAGTCAGGTTGGGAGTCAGCATTGTCGCGCCGCGATAACGCTCGAAATCTGTCCCTTTCGGATCGATCAGCACGGCAACGCCGGCACGGCGTCCCAGTTCGATCATCGCGCGGACATGTTCCAGCGCCCCTTTGGCATAGTCAGACAGGATCATTGCCTTCACATTCGGCAACGCCTGTTCCAGCCGTGGCAGAATCAGGTCGGCATCCACATCATGGAAACCTTCTTCGAAATCCAGACGGATCAGCTGCTGCCCGCGGCTCATCACACGCAGTTTGGTGATGGTCGGATAATCCGGCAGGGAAACAAAATCACAACGCACTTTGAGTGATGACAGCTTCTCATTGAGCGCCCGCGCAGCGTCATCAATGCCGGTCAGACCCACCAGACGGGCGTGGCCGCCCAGAGCGGCAATGTTCATGGCCACGTTGGCTGCACCGCCGGGACGCTCTTCTATCTGATCCACTTTCACAACAGGTACCGGCGCTTCCGGGGAAATCCGTCCTGTCGGGCCAGTCCAGTAGCGATCCAGCATTACATCACCCACAACCAGCACACTGGCTTGGTCATAATCAGGCAGTGTCAGTTTCATTCTTCTCTCCGGAACGGTAAAAACAGCGGCATATTATCATAAAAGCCTGTACGACATACAAACAGGGCATGTCACTGGCATCAGGTTAACACTCGGACGCCGGGTCAGATTCAGGCCGAAAAATACTTTGCCACAGTTGCTGCACCAGCTGTCGCTCTGCCGTAAACTGGCTGTCATCGACATAAGCATCATGGCCGAGCAAGTTGAGGCGGTGAATGTCATCTCGCAACGTGCAATAGGCCTGAATCAGCGCCATCGCCTGCGCCTCATCCAATACTCCTTTAGCTGCCATGGTTTCAAACAAACGGATATTATCAGACCAGCGGGTGAGTGCCGGCTGATCGGCACAATGGCGCAACACCAGATACTGAGTGATAAATTCAATGTCTGTAATACCGCCGGGATCCTGTTTCAGGCCAAACTGCCCCGGTTTTTTCGTGCCGAGGTGCTGACGCATTTTTTCGCGCATGTCCATGACTTCCTGACGCAACGCGCCGGCGTCACGCGGACGGGACAGTATGTCGGCCCGGACCTGATCAAATCCCGCTCTGAGGACCGGATCGCCATACACCATACGCGCCCTGACCAGTGCCTGATGCTCCCAGGTCCAGGCTTCCTGCGCCTGATAGGCCGCAAAGGCATCCAGCGGACTGACCAGCAGCCCTGAGGCGCCAGACGGACGCAAACGCACATCAACTTCATACAACACACCGGATGAAGTACGGGTAGAAAATAAATGGACGATTCGCTGCGTCAGCCGCAGGTAGAACTGGCGGCCGTCAATGGCTTTATCGCCATTGGTGTACACCTCTGGCGGGCAGTCATGCAGAAAGACCAGATCCAGATCGGAACCATAGCCCAACTCCAGCCCGCCCAGCTTGCCGTAACCGATGACACCGAACCCGGTGCTGTTGCGCTCTGCCAGATGTGACGGCTCGCCGTACTTGGCCACCATCTGTAACCAGGCCTGCTTGACCACAGCACTGATGATCGCTTCTGCCAGATAGGTCAGGTGATCGCTGACTTTCATCAGCGGCAGCACATCCGCGATGTCCGCCGCTGCAATACGCAATAACTGCGCCTGCTTAAACTGGCGGATGGCTTCCATCTGCTGCTCCATGTCCTCTTCCGGAATGCGCGCCAGGTACTCTTGCAGCTCAGGCTGATACTGATCCAAAGGCACGGGATTGTACAGGTGCTGCGGGTCGAGCAGCTCATCGAGCAAAATGGGATACTGAGCCAACTGCTCTGCCACCATAGAGCTGGCCGCACAGAGCCTGACCAGATGATCCAGCGCGCCGGGATGTTCACTCAGCAGTTCCAGATAGGTTGTCCGGGTGGCGATGCGCACAATCAGGCGGGAGACCCGCTCCAGTACCACAGGTGCATCTTCACGGGTGACAATCCGCACCAGCACTTCCGGCATCAGACGGGCCAGAACTTCACGGCCTCTCGGCCCGATGGTGCGCTTGGCCAGTTCTGCTTTCATATGGCTCAGCACTTCGGCCTGACGGGCAGCATCCGGGGCGGCAACATCACTTAAAATAGCGGTCACCAGCTCTTCGTCCTCAATCAGGGTCCACATCTCATGATAAGGCTGCGCCGCAACGTCCTGACTGTCTTCCTCATCTGTCCCGATGATGTCTTCGAACACCTGATGAATATCGGCCATATGCTGCTGGATCTGCCGTTGCAGCCCGTCCCAGTCCGGATATCCCATCGCGGTGGCGAGCCGTATTCTGTCCAGTTCGGTATCCGGCAGGGTCTGCGTCTGTTTATCATTGATGGCCTGCAACAGGTTTTCCAGGCGGCGCAAAAAGGCATACCCCAGCTCCAGATGCTGCACCTGTGCGGCCGGCAATAATCCCAGGGCGTTAACGGCATCCAGCGTTTCCCGCAGGCCGCGATGACGCAGGCTGGGTTCTCGCCCGCCACGGATCAGCTGAAAAGACTGGGCAATAAATTCAACTTCGCGGATCCCGCCGGGGCCGAGTTTAATGTTGTTGGTCAGACCGCGACGGCGAACCTCTGAACTGATCATGGATTTCATCCGGCGCAGTGACTGTATGGCACTGAAATCAATATAGCGACGGAAGACAAAAGGACGCAGCATCTGACGCAGAGCCTGATAATGGCCGGCGCTTTCATCACCCATGACTTTGGCTTTGATCATGGCGTAGCGTTCCCACTCCCGGCCCTGCTCCTGATAATAATCTTCCAGCGCCGCATAACTCATGACCAAGGGGCCACTGTCGCCAAACGGGCGCAGGCGCATATCGACCCGATAGCAAAAGCCATCGACTGTCTGTTGATCCAGCGCCTTGATCAATCTCTGTCCCAGACGGGTGAAAAACTGGGCGTTGGCAATGCTGCGCCGTCCGCCCTGGGTGTCGCCGTTTTCCGGATAGGTAAAAATCAGATCGATATCTGACGAGAAGTTCAGCTCACCGCCCCCCAGTTTGCCCATGCCCAGAATCAGCATTGGCTGAGCTTCGCCCTCGCCATTCACTGGCGTGCCATATTCCTGGCAACACTGCGCGTACAGCCAGTGATAGGCTTCCATGATCAGGGCTTCAGCAAGGCAGGACAGATGTGACAGGCTTTGGCTCAATGTGGCGAGGCCGGTAAAGTCGCGCCAGGCAATCCACACCATTTCACGACGACGAAAAGCACGCAACTCCCGGAGCAACACAGTCTCCTCCACGACCGATGACAAGATCTGCCTGAGCTCAGAACGGTATTGTCCGGCACGCTCCCCTGCAGACAGGGTTTGGCTCAGCCAGGGTAGCAAGCTGCCATCCTGCACCAGAGCGCTCTGGATGAAATCACTGAGACCGAGCACGGCCTTCAGGTCCTCTTTCCTGTCCGATGGCCACTGGGCCACCACATCCGGATGCGCTTGCTGCAGCTTTTCCAGAGCCCGTTCAGCAGCGTGTTGCAAGAGTGCGTGTGTCATATCAATTCCTTGGCAATCAGTCAGGGCTGTGCGCCCTATATCACAGGCAACCACCCGAGTTCGGTCAGGTTTGTTCGTTACAACCAATAAGATAACGGATTACGACGACAACGCCCACCGGTTGGTGGGCGTCTGGATCACATCACAGGTTGGGCACCGTCCGGCGCGATCAGATGCGAAAAGCCTGAATTTTCTGCTCCAGATCGGCGGAATGGCCTTTCATGGTGTCCGCTGTTTCTGTCAGCTCAGTCACAACCACCACAGAAGCTTCCACCAGCTCTCTGACATTATTCAGATTTTGGTTCATCTCTTCCGCCACCGCGCTTTGCTGTTCCGACGCTGTGGCAATCTGGAAGTTCATGTCATTGATGCGCTGGACCTGGGTAACGATTTTATCCAGTTCTCCGCCGGCGCTGGTCACCAGATCGACCCCTTCAGCCGCCTCAACCACACTTTGCTCCATCAGGCCAACCGCTTGCTGGGCACTGTCCTGCAACTGGCCAATCATGTCCTGAATTTCGACTGTGGCCACTTGGGTGCGCTGTGCCAGATTACGCACTTCATCGGCCACCACAGCAAAGCCTCGCCCGGCATCACCGGCCCGTGCCGCTTCAATGGCAGCATTCAAAGCCAGCAGGTTCGTCTGCTCGGAAATACCCTGAATCGTCACAATCACGCTGCCAATTTTCTCAACCCGGCTTTCGACCTGAGCAACAGCGTCCGCTGAAGCGCGGATATCCGTTGATAACTGATCAATGGTGGCGATCGTTTTCACCACAAATTCCTGGCCCTGATGCGCCTGTCTGGCCGTCCCTTCTGTGGCGCCGGAGGCTTCACGGGCATGCTCAGCCACGGTTTGGACGGTTGAGGTCATTTCGCTCATGGCCGAAGCCAGTTGGTCAATCTCGTGGAATTCTTCCTGCGCCGACTCTTTGGTTTCCTGCATGCTCATGGACATCACATCCGCCAGCTCATGCAGCTCTCCCGAAGCCGTGCGCTGATTCTGAATCACTTCTCTGAGCTGGATACGGGTCCGTTCCAGTTCGCGGGCCAGATCGCCGTATTCATCCTGACAGTTCATCACGATCGGCTGAGAAAGATCGCGGTTAGCCAGGCGCTTGATCGCATCGGCCAGATAGCCGGTCTGACGTAGCATCAGGCTGGCAGCGCCTAACAGCAAGACCATAAAAGCCAGGATCATCAGGGCTGTCTGCCAGGCTATCTGAACCATGTAGGCACTGTAATAACTGTCCGCATCATCGGCAGACTGCGAAGCAACTACGAGCCAGCTCCCCAGCCCCGCCAGAGGCACGGCGTACTCGAAGCGTTTCCCGCCGTCCAGAGTCAGTGCGCGCTCACTGCTTAACTGAGACAACACAGCCCCAAGCGGCTGGCCGTCCGGGCCGGTACGGCTCAGCGCCTTGAGCTGCCCGGCATCCGGATGCCCCAGTACCTGACCACTTTCGCTATTCACCAGATAGACAAAAGCGCCGCCCGTACTTTTCTGAGCCTGAACGGCAGCCAGAGCCATCGCTTGTCCCTGCTCACCCTGTGACAAGAGACGAGTCAGTATCGCCGCCTGTTGCTGCGCCTGCCCTTTGACCTGCTCTTTCTGAATATCAATCACCGACTGATAGAAAATACTGGCGTCCCACAATTGTTTTCCCACCAGTAAGACAGTGCTGAATACCATGAGTGCGATGAGTTTGGGAACCAGCCGGATATTACTCAGCCCTTTTTCCCAGGGTTTGAAAGCCATGTCAGCCATCATTATTATCTCTCCTTTGTCCTAGGATCTGTTGATCCTCAAGCGGTTCAGTCCTCGAACGCTTCGAATCATCGGCCTGGCTGCAAGGCGCCAGTATTGCATTAAGTGATCTGCAAACCGGCAAAAACGCAGTCTGCAGCCAGAACAGGCTTGCAATTCACTCAGCAACACCAGTAAATTCAACTTGCCAGCGGTACCAAGTATCATATATGCCTGTATTAAATATCTGAAATTGAATGATGAAAAAGATCGACGGTGTCAAACATGAACTGAATCCCATGAGTCTGGTGGCACTTGTCTTGTCATTCGTGTCACTGGCTCTGGTCACCAGCCTGTTCTTTATTCCGCGTAACGACAGGGTGTATACGCTGTTTATCACGATAGACACGATGATTTGTCTGTTTTTCTGGCTTCAGCTCACAGCTGATCTGCTGCGAAGCGAGAACAAAAAGGCGTTCCTGAAAACACACTGGCCCGATTACCTGGCCAGCATCCCCATTATCGAGCCGTTACGCTTTATGCGCCTGGTGCAGATCTTCCGGGTCATACGACTGATCCGCTCCGGCCAGCAACTCCTGCGCCATATTCTGGATTACCGGCGTGAAGCCACCATCGCCACCATTCTCCTGCTCCTCACTGTACTGGTTACCGTCGGCTCCTCATTGATCCTTATCATTGAAAGTAAAGATCCCAATGCCAATATTCAGTCTGCTGATGAAGCGATCTGGTGGGTATTTGTGACCATCTCCACCGTGGGATACGGGGATCATTATCCGGTGACCACACTGGGAAAAATACTGGCAACCGTCATCATTACCTGTGGCGTGGGTCTGTTCGGTATGGTGGCCGGTTTGATCAGCTCATTTGTTTCAGATCCCAATAAGCACAAACCCTCCCCCCAGCACCATGATCACATGCACTGGGAAAAGATTCTTGATAATCAGGAGCAGTTGCTTAAGCGCATTGATGATCTGGAACAGCGCCTGGCTGAATCCTCACAGCACGGCAAGAGAGGAAAAGAAAAATAGCACAACCGCCATTCAAACCGGTGGGCTTAGAGGAAACAACCAAAAACGCCTTCTGGATCAGAAGGCGTTAAGGATCGGCTGTGATGACGATGAGATCAAAATCAGGGCCAGTAAGGCGTCTGTGCCAATCCTATCTGACGGCTCTGATCCATCGCATGCAGCAGGGAGTCTTCCTTGCGGTGCAGCCATTTGTCGATCTGCCTGCGGTCCTCTTCATCTTCATAATCAGGCTGAAGGGCGCGAATCGGCTCAAGCTGGCGCAGATCTTCCATGCCCTGCAAAATATCCAGCCAAGGACTGCGAAACACTTCGCGGCGCTCGTCTTCATATAAAGAAGCAAAGCACAGGCCGCCAACCAGGTTCCGCAGCAGCCTTGCCTGCTGATCGAGATAATCAGCCCGGCTGAGTGCACGCTTCTCGCTGAAGGCCTCGGCCAGCTCTTCCCAGGCTTTCGACAAGGCCGAATCGGCAAACGATTTTGCCGATGCCGCCAGCCGCTCTCGGGCTTTTTCATCCAAGAAAGGCTGCCAGCCACGGCTGAGCAACCAGCTGCTGAGGTTCAGCAGCAAATTACAGTAACGGGCGGATTTCAGCAGTCGCAGAATGTCATCCGGCTCGGGCAGCTCTTCCTGACGCTCTTTCAGCTGTTTAACCAGAGATTTACGGGCATTGAGCTTTTTCAGTGCATGACCTTTTTCGGCCAGCCAACGCTGGATCGCATCCGCTTCCTGCAACCAGTCCAACTCCCCTTCAAGCCAGGTCAGTTCCTGACGCAGCTGTGCGCTGGCCCGGCGAGGGATCATGCTGCCATACACCACCAGCGTCTGACGGATCAGGGAAATCGAATGGCTGATCTCTGTCAGTGCCGGCAGTGCCTGACGCTCGACATAGATCTGCTCATGGTAATGCCAGTGCGCCAGCGCATGCTCCATAGCAATCACTAACGCATTTTCTGATGACACATCCGCAGCCAGGGGGACATAAGACAGAGGCAGCACATCATCGCCCTGATGCCCGGCGGCAAGACGATAGCCTCGTGCCGCTTTGCTCAGGTTCCCCAACCGCATGCCGCCTTCTTCGCACAGATCGCGAGCCAGAGTAAACAAGGCCTCAGTCTGACCGGATTTCAGCTCCAGCTCCACTTCGCAAATCGGCTCGCTGCGGTCATTGGCACGGACCTCCCCCTGATCGAAGGCCAATTCAATCTGGCTGCCATCCGGCATGGCAATCAACCACTGCTGGCGTTCAAAATCGGTAGAGAATAAAGGTGAGATCTGGCTGGAAATTGCCGCAACATCAAAGTGCTCAGGCCAGGCGTCGCTCGGATGTAAGGTTAAATCCGGTTGCGGGCCGTTGAGTTCAGCATTGTATTCGGGGCGCTGATGCAGCCCTGCAACAACACGACCGGCTGTCTTCAGGGTCTGAATATAAACATCATCAATCCGGCGAACCCGCAAGCCGATGTCGTGCTGACGAAGAATTTGCTCAGGGGTATCAAAGTAAATGTTACCCAGTCGTTTACTGCTTTGCTGCAAGATTTTGGCTTGAGCAATCTTCCGCAATAACTGACCCGAAAAATCCGCTGAGACGAAAAACTTCAGTTCTATCTCGGTTTCCATAATTGTCCCTATAAACGGTAGCCAGCCAAGGATATTGGCTAATCCGGCCTGTAGCAAGCAAGAAATCTCCAGAAATAGGCGTACAAAATGTGTTTCCCTGTACTAAGTTATACGTTAACATGCGCGCCATAGGGCCTGTTGACCTTTGGACTATTTGCTCTAATCAGTGCTGAAAAAGCGCTAATCAAGGCACGAATCATGGAGTTTAGTGCGCTAAATAAATGATGAGTAACGCAGAGAAGCGCTTGTTCTCCTCAACCTGAAGGGGTTGTGGGGACAATTCCGGCTCGTAACGTTACCCTCTTTCTCTAGCTCTCTTCAGCCATACCATATCTGCCTTTTGAAAGCATAGAACTCGCCAGTGTCGGGTCGATACTCCAAAGGCAACAGGCTCTGATCCATCGCTCAAGATTTCGCCTTTATTACAGGTATCTTTAGGTTGATCGGCTATGCCAGTAAATACAATTATGGGGCTCTTTGCTAAATCCCCAATCAAACCATTGCAACGCCATGTCACTCGTGTGAATGAATGTTGTGAATTGCTTGTTCCGTTTTTCGAGGCGTGTCACGCCAAAGATTGGGAAAAAGCCGGACAGTATCGTGAACAGATTTCGCAGCTTGAAAAAGATGCGGATGTGCTCAAGCGTGAAATCCGTCTCAAGCTTCCTCGTGGTCTTTTCATGCCAGTCGACCGGACTGACATGCTGGATCTCCTCACTCAGCAGGACAAACTCGCAAATCTGGCCAAAGATATTGCAGGTCGTGTCTACGGACGTCAGCTAGACATCCCTGAGAACCTTTACCAAGACTTTCTTGCCTATGTTCAACGCTGCCTTGATGCTGCCAATCAGGCCAGCCGCGTTATCCATGAACTGGATGAACTGCTGGAAACCGGTTTCAAAGGCCGTGAAGTCACCCTGGTGGCAGAAATGATCAATCAGCTTGACGTTATCGAAGATGATACCGACAGCATGCAGGTGATCCTGCGCCAGCAACTCCGTAAGGTCGAAGACCAGTACAATCCCGTCGATGTGATGTTTATGTATAAGATCCTCGAATGGATTGGCGGTATCGCCGACCAGGCTCAGCGTGTCGGTTCGCGACTCGAAATCATGCTATCCCGCTCATAACGAGCAAGGTAAATACAACAAGGTTTTACAATGGAAATCCTGGCTAATTATGGCACCATGATCATCATGGTGGCGGCCCTCTTTGGCTTTCTAATGGCTATTGGTATTGGTGCCAATGATGTGGCTAACGCAATGGGTACCTCTGTGGGTTCCAAGGCGCTGACTGTCAAACAGGCGATTATTATCGCCATGATCTTTGAATTTGCCGGTGCCTATCTGGCAGGCGGCGAAGTCACAGATACCATCCGAAAAGGGGTCATTGACACCTCTCACTACATCAATCAGCCCGAAGTTCTGGTTTACGGCATGATGGCGTCATTGCTGGCGGCAGGTTCGTGGTTGTTGCTGGCGTCCTATATGGGCTGGCCGGTCTCGACGACGCACTCTATCATCGGTGCCATCATCGGTTTTGCCTGCGTCTCCGTCGGTACAGAAGCCGTGGACTGGGGCTCGGTACAGGGCATCGTCGGCAGCTGGATTATCACGCCGCTGATCTCCGGGATCTTTGCTTATGTGATCTTTATCAGTGCCCAAAGGCTGATCTTTGATACCGATACCCCGCTCATCAACGCCAAGCGTTTTGTGCCTGTCTATATGTTCCTGACCACTCTGGTCATTGCGCTGGTCACGATCAAAAAAGGCCTGAAACATGTGGGTCTGCACCTGTCGACCGGTGAAGCCTGGCTGGCTTCCATCGCAGTGTCACTGATCGTGATGGGATTTGGCTATCTCTACATCCGTCGCAACTATGCCGATGCCGAGCAGTCTGTTGGCCATAACGGCTATGCGGGCGTTGAGCGCGTATTCAGCCTGCTGATGGTTGTCACCGCTTGTGCCATGGCATTTGCACACGGCTCTAACGATGTGGCGAACGCCATTGGTCCTCTGTCTGCTGTGGTCTCCACGGTTGAGCACATGGGCCAGCTGTCTGAGAAAGCCGCGATTGCCTGGTGGATCTTGCCGCTGGGCGGCTTCGGTATCGTTGTCGGTCTGGCAACCATGGGTCACAAGGTGATGGCGACTGTCGGGACAGGGATTACCGAGCTGACACCGAGCCGTGGTTTTGCGGCACAGTTGGCTACCGCGTCGACTGTGGTACTGGCGTCAGGCACGGGTTTGCCTATCTCGACCACGCAAACCCTGGTGGGTGCGGTTCTGGGTGTGGGCTTTGCCCGTGGTATTGCCGCCCTGAACATGGGAGTTGTACGGAACATCGTTGCGTCGTGGATCGTGACCCTGCCGGCAGGCGCCCTGCTATCAGTCATTTTCTTCTATGTAATGCAAGCAGCTTTTGGCTGATTTCTGTCAGTCTTCCGTAAACTTTCCAAAAAAGTAGCACAAGGTCAAAAGAGGGAGGCTATGCCTCCCTCTCCTCTTGCGCCATCGCCGCAAAATTCTTAGTATCTGTGCTCCATCGATTAATCAAGCTCCTTCAAGGATCCCAGAGTGAAGCAACTTATCCGCTTAGTTTTTGCCGCTATCACAGTTCTGATGACAGCTCAGGTACACGCTCAGCAGGTGCGTTACATCTCCGATGACCTGTTTACCTACATGCATCGCGGGCCAAGTACGCAATTCAAAATTATGGGCAGCGTCGACGCTGGCACGAAAGTCACCCTGCTGGAAGTCAACAAAGAATCGGGCTTCAGTAAAGTGACCGATGACCGTGGCCGTACCGGCTGGATCAAAAGCGATTTCATTTCTAACCAGGTTGGCCTGAAAGAACGCCTGCCAAAATTAGAAAAAGAGCTGGCCGAAGTGAAAAAAGCACTGGCCAATGCCAAACAATCCAGCGATGAACGCAATGCAACCCTTCAGTCATCACTGGAGAGCCGTACTGAGCAAATCACCGATCTGGAAGATCGCAACACCAAGCTCAATGACCAGCTGTCGACTTCCCAGTCTGAAATCCGCGAACTGCGCGCTAAACTGGACACCCAGGCAGACGATCTGCTGATGAGATGGTTTACCTACGGCGGTATGGTTGCCGGCGGCGGACTGCTGTTTGGTCTGGTATTACCGCACCTGATCCCACGTCGTAAGAAACGCAATAACGGCTGGGCCTGATTCGCGTTTGATACGCCAGTCGTCCCCGAACACCGAACATAAAAAAGGCAGCTCAGCTGCCTTTTTTATGTTCGTCTGTCCTGAACTCACTCACTTGCCACTTATCCTGCCGGCCACTGAGACAAAGCCGCCATCTCAAAACGGATATGCTCAAAGCCCAGAATCACCTTACGCGGCTCAATCTTCTCCAGCGTCACACCCGGGGCAACTTCATCTCCTTCGTACGCTTCGCGGTTATTCACCTTGACCCAGCGGCTGTCCGCACTGGAAGAGTAAATATGGGTCTGCAGGTTGATCGCCGGTAATCGCGCCTGCACGCCCTGAGGCAGATCGGCCACTGTCATGACATCTTCCGCGACAGGCGGCTTTTCTTTTGCCGCCGCTGCGGTGACCGTTCTGGGATCAATCAAGGCCGGCGTATTGGCCTGATCCGTGGCAGCAATCGCCTGATGCAGACGATTGGCCAGCTCAGGCGACAAGCCCGATAAATCCAGTTTATCTAAATCCAGGAAACTGGGCCGGCTGTCACTGGCTGCGCTGTCAGTGTCAGACAAATCACTGTCTGCAGTGCCAGCAAAGGGGTCTCCGGCTGAAGAAGACAAAGACGGCTGCGCATCAAAAGCGCTGCGTTCAGCATGGCCGTATCGCAGCACACCGGGTGCCGGCAACGCCTCTGTAGCCATTTTAGGGAGTGGCAAAAATAACATCGGATGGCGACCGTTCACAGCCTCCCCTTCGGTGCGGTATTCCTGATGCAGCGTCGGCCCGGGCAGCGACAAGGCCGTGTCCAGCACCATCAGCGTCATAGGGCCGGCAATCCCGTCGGCATATAAACCCTGCGCCTGCTGAAAACGACGCAGTTTCTCCAGCACTGTTTGATCAAAGTCTCTGCTGGCCATGCCCGGTTCACCCAGCAAACGATTCAGCTGCTGATCCAGCCAGGCCACCCGGCTGCCCTGCTGGCCATAACGTATGCTGGCGCTCTCCCCCATGGGCGGACGCCACATCAGGGTATAATCTTGCTGCCAGTGCGCCTGCAGCCACTCGCGACTCACTCTGAGCCGCTCTCCGCCCAGCATCAGCTCGGCCTCTCCCGGCCAGAGCGCGTACAGCACCGCATAAAAGCGCTCGCCATCGTCATTGCTCAGGGGCAGAATGGCGGGACGATTGATCAGGCTGAGCTGAGCAAGATCGCCCTTGCTTTGCTGGCAGCTCAGGCCGATACGCGAGCTGCTGAGACAATTGGCCTGACTGGGCGAGACTTCATAGCCCCACAGCTGGTACAGAGTCTGCATGGCTTGCCTTTCCGTCGGCTGCAGGGCCAGCACAGCTTGCCAGCGCTTTTCCAGTGCCGCCTGTGCCTGAGCGTCATCGGTTTCCGGCGAAGACCCGGAAGCCGCAGGGGCTGACACCACCGCAGTTTCCTGCACCACAGCGCCCAGTTTATTTTCAGCAACCCAGCCGCCGCCCCAGTAGCCCGCCGCAATGAACGCCGGCGCCAGCACAGCGGCAATCGC
Organism: Photobacterium sp. TLY01; assembly: GCF_021432065.1. Lineage (NCBI taxonomy): Bacteria > Pseudomonadati > Pseudomonadota > Gammaproteobacteria > Vibrionales > Vibrionaceae > Photobacterium > Photobacterium sp. TLY01. The sequence continues at coordinate 2,866,584 of NZ_CP090364.1, forward strand.
CCATCCGAGCCGGTTGCGTGTCGGGTGTGCCGCGGGGGTGGTTTGCGCGACTGCCCATCCCAGCGCCAGTTCACTGGCCTGTCTGATGTGCTCCGGATTGATCTGATACCGGCTGTCCCGGCAGGCCAGTTGCAAGGCTTTATCACACACCAGATTGATCTGGCGCGGAATGCCACCACAGACCCGTGCCAGTGTTTTCAGTGCCTGAGGCGAAAAGAGCTGATGCGCGCAACCGACCTGATCAAGACGAAAACGGACATATGCCGCCACTTCCACTTCCGTTAAGGGCAACAGGTGATAGCGTGAGGTAATACGCTGAGCCAGCTGGCGCAATCCCGGCTGCTGCAACAGTTGCTGCAGTTCGGGCTGACCGGCCAGCACCACTTTCAGCAATTTGCGCTGATCATTTTCCAGGTTGGTCAGCAGACGCAGCTGTTCCAGCACATCCGGCAGCAGATGCTGCGCTTCGTCGACCAGCAGCAGGGTATGACGGCCAGCCTGATCATTGGTTTTCAGGTGGGCATATAATCTGTCGGTTAAGATCTTATAACTGTCTTGCGGTGAAGCCGGCAGCCCTAATTCATCGCAGATACTTTCCAGCAGCTCATGTGCCGATAAAGCAGGATTCAGGACCACAGCAACCTGAGTCTCCTCACCCAGTTTCGCTAACAAGGCGCGGAGCACTGTGGTTTTGCCGGTACCGACTTCGCCGGTCAGCAAGCCAAAACCACCGCCATCCGTCAGTCCGGCAAGCATGTGATTCAACGCTTCACGGTGGCGGTCACTGAGATACAGAAATCGTGCACTGGGCACAATCGAAAACGGGGCTTCGGTCAGGCCAAAAAATGCCTTGTACATGTCTTCGTCCGGGATGAAGTAAAATAACTGAGATACATTAGCGTTCGTGACACCGATTGTATACCCTTCGGGGGCAAGACTGACAAAAGACGAGGAGTAAAGGTGGATATTTATCTGGTTGGCGGCGCAGTGAGGGACAAGCTGCTGGGATTGCCCGTGAAAGACAAAGACTGGGTGGTCGTCGGTACCACACCTCAGCACATGCTGGATCAGGGGTTCAGCCAGGTCGGTAGCGATTTTCCTGTCTTTTTGCACCCCAAAACCAAAGAAGAATACGCTCTGGCCCGCACCGAACGAAAATCGGGCAAAGGCTATACCGGCTTTGAATGCTATGCCGCCCCGGATGTCACGCTGGAACAGGATTTGATGCGGCGGGATCTGACCATCAACGCCATCGCCGAGGCGCAGGACGGTACACTGTTCGATCCGTATCAGGGTCAGCAGGATATTGAGAAACGCCAGCTGCGCCATGTCTCACAGGCATTTGTGGAAGATCCGCTGCGAGTCTTACGGGTTGCCCGCTTCGCGGCCCGTTTTGCGCCCCAAGGCTTCACCGTTGCACCGGAAACGCTGGCGCTGATGCAGGAAATGGTCGCAGACGGTGAACTGGAAGCCCTGACGCCCGAACGGGTGTGGCAGGAATGGGAGCGCGCCCTGCATACCGAGCGCCCGGATATCTTCCTGACCGTGCTGCGCCAGTGCGGCGCGCTGGGCGTTGTGATGCCGGAGATCGACGCGCTGTTTGGCGTTCCGCAGCCCGAGAAGTGGCACCCGGAAATCGATACCGGTATCCACACCCTGATGGTGTCCTATCAGGCGGCCTTGCTAAGTGACGATCCGGTGATCCGTTTCTGTGCCCAGGTGCATGATCTGGGGAAAGCCTTGTCACCCAAAGCAGATCTGCCCAGCCATAAGCTGCACTGCCAGCTGGGGATGGATGTGATCCGTACCTTATGCCAGCGCCTGAGAGTGCCGAACCATTACCGTGATACCGCGCTGATGGTCTGTGCGCAGCACACCAAAGTGCACCGTGCACAAGAGATGCGCCCCGCCACCTTTATCAGACTCTTTGATCAGATAGACGCCTGGCGAAAACCGGAGCGTGTTGAACAGCTGGCTATTTGTTGCCGGGCTGACATTCGCGGCCGGACCGGATTTGAAGACGATCCCTATCCGCAGGCCGATATTCTTCAGGATGTCTTTCGCGCTGTCCAGCGCGTCGAGGTCAAACCCATCATCGAGGCGGGTTATCAGGGCGCAGCCATCAAGGAACAACTGGCTATCCGGCGAACCGAGGCGGCGGCACAGGTACTGGGGCGTTAAAAAAGCGCTGAATCTCTGTGCATCATCTCAGCGCACAAAAAAGCCGGAGCAAAGTCCGGCTTCCTTTCATTTCGCTCTGGCTGAATTACTGCTGGCTCAACAGCAGTGCGATCAGGCCGAAGCCCAGGACCAGCCGGTAAATCACAAACGGCAACATGCCAACCCGCGTCACCAGCTTCAGAAAGACATGGATACAGGCATAAGCACTGATGAACGACACCGCCAGACCAATGCCTAAGCCGCCAAAATCGATCGGGGCACTGCTCTCCACCAGCTTGGTGCCCAGATAGGTTCCGGCCAGCAGGATAATCGGGATCGACATCAGAAACGAAAAACGCGCTGCCGCTTCGCGGGTAAAGCCGAGATACAGCGCAGCCGTCATGGTTGCTCCGGAACGTGACGTCCCGGGGATCATGGCCGCCGCCTGCGCCAGACCGATAAACAGTGAGCGCTTGGCATTGGCATCATACTCATCGCGGGTCTGGCTCGCACGGCGATCCACCCACCACAACAGCAAACCAAACACGATCGTGGTGATGGCAATCACCCAGGCAGAGCGCAAGTACAACTCGACAATATCGGCCATAAAGAAGCCGAAGACACAGGCCGGAATCGTCGCCAGTACGATCATCCAGGCCAGAGAAGCTTCACGGCAGCGGTGACCTTTGAAGATAGACGCCAGCCAGGCCGACAGCAAAGACACCACTTCGCTACGAAAATACATCACAACCGCCGCCAGCGTCCCCACATGCACGGCCACATCAAAAGCCAAGCCCTGATCTTGCCAGCCAAAAACCTGCGACGGCAGGATCAGATGCGCCGAGCTGGAGATCGGCAAAAATTCAGTCAGCCCCTGGATCAATGCCAACATGAACGCTTCAAAATGACTCATGGTTTACCTTTAACTCTTCGAAAACAAATACGGGAAAGTGTATCGCCAGGAGGTTGACCCCTGATTTCCCAGACAGTTCAGTGGATTGCTGTCAAACTGTGTCAACATTCAGCGCAACCGGCCTCAGCACCTGCGGTTTGTCAAATGCCTGCCAGATTTGCGCCACTGTGCGTCCATCGCCCGGGATCACCAGCTGCGGGTCCAGCTCATAGAGCGGCAACAAGACGAAAGCAAACTTGTAGATATCGGTACGGGGCAGCGCCGGGGCTTCAGAGCGAACCTGATCACCGAACAGCAACAAATCCAGATCCAGTGTTCTGTTCTGGTTTTTCACGGCATCCGGCTGCCGGCCGTACTGCACTTCCAGGGCTTTCAGCCGCTGCTGCAGGGCATCCAGCGACAAATCAGTCTCCAGTGCCACCACACAGTTGAAAAAGCCGGGGCCGTCAAAGCCAACCGGCTCCGCTTCAAAAATACGGGAGACACGGTACCGGTCACCTAACTGTTTCAGCTCAGCCACCGCCGCACGTACATAGTGCTCACGGTCAATATTACTGCCGATGCTGATGTAAACCTCAGTCACGGCGTCCCCGCTGAATCACCACACCGACACCGCGCGCATTCGGCACTGCGCCGGGTTTGGTCACTGTCACTTTGATCCAGGGGACATTGAAGCGCGTCATGATCAGGCTGGCAACTTCCTCTGCCACCCGCTCAACCAGCAGAAAGCGGCCCTGTTCGACAAACTCGGTCACCGTCTGACTGACAGCGGCGTAATCGAGTGCCAGTGACACATCATCGGCCAGCGCTGCGGGCTGATTGTCATGGGCCATTTCCAGGTCCAGCACCAGTTTCTGCTTAATTTCCTGCTCCCAGTCATACACCCCGATAGAGGCGATAACGTCAAGATGTTCGATAAATACTGAATCCATGTTCCATCGCTAATTTTGTGTAGAGGTCGGATACCCAATGTGAGCAAAAGTGCGTATTATCGGGACGAGTTCATCATTTTGATGACAGAAAACAGGTTCCCAGCGTTTCAAACACGCCAGACGCCTGAAAGTGGATGCACTATACCACAGCTGTTATGCATAATGTCATCAGACGTGGGTGCCGAAAAAGCACATTTTTACCACTTACATCACACCCTAAAAGGCTAAGGCGTACGGGCTCATCAACACCCACTCCCTATGACATCTACGTCAGGGGTAAACTGGAGATGCTATGACACCATTGGTGCTGCTGATCATTATCGCTGCTTACCTGCTGGGCTCAGTTTCCAGTGCGGTATTGATTTGCCGCCTGTTCCGCCTGCCCGATCCCAGAGACAGCGGTTCAGGCAATCCCGGGGCAACCAATGTCCTGCGTATCGGCGGCCGGGGTGCCGCGGCACTGGTGCTGGTGTGCGATATCCTCAAAGGCATGCTGCCGGTCTGGGTCAGCTATTTTCTGGGCATTAATCCCTTTTTACTGGGGATCATTGGTATTGCCGCCTGTCTGGGCCATATTTACCCGCTGTTTTTCCACTTTCGTGGCGGGAAAGGCGTGGCAACGGCCCTGGGTGCGCTGGCACCGATTGGCTGGGATTTAAGCGGAATGCTGATTGCAACCTGGCTGGTGGTCGCGGTACTGTGCGGCTATTCTTCCCTGGCATCCATGATCACCGCACTGATTGCGCCCATGTTTACCTGGTGGGTGAAACCTCAGTACACCATGCCGGTGGCGATGCTGTCGTGCCTGATCATCCTGCGCCATCACGAGAATGTCCGCCGCTTGCTGGATGGCAAAGAATATAAAATCTGGCATAAATTTAACCGCCAGTCGAAACCCTGATTCGTCCTGGCGGTTCAGTGTTATCTGGTGCTCTTGGCCTGACCGGCGTACGCCGCCTCAGCGCAGGGGCTTGAGGGTATCAATCGGCCAGCGCGGATGGGCTTTGACACTCAGATCCATGATTTCCTGATTTTTCAGGCGCTGCATGCCCGCATAAGCAATCATGGCGCCGTTATCGGTACAGAACTCAGTTCGCGGATAAAAGACTTCACCGCCCAGTTTTTCCATCAGGGCAGCCAGCTCAGCACGCAGGTGCTTGTTGGCACTCACCCCGCCCGCAATCACCAGACGCTTGAATCCGGTTTCTTTCAGGGCACGCTTACATTTAATCGCCAGCGTGTCGACCACGGCTTCCTGAAACGCATAAGCAATGTCAGCCCGGGTCTGCTCATCATCCTCGTTGCCACGAATCGTATTGGCGGCAAAGGTTTTCAGGCCGGAGAAGCTGAAATCCATCCCCGGACGGTCCGTCATCGGACGCGGGAAGGTAAAGCGCCCAGCCGTGCCTTGATCGGCCAGTTTTGATAACAGCGGCCCGCCGGGATAATCCAGCCCCATCAGTTTGGCGGTTTTATCAAAGGCTTCGCCGGCAGCATCGTCAATCGACTCGCCCAGAATCCGGTATTCTCCAATACCCTTCACTTCCACCATCATGGTATGACCGCCGGAGACCAGCAGCGCCACAAACGGAAATTCAGGTGGGTTGTCTTCCAGCATCGGCGCCAGCAAATGGCCTTCCATATGATGCACCGCCACCGCAGGCAGGTTCCAGGCATAGGCCAGACTGCGGCCTATGGTCGCGCCCACTAACAAAGCGCCGACCAGGCCCGGTCCGGCGGTATAAGCCACGCCATCCAGATCCGCCGGGGTTAAACCGGCATCGGCCAGCGCCTGCTTAATCAGCGGGATGGTTTTTTTGACATGATCCCGTGAGGCCAGCTCAGGTACGACACCACCATAATCGGCATGCAGCTTCACTTGGCTGTACAACTCATGAGCCAGCAGGCCTTTCTCATCATCGTAAATCGCCACGCCTGTTTCATCACAGGACGTTTCGATGCCCAGGATACGCATATCAACCTCTATCTTATATACTTACACACTGAAAGCCGAAGCCGGTGCGGAACGTCGGAGGGGCATGTTACCGCTGTTGACAGAATTTCACCAGTTCTGACTTGCAGAATGCTTTACAAATGACCCCGGATCAGATTAGAATTTCGCACCATTTTTAATCAGCTGATAATTTTGATCATCAGCGTTAATCGAATCACTCTGAGGTGAGTATTACATGCCAGTAGTCAAAGTACGTGAAAACGAACCGTTCGACGTAGCTCTACGTCGTTTTAAGCGCTCTTGCGAAAAAGCAGGTATCCTTTCTGAAGTTCGCCGTCGTGAGCACTTCGAAAAGCCAACAACTGTACGTAAGCGCGCTAAAGCAGCGGCAGTTAAGCGTCACCTGAAAAAATTGGCTCGCGAAAACGCACGTCGCGTTCGTCTGTACTAATTTACAGAGAACAAGGACAGCGTAATGGCCCTGATCGAAAGTATTAAGAACGAACAAAAAGCAGCCATGAAGGCGAAGGATAAAGCTCGCCTGGGTGCTATCCGTCTTGTTCTTGCTGCCATCAAACAACGTGAAGTCGACGAGAAGATCACTCTGACCGACGACGACATCGTGGCAGTACTGACGAAAATGGTAAAACAGCGTCGTGACTCTGTGGCTCAGTATGAAGCTGCAGGCCGTCAGGATCTGGCCGATGTCGAGCTTGCTGAAATTACCGTACTGGAAGAATTTATGCCTCAGCCGCTGAGCGACGACGAAGTTGCCGCTCTGCTGGAAGATGCAATCGCCAGCACGGGTGCCAGTTCAATGCAGGACATGGGTAAACTGATGGCTGTGCTCAAACCACAGCTGCAGGGCCGCGCCGATATGGGGAAAGTTAGCCAACTGGTCAAAGCCAAACTCGGCTAAAACTGCCCCAACTCTACAGCAAGCCGTGCTATCCTCTCGGGAATGCGCGGCTTGTTTGTATCTCTTCCCAGTTAATTTCAGGTAACACTCATTGTATGGCAGGAAAGATCCCTCGTTCATTCATCGATGACCTCATCTCACGGCATGACATAGTCGATGTAATTGATGCGCGGGTGAAACTCAAAAAGCAAGGCAAGAACTACGGTGCCTGCTGCCCTTTCCACAATGAGAAAACCCCGTCTTTTTCTGTCAGTCCCGACAAACAGTTCTACTATTGCTTTGGGTGCGGTGCGAAAGGCAACGTGCTTGATTTTGTGATGGAGTTCGACCGGCTGGACTTTGTCGATGCTGTTGAAGAACTGGCATCACAGCTGGGCCTTGAAATTCCGCGCGAACAAGACAGCAGCGGCCAGAGCGCCGCCAAGCGACAGGAAAAACAAAGCCTTTATGACCTCATGGGTCAGGTCGCCCAATATTATCAGTCGCTGTTGCGTCAGAACGATGCGCAGGTCGCCATTAATTACCTGAAAGGCCGCGGGCTGTCGGGCGAGATCGTCAAACAGTTCGGCATCGGCTATGTGCCTGATCAATGGGATCTGGTGCGCAGCCGTTTTGGCCGCAATGAACACGCGCAGCAAGATTTAGTCAGCGCCGGCATGCTGATCGAAAACGAACAAGGCCGACGCTATGACCGTTTCCGTGGCCGGATTATGTTTCCGATCCACGACCGCCGCGGCCGGGTGATCGGATTTGGTGGCCGGGTACTGGGTGAAGGCACGCCTAAGTATCTCAACTCACCGGAAACACCGATTTTTCACAAAGGCCGCGAGCTCTACGGTTTGTATCAGGTGATGCAAACTTACCGGGAACCAGAACGTGTTCTGGTCGTCGAAGGTTATATGGACGTGGTCGCCCTGGCGCAATACGGCGTCGACTATGCCGTCGCCTCGCTGGGCACCTCGACCACAGGGGAGCACATTCAGACCCTGTTCCGGCAAACCGGTACCGTGGTGTGCTGTTATGACGGCGACCGCGCCGGTCGTGATGCCGCCTGGCGGGCGATGGAACAGGCGCTGCCGTATCTCAGTGACGGCCGCCAACTGAAATTCATGTTCCTGCCCGATGGCGAAGACCCGGACAGTTATGTGCGCCAGTACGGTAAAGAAGCGTTCGAGCAGGCGATCACCCAGGCGATGACCCTGTCTGATTTCCTGTTCACCACCCTGCTGCAGCAAGTGGACACCAGCAGCCGGGAAGGCAAAGCCAAGCTCAGCACCCTGGCGGTGCCGCTGATTGATAAAGTGCCGGGCGGCACCCTGAGACTATACTTACGGAAAGTTTTAGGACAAAAACTCGGTCTTCCTGATGAAGAACAGCTCAAACAGCTGATCAGCGAACACGGAGACAACAAGCCGGTCAGAACGGCTCAGCCCGCGATTAAACGTACGCCGATGCGCATCGCAATTGCGCTGCTGCTGCAAAACCCGGGCTTTGCCAATGAATTGGGCTTAAACACCCAGGATTTCGCCGGCACAGAGCTGGCTGGCTTAAAATTATTACTGACAATAGTTGATAAATGTCGACTTCATCCCAATATCACAACTGGACAGTTGCTTGAAGATTGGCGTGAGACCGAGCAAGCCTCAATGATGGCCCGTTTGGCCAGCTGGGACATACCGCTCGGCAGCGATGAAGACAGTTTACATACTGTATTTTTTGACGCGATGGATAAAGTTATCGATCAATGCGTCACACAACAAATTGAGAAGTTGCAGGCTAAATCGAACACCGTCGGCTTATCAGTCGAAGAGAAGCGGGAGCTTCAGCTATTGCTGTTAAATCGCCCCGTCTAAAAAGTAGTCAACAATTCTGACATTTGTTATAATTACTGGTTTGCATTTCTGCATCCTTTTTTCTCACTCAGACCCTAAGTTGGATATCGTCTATGGAGCAAAATCCGCAGTCACAGCTAAAGTTGCTTGTTGCCAAAGGCAAAGAGCAAGGTTATCTGACCTATGCCGAAGTTAATGACCACCTGCCAGAAGACATTGTTGACTCTGATCAGGTTGAAGACATTATTCAGATGATCAACGACATGGGTATTAAGGTGGTGGAAACCGCCCCTGATGCCGATGAACTCATGATGACTGAAGATAATGCCGATGAAGACGCCATTGAAGCGGCGGCGCAGGCATTATCGAGCGTAGAAAGCGAAATCGGCCGTACCACGGACCCGGTTCGTATGTACATGCGCGAAATGGGTACAGTTGAGCTGTTGACCCGCGAAGGCGAAATCGACATCGCGAAACGCATCGAAGATGGTATCAATCAGGTTCAGTGTTCTGTTGCTGAGTACCCGTCAGCTATCTCTCATCTGCTTGAGCAGTTTGACAAAGTAGAAGCAGAAGAACTGCGTCTGACTGATATCATTTCAGGCTTTGTGGATCCGAACGAAGAAGAGACGTCTGCGCCAACGGCGACACACATCGGTTCTGAGTTAAGTGAAACCGATCTTGAAGATGAAGACAAAGATCTTGAAGACGATGACGACGATTCAGACACCGAAGAAGACGACGGCAGCATCGATCCGGAAGTGGCACGTGAGAAGTTCAAAGAACTGCGTGTCTCTTACGAAAATATGGCCAAAGCCATCAGCACCAATGGCCGCCATCACCCGGAGACTGAAGTCGCGATTGCTGAGCTGTCTGAAGTGTTCAAACAGTTCCGTCTGATCCCGAAACAGTTTGACCGTCTGGTCAGCTCACTGCGTGATTCCATGGATAAGGTGCGTACCAATGAGCGCCTGATCATGCGCATGTGTGTCGACAACAGCAAAATGCCGAAGAAGACCTTCGTCCAGCTGTTCAGCGGTAATGAATCTTCTTCTGCGTGGATCGATGAAGCACTGAACTCAGGCAAACCGTATGCCGAGCGCCTGAAAAACTACGAAGAAGATCTGCGTCGTGCCTCGCTGAAGCTGCGCATCCTGGAAGATGAAACCGGCCTGTCAATTGAGCGTATCAAAGACATCAGCCGCCGTATGTCGATTGGTGAAGCCAAAGCACGCCGCGCCAAGAAAGAAATGGTTGAGGCCAACCTGCGTCTGGTGATTTCGATTGCTAAGAAATACACCAACCGTGGCCTGCAATTCCTGGATCTGATCCAGGAAGGGAACATCGGTCTGATGAAAGCGGTCGATAAGTTTGAATACCGTCGTGGTTACAAGTTCTCGACGTACGCCACCTGGTGGATCCGTCAGGCAATCACCCGTTCAATCGCCGACCAGGCACGGACGATTCGTATCCCTGTGCACATGATTGAAACCATCAACAAACTGAACCGTATCTCTCGTCAGATGCTTCAGGAGATGGGCCGTGAACCACTGCCGGAAGAACTGGCTGAACGCATGCAAATGCCGGAAGACAAGATCCGTAAAGTGCTGAAGATTGCCAAAGAGCCAATCTCAATGGAAACCCCAATCGGTGATGATGAAGATTCACATCTGGGTGATTTCATTGAAGATACCACGCTGCAGCTGCCAATGGATTCTGCCACGGCAACCAACCTGCGTGCGGCCACCAACGAAGTCCTGGCTGGCCTGACGCCGCGTGAAGCCAAGGTTCTGCGGATGCGTTTTGGTATCGACATGAATACCGACCATACACTGGAAGAAGTGGGCAAACAGTTTGACGTAACCCGTGAGCGTATCCGTCAGATCGAAGCCAAAGCCCTGCGTAAACTGCGCCACCCAAGCCGTTCCGACGTGCTGCGCAGCTTCCTGGACGAGTAAGCCACTCACCTAACACCACACCAAAAAGCGGGCTCAACAGCCCGCTTTTTCTTTGCCCGACGCACATGCGACCCCGCTCACACCCCTTGCCACGCAAGGGCTTGCCCTGCATTTAACTGCCTAAGAAACAAACAAAAGTCGTCCCTTAGCAGGTAGACAATACCCCACCCATCCCATATAATCGGTGGCACATTTGGCCCCTTAGCTCAGTGGTTAGAGCAGGCGACTCATAATCGCTTGGTCCCCAGTTCAAGTCTGGGAGGGGCCACCAGATTCCAGAAGGCTTATGGAGAAATCCATAAGCCTTTTTTCGTTTTGGCCGGTCGATATCCGGTCCGTCTTTCCTTCCGGTCACTCTTCTTTTCGCCTGCTTTATCGAAATCTATCCGTTAGATGCGATCGGGCACCATTTCTGAAATTGCATCCCTGTATTAAATAGCCACGCTTATCTGTCTGTGGATTATGATTTACGTCGTTCAATATCCTGCCCCTTATCTAACAGCTTACTCTCAGGAGAGATTCCAGCGGTTAAACATCAGGTTGGTATTCATACTGGCAACGGTAATTCGTTAGCCAGAGCTGATACTGGGAGCAATCTGCAATGAATCTTTAGTGAGACTTTGCTGGGTTAATAGTGATGAACTTAGCGGAAATTCAGATGTGATTTTGTCGTCGACGACGACGGCAAACCGCCTAAAATCGCAGCAAAAGACCGGACCCGGACAGGAACGACGACAACGACAATAAATCAGTGGAAAAAGTATGGGCTGAGAGTCAGGTGCTGTAAGGGCTGGGCAGTAGTGATTGGGCCAGTCTGGTGTGACCGACCCAGCGATCTAGGATTTTAGAAGGGTAGGGAATGTAAGATGTTAATCTGATTCGTGAAGACGCTCTCCTAGGTAATACAATCCCAAAAAAGAGGTTAAAACCAGCTGCCACACAAAAAAGAAGAAAACAAAAAAGCCTGTCCAATTCAGGGACTTTTCAAGAACCGGATTGCTCAACTGTATCCGCAATGCTATGTGCGCCCCAATAACAATAAAAAAGCTGATACCGGTAAGGTAAGAGAACATAGAAGATAAGAACCTTCTCCGACTAACCGGAAACGGCTTTAGTTCTCCAGAACTATCTTTCAGCCTAACTCTTACGCCTCCTACCTCTTCATCTATTCTTGAATTCCCAAAAGTAGCGATTGCAGCCAACGCAGCAATAAAAAAACCCGGAAGATTCCCCAAAAACCCATTTATATCTTTAATCAGACTTGGTATTTTAGAATTATCTACCAAAAAAAATAGAAAGATAACTGTCAATACAGTAAAAAGTAGCGGATACCAGATGTCATACCAAGCCTTAGCTTTGTGTTCAAAGCGTGTAAGGTAAAATAGCGGGGAGAATAACTGACGACCAATACCAACTATATCTACTTTCGTCATATGCACTCTTTCATTTTTTTCATGATTTCTTGATTGATAGATGGATACGCATCTTTATTGGCACTTCGTAAGTCTATAATTTTCTTCTTGTATACAAACATGGAGCCATCTAATAAATTACCCGTGTCAGAGCTAAGTGTAGCCGTATGTGTTGCCCCTGACGCGTCGCTATACTCAAGCTTGTAATATGCCCCGCCAACTTTACGTGCAAACTTTCTAATTTTTTCAGCAAAATTCTTTATGGCGCCGGAATCAGTCGAGTCAATAGACTCCATTTGAATGATACTCTTTTTAACCTCAGGATCGCGTTGAGCATCATATTCACTAATACTGTCAGTATCATGCGTAACAACTGTTGTGTTGATTAAATTGCCCCTTGCTATTTCCTTAAACATATCATCAGAGACAACAGCCTCAACCTTTAATTTGTATTTGCATTTATACTGCTTCTTTGAATCGGGAGCGGCTGGACTTGGCTTAGTTCGACTCGATAAATCAGCATTGCTACGCAATAGAGCATTCAAAACCCTTTCAATAGCTCGAACTGACAACCCTTCAACCTGCTCAAGCAAAGTCAAGTTTCCAAGTCTTAGGTTAGACTTGGTTTTCTTAATATACACATGCGCGGATTTCTCCAGACCATTTTCACTATCAAGAGCTATAAGCTGCTGATTGGTACCATCGATTTTGTTCTTCACCGGAGCCTTCACTCCCGTCCTTACAACATTAATCAGAACTTCCCAACCATTTTTCTTCTCAACTATTTCCTTTAGAGTAAAGCATGCTCTTTTTTCATCACGACCATACTCGACAAACTTTCCAGCATCACTCTTAAGGGCTGTCATAGCCTCGTCAAGGTTTATAGTTTTCTTAAATTCAACCCCTTCAACCTTAGTGCTTTCTTCTAAAGAAAATCTATAGTGCTTTATTACTCGCTCGTCATGATTTTGCATATATATCAATACTCTAAATGAACATCCAGCTATTCGATAACATATTGTAAACCTCACCCTAATTACTTGCACGCATAATTAGAGTTACGGAAATGGCTCTATCCCCCAGCCCATCTATCTATGAACACCACATTTCGCCCATCATCGAAGTATCCTTTTTTCAACTCGCTATATTGAGACCGACACACTGACATTCATAAGGATAAGACAATGATCGCGGTTCTTTTTGAAGCGACAGCCGTCCCTGAAAAACAAGATCGCTACTTCGAACTGGCTGAACAGTTAAAGCCGCTGCTGAGCCATGCAGAAGGGTTTATTTCTGTGGAGCGCTTTCAAAGCATGACCCATCCAGAGAAATTTCTCTCGCTGTCATGGTGGGAAAACGAGGAGGCCATCTTGCAATGGAAGGACAACATGCTGCACAGATCCGCTCAGCAGGAAGGAAAGGGGTCCATTTTCTCTTTATATCAGATTCAGGTACTCAGCCTGATCAGAGAATATTCATCATCCCAGTAAGCTAAACAAGGAAGCTATCGCGATGCATGACATTCATGTCGTTCTAAAAAATCTGCCGGGAGAGCTTGCGCGATTAGGCGAAACACTCGGTGCGAATCATATTGGCTTAGAAGGTGGCGGCGTCTTTTCCGTCAACCAGCAAAGTCACGCCCACTTTTTGGTGGAAGATGGCGAAAAAGCCAGAGCGGTACTTACCGAGCAGGGTTTTGAGGTCATCAATATCTGCAGGCCGCTGATTCGGAAACTCAGGCAGGAACAGCCGGGCGAATTAGGCGCCATTGCCAGAGTCCTGGCCGACAACGGCATCAACATCATTACTCAATACAGCGACCACGCAAACCGTTTGATCCTCATCACTGATGACTATAAGGTTGCAGAAAAAGTAACCCGACACTGGATGGTCTGATTGTGAAGCCTCACCCGCAAGTCCCGCAGGAACACGAAGAATTTCAACAGGAATTATCCATGGCAGCCCTTGCGGCTGCTCTGTCTGATGCGTCACGGATGAAAATTCTTTGTGCCCTGATGGATGGCCGCGCCTGGACGGCCACTGAATTAAGCGCGGTATCCGATATCGCCCCATCCACCACCAGTGCGCATCTGTCCCGGTTACTAAAAGCCAATCTCGTGACTTGTTTATCGCAAGGTCGCCACCGTTATTTTCGCCTCTACAGTGCCAGTATTGCCTCACTGCTTGAAAATATGATGGGGGTTTCATTTGGCACGGTTCAGTCGCCAAAAACACGGGTGCCGGCCGAATTACAACGGGCAAGAACCTGCTATGACCATCTTGCAGGCGAAATCGCCGTCGGTATTTACGATTACCTTGTCGTGAATGCATGGATCACCCGCGACGGCAGTGAGCTCACTCCTTTAGGTAAGGCGCAATTCAGTCAATTAGGGGTCATGCTCGATGCAAAGACCAAGCGTAAAAAATGCAGTGCGTGTTTAGACTGGAGTGAGCGGAAATTTCACCTTGGCGGCCATGCCGGGGCGGCACTTTTCCAATGCTTTGAGCAGCGCGGATGGATTGAAAAAGTACCGGGATACAGAGAAGTTACAGTGACTGAAAAAGGGTGGAATGCTTTCAACCAGTATTTTGACTTGGCTAAAGCTCCAAATTGAACACGCAAAATGCCGCGCAGACTCCGGCTTTCTTCTTTTAAAATTCTCTATTCTTTTCAAATGAAAGTATCAGATCTAGTCTGAACTTATACCGTTTACAGTACTGATGTTTATCATCTGCCTGAGCCTGATTTTGATATGTGCTGCTTTCGAATTTTGATGACACTATCGTGAGCAGGAACATTACAGACACTGTAAACAACATAGCCCCCCCACCCCTATCAGCACTCAGACTAAAAATCAGGAAGCAAGATGGATAAACAACCGGAACAGCATCAAAGCAAAGTATTCATCGGCAATATGGTGGAATCAGCGATCCGTATCGGCTTGCTGCTGGTGCTGCTGATGTTCACGTACGACATCATCAGGCCGTTTATCATCCCTGTGATTTGGGGGGCGATTATCGCTGTTGCGCTGATGCCACTGACGCTGAGAATCCAGCGCTGGTATGGCAATCGCCGGGGATTGGCGGCCACAACCGTTGCCTTGTTGGGAATTGTGCTGTTAGTGACGCCGTTAGTGATGATCTCGGTTTCCGTCTACCACGCGTCGATGCATGTGCTGGACACCTTGCAACAGGGGCAGGTGAGTCTGCCCGGGCCAGACAGCAGGATTGCAGAGATTCCGGTGATTGGCGAGAAGCTGTTCGACATGTGGGGTTTGTTTGCCAGTAATCTGGAAAAAGCCATTCAAACCTTCCTGCCGCAAGTCAAATCAGCCCTGTCCGCTTTCGTGGGTGTGCTGGGTGGTGCGTTGGGCGACATGCTGATCTTCATCCTCTCGCTGGTGATTGCCGCCGGTTTTATGACTTATTCAGAAAAGATTACCGCCTCGTTAAAGACAGTGGTTGTGCGTGCCGCAGGTACCAACGCCGCGCACTGGACATCACTGATTGCCGCAACCATCAAGAGTGTCTTGATTGGCGTTGTCGGTGTGGCGGCCATTCAGGCGCTGCTGATCGGTGCCGGCTTCTTTGTGTTTGGCGTTCCGGCGGCAGGCCTGCTGACCTTGATCCTGATGATTTTATGTATCGCGCAGTTGCCCGCGCTGATAGCCGTGCTGCCCGTGATCATCTACATGTACCTCACCCAAGACGCCACCACGGCCACACTGTTTACCGTCTGGGTTGTGATTGGTTCGCTGGCCGACAACGTGCTCAAACCGATGTTGATGGGCCGCGGGGTCGCTGTCCCTATGCCCATCATCCTGATTGGTGCCATTGGCGGGATGATGTACTACGGCATGACCGGCCTGTTTCTCGGCGCAGTCATTCTGGCGATTTGGTATGAACTATTTGTCTTTTGGATCAAGTTAGAGAAGCAGGAAGCAACAGAGGCCAATATTTCCGTTCAGCAAGACGCCACGCGTTCAGAAACATCTGATACATAAAGCGTGTCTGTATTACGCTGAGAAAAAATAATGACGCTGAAAAAGACCGGGACAGAGCAGTCGCAGTGACAGCCAAAGGTAAGCATGTTCGCGGTGCAGTGAATCCCGGCAAGTTGGCAGCGAAGCGCCACATTGATCTACATACAAAAAAAGCGCTGCAGGTTGCCCCGCAGCGCCGTATTGATTGAGATTACAGTATTACGATTACAGGTAGTAACGCATACCGATAATCCACTTATCATCTTCAGGTTCGTCAATATCGTTACCGAGGTCGAACTGGTAACCCCCGAAGCCGACGAAAGAAGACGTGAAGTTATATTCTGCCTGCAGCGCCATCTGGCTGAAGATAGTGTTGTTATTCTTATCGTCCTCAACTGATTCGTAGTTCACACTCAAATTCAGACTATTCGGAAGTGCGTACGCCAGTAGACCTTCAATCGCCACCGACTCTTCCAGACCCAGGTTCATGTATTCGTTCATCGCATAGACCACAGCGACATACAGGCCACTGCCGTAAGTGCCGTAATTGGCACTGAACATGTGTGAGGTCGCAGTTTCATCGAAAGTCCCCGCCTGAACATCACCCGTGTTGTATGAATAGTTCAGACCAAAGCCCATGATGTCGTAATGCAATAGAATCTGGAAACGATCATCATATTCTGCTTCTAGCGAAGTAACATCCCCGACAGCTAATGGCCCTAATGTTAGAACTTCACCAGATGTTGTGCCCTGCCAGCCCAGGCCAAACATCAGCTCACCGGCATCATTTAAGTTGAGGCTGTTACGGTAGGAGATCATGCGCTCGGCACGGGCCGTGCCCAGCGGACCCTGATCGTCGTACAGGAAGTCGTTCGCAAACGCGATCGGTAAATCGGCAATCCCTGCGCCGTCGTAGTATGGCGACCATTGGGTACCAACGACAGTGCGACCGTAAGTATTGTGTGAGACCCCAATATAACCCAGACGCGTGGTGAAGGTTTCTTCACCGCCTTCCAGGTAGTTCAGGGCCCATTCACCTTTTGCATCGGCGGTGTAGCCGTTACCGATATCCTGTGTCGCATTGATATTGATACGCGGAGAAACCTGCTGTACTTCCGTTTCGCCCTGTTCAGAGCCGCCAAGACCCACAGAAACATGACCACCGACGGAGAACGTTGTGTCGCCTTCATTGTATAACTCAACCGCGACTGCCTGAGATCCATAAAATGCAGCTGCCACTGCTATTGCCAAGTGCTTTTTATCCATAATCATCTTTCCATCTTTTGTTGTGTTCTTATGCGCCGATACACAGCGTTATGACAAAAATGTGAACATTTGAAACGAGCATTGAAAGCGTAGTTAAGGAATGACATAAACACATAAAATAACGACAACAAATTTGTTCAAAACTTGTGTTATATCCCATTCGTGGCAAATACAGGTTGTAAGTATGCTTTGAGCGCATGAATGAACCTGTGCCCTAACAAATGAGTTGGAGTGGATATCAGCCGCATACTGGCGTGACATCTGTCAGGCAGCGCGGAGAGATGATGGACCCATCATGATGGCTTTTTTGTGCTTTTCGCGTGAGAAGTGTGTTACGTATGTGGGGGTTAGACGCAAAAGCGTGAGTCGTGGCAGGCTGGAGACCGCCCATAGACGAGTGTTCAACAATTCCAGTCCGGCATGTTTGAACGGACTGGAAATCGCTTTTTATAGACAATTCACCACGCCACGATGAAGCGCGATGAATCACGGCACTGAGTTATCGTTTCCCCAGAAAAGCCAGCAAATATTTCACTGCTCCCAGAAAAAAAGGAATGGCCATCAGGCCCGAGCCGATGGCAATCGCAATATAGGTGTAGCTGGTACTGGTTGACGTATATTCAAAAGAGGCTAAAAAGTTCTGGTAGGCCTGCAGGCAAAAGAAAAAGCAGCCTATCGTTGCAATTGTCACACCCAGTAAGCTTTTGATCTTCGACCATAAAAATTCATTATTCGCGATATTGTTTTCTTGCATCCGGTATTCTCTTCAAGATCTAAAGCCAAATAGGGAGATCCGGATCACCCCCTGCTCACCCGTGCGGATATCGCTGCATTGAGGTCACCCGAATGTAAGGCACCTCTCTCATAATGCGGATGTTTTCCAGTCAGATTAAATCGGCCGCGGGCGTCTCATTCTCGAACTCACCGGGTAATGTCTTGTCTGAAAAAGACAATTTCCCCAGAAGCATGCCGTTGCGTATGCCATACTTTGTGGCAAGGTTTGAATCGTGGAGCGAAACTATGTCAGCAGAAACCCCGACAGAAGAGAAAACGCAGCGCAGTTCAACGATCCTGATTCCGGTTTTTATTCCCGCCGTGGCGGTCATTTTACTCATGGTCATTGGCACCATCAGTAACCCGACCCTGGCTGGACAAGTCTTCTCAGACACCCTCAGTTACGTCACCCAGAGTTTCGGCTGGTTCTATATGCTGTCGGTGGCGATCTTTCTGTTTTTTATTGTCACTGTGGCCCTGACCAAATGGGGAGAGATCAAGCTCGGGCCGGATCACGCCGAACCGGAGTACAGCTTTCCGGCCTGGTTTGCCATGCTGTTCTCCGCCGGTTACGGGATCGCCCTGCTGTTTTTTGGCGTCGCCGAGCCTGTGCTGCACTATGCCTCGCCGCCTGACGGCCCGGCGATGACAGTGAATGCCGCCCGACAGGCGATGCAGATTGCCTTTTTCCACTGGGGATTTCATATCTGGGCCATTTATGGCCTGGTCGGCCTGACGCTGGCTTATTTCGCCTTTCGTCACGGCCTGCCGTTATCGATGCGCTCCACGCTGTATCCGCTCATCGGCGAAAAAATCCACGGCCCGATCGGCCATACCGTGGATATTTTTGCCATCCTCGGTACTCTGTTCGGGATTGCCACCACGCTGGGGCTCTCGGTGGCGCAGATCAATGCCGGGCTCAATTACCTCTGGCCATCAATACCGGTCAATACCACAGTGCAAATTATTGCGATCATAGTGATCACTGCACTGGCGATTTTTTCTGTGGTCGCCGGGATGGATAAAGGGGTCAAGCGCCTGTCAATCCTCAACATGGTGTTGGCCATCTCGTTAATGCTGTTTGTGTTTGCCGTCGGGCCAACCATCTTCATTCTCAATACTTTCATGCAGAACACCGGCAGTTACCTGAGCAATATCGTTGAGCGGACCTTTAATTTGCAGGCCTATACCGCCAGCGACTGGATTGGTAACTGGACCTTGTTTATCTTCGGCTGGACCATTGCCTGGGCCCCCTTTGTTGGCCTGTTCGTGGCGAAAATCAGCCGCGGCCGCACCATCCGCCAATTCGTGGTCGGGGTGATGGTGGTGCCAACCATCTTCACCTTCCTGTGGTTCTCTGTGTTCGGTGATACCGCGCTGCATCTGATCATGGTCGAGGGCTATACCCAGCTCATCCAGGAAGTACAGAACGATCAGGCCATCGCGTTGTTCAAATTACTGGAGCAGTTACCCCTGACCTCGATCGTTTCCTTTATTACCGTGTTTTTGATCGTCACCTTTTTCGTCACCTCGTCGGACTCCGGCTCGCTGGTGATCGACTCGCTGGCCTCGGGCGGCGTTGCTCATACTCCGGCGTGGCAACGGGTGTTCTGGGCATCCATGGAAGGACTGGTCGCAGCTGTGCTCTTGCTGGCCGGTGGTCTCAGCGCCCTGCAAACGGCATCGATTGTCAGCGCCCTGCCCTTTGCGATCATCATGCTGATCGCAGCCGTTGGCATGTGGCGGGCACTGGTGATTGAAAGCCATCACAGCCAGAGTCTGGAGCAGCACGTCCAGTCCCGATCGCGCCAGAGCGGCGGAAAAACCGGGCCGGGGTACTGGAAAAAACGTCTGGCCAACATTGTCGATTTCCCCGGACGCGAAGAAGTCTCAGCCTTTATCCAGAAGACAGTTTACCCAAGCATGCAGAAAGTCGAGCAGGAACTTGAGCAGCAAGGCTGGGTAGCCGAAGTCATTTACGATGAAGAGCAAGGTCGGGCCAAGTTTGAGGTGTATCAGGAAGGGAAGCTGGAATTTCTGTACGAAGTCAGACTGAGAGGTTATCTGTTACCTGATTTTGCCTTCCCGGAAACCGATCATGACCCGGAAGATCCGGATCATTATTACCGGGCGGAAGTCTTCCTGCGCCGGGGCGGCCGGGCGTACGACGTTTATGGCTATGAACAGCAGGACATTATTTCCGACATCCTGGATCAATTCGAGAACTACCTGCACTTCTTACATGTGTCGCCCGGCATCCTGCCGTGGAACATGGAAGAAGAGGAAAACAACGAGCAGCAACAGGCAAAAGAGTAATCAAGGCCGCCCTCTCAGTAGGAGGGCGGCTTCCCTTATTTTTCCCAGCGCTCCCCGTAAGCGGCACTGTAGTCCGGCGTCGGGATAGACGCATGCAAACCCGCCGTCGCCTTGAGCGGACCAACCACAGTCCGGTACGGAATAAAACCGGCCCAGGCCGGCACATCCAGATCCGCCGGATCATCGCCCACATCTTTATTGCTGATTTTCACCGAAGCTTCATGCAGCGGCATCCGCAGCACAGTCGTCGCCATCAGCTCTTTTGGGTTGCTCAGCCGGATGTCCTGCGTCCTTCCGGGGGCAATCTGCTCGACAAAATGGTTCAGCAGCTGGTCTTTTTCAAGGTTATCTTCAATGACCTCAAACTGGCCGAACACCACAGCCGAGCGGTAATGGGCACTGTGATTGAACGCTGACCGCGCCAGCACCCAGCCATCGAACAGCGTGAAAGTTAAACAGGTTTGCACCGCCTGCCTGAGTCTGCGCAGCAAACGGCTGTTGTTGGCGCCGTGAATATAAACAAAATCCCCCACCCGCCACGCCAGCATCGGGATCACCACTGGCCCCTGCGCTTCCTGAATCGCCACGTGCGCCACCAGACTTTCATCAATGATCTGATACAGTTTTTCCTGCTCGAACACCGCCTTGTGGGCCCCTTTTTTGATTGCCGTTCTCTGACTTGTCGATAACATCACTGTCCCTGTTGTCATTGCGTCTCAAATGATTCTGCCAATGTAACGGCAAACCGGTATGGTTTTCAGAGCCAGTTTTAACAAAATGACAGGACCAGTTATATCTGTGAAAATCGCCAGAATAAGGTCACGTCACAAGGACGAATCATGCTGCATGGCGCAAACTGAGCTATCTTGCTATCAGAGCGAAATGTTCGTCGTATCAACGCCATCGGCTATATAGGACAAGACACCATGAAAAACATCTCCCTTCACGTTGTCGCATTGTTTGGCGCGCTATCCTGTTTTGGTTCGGTCCATGCGGCAGAAACAAGAACTCCTCTCGTTCCGCTTCCTTCTCTCGACGATTTTACAGATGGCGATGGCTGGGGAGTTGGACTTGGGCTCAGTGTTGAATATGAGTCTGCTTATGAGGGCTCAGACGAATTTGAGCTTGAGGTCGAGCCCGCCGGGGGGGTGCAGTGGCGAACGGGCGACCATCTTTTTTACTGGTCCGGTCTGGCCATTGGCTGGCGAACTTTGGTGAAGGATGGCTGGTTGGTGCAAACCTCTTTGGGCTACGAGGAAGGTCGTGAAGAGGGCGATTCAGAAGATGGCCGACTGGATGGGTTAGGCGAGTCGGATTCTGGTGTGACATTGCTGCTGGAAACGCGCTATGCCCTTGCAGAGAATTGGCGTTACTTTTTAGATGGCCGTGTATTAACAGGAGAAATTGGTACCCTCGGAATTTTTGGCGCAGGCACATGTCTGGCGTGCCAGCCGAACGGCACTGGCTGGGAAGTTGGCGCTGTGGTCACTTTTCACGATGGTAAGCTCGCCAACCGGGACTTTGGAGTCAACACACAGCAATCCATCAATTCAGGCCTTCCGGAAACCGATGTGGATAGCGGGTACCGATCAACAGGTGTGAATGTGAACTACCGGAATTACTTAAACGAAAACTGGCAGGTCTTCGGAGAAGTACTTTACGAAGTTTACGGAAGTGACGTGAGCGATAGCCCAATCTCCCGAAATAATTACGAAGCGGAAATCGGTGTTGGCTTCATTTATGTGTTCTGATGTGCAGTAATACGGAGCCAAGAGGTAAATTCTGATCATCAATGGACTTGAAAAGGTGAAATGGACTTGGCTTTGTTATCTCCAACACTCATAGAAACCGGGGATCTGTCGCTCACGGGAGGTTCGGGTACGCGACAGGAGCGACTATTTCACGCGATCCGCGACAAAATTGTCGCTAACCTGTGGCCAATGGGCGGGAAATTGCCGTCAACACGTCACCTTGCGCAAGAACTGAAATTGAGCCGAAATACCGTCACAGCAGCTTACGAGCAGCTGGCTGCCGAAGGATATATCGAAAGCCGGTTGGGCTCAGGATTCTATGTCGCGGTTGAACTGCCGGAACACTTCATCACAGCCGGGGCAAACCGCTCCCCCAATCAGGCTGTTTCTGCCGTTAAACGGGCCTACATCAATCTTCCCTTTGCGCCGGGTGTACCGGATCTGGCGGCCTTTCCCGCGGCAAAGTGGCAGAAATTACTGCAGCGCCATGCGGGCAGACCAGCCTTACTGGGCAATCAGGATCTGCAGGGCTTGCCCGAGCTGCGTCAGGCGGTGTCGGATTATCTGGCCTCCAGCCGATCGGTTCACTGCGATCCCAGCCGGATCATCATCACTGCCGGAGCGCAGCAGGCGCTGTCGCTGGCTTTGCTGTCGACCCTCTCCCGTGGCGACAGCGTCCTGATGGAGCAACCCGGCTATACGCAGATGCGTAAAGTCATCGACTGGCAAGGCTACCAGTTCGCGCCGCTGCACATCCGACCGCAAACCGGCCCGGATGTTGAAGCAATCCGCGCCAGCCAGGCCAAAGCGTTATACCTGACGCCGAGCAATCAGTATCCCATGGGCACGACCCTGAATACCGAACAGCGGCTGAGCGTGATTGACTGGGCCGTGCAGGGCCAGCGCTGGATCATTGAAGATGACTACGATAGTGAATTTCAGTTTGCCCATCGTCCTTATACCAGCATGCAGGGGCTGGCCGCACAAATGGGCCATGACAGCCGGGTGCTCTATATTGGCTCTTTCAGCAAAGTGATGTTTAACAGCCTGCGGCTGGGTTATCTGGTGGTACCGCAATCACTGCTTGAGCCGTGTCTGAGGCTCAAAGATGCGATGAGCGGCGACACCCCGGCGCTGATGCAGGCCGCTCTGGCGGACTTTATTCAGGAAGGTGATCTGCTGCGCCATATCCGAAAAATGCGTCGGGCGTACAAAGAAAAGCACCGCTTGATGCTGGATGCCATCAGCCGCTTTTTCGGGGATCAGGTAGAAGTGATCAGCCAGCCTGCCGGACTGCATGTCACCCTCAGGTGGCAGACTGGCATCCGTGAAGATAACTGGGCGCAGCAAGCCGAAGCTGCCGGGATTGTGCTGCGGCCACTGAGTTACTATGAGCACCCGCCGCACCAAAACAGAGACTGGCACGGGGCAGTGCTCGGCTTTGGCAATGTGGCGCCCGATGCGATCGCGCCGCTGATTGCCCGTTTGGCCACGCTGTTTCATTGTCAGCCATAACGGGCAATCCCACCGGTATCAGTGCAGCTGGTCGCCGCGATACTGAATCCGGCCTTGCGGACCGACATCAATCTGATACGGCGTGGCATGGACGCCATAGGCTTTGTACAGCGCATTGTCGGTGTCAAAAATCAGCTGCGCCGTCAGGCCGAATTTTTCCGCAAAACCAGCGGCGATACCGGCATCAATGTAATAGCCGCTGATCACGCCCACCCACTGACGGGACGGATCCGATTCAACCTGCTGCTGCCACTTTGCCAGTTTTGCCTCACATCCGGGGAAATGCGGCATCGGACACAGGGCATCAACAAAGACCAGAGACACAGATTGCTTACCTTTGCTCTGCTGCAGTAATCCCGTCAGCGACACCGTCTGATCAGAGAGGGTCTGGCGCTCAAACCGGGGGGCCTCAGCACCGACCTGCGGCACCACATAAGGTGCAGGCTGTTTCACGGTACTTCCGGATTCAGCGGGGGGCTGGAGCGCTTTCCAGGCATCGGATTCAGCATCCCGTTTTGGGGCCGCTTCAGTCTTTTTGTCTGGGTTCAGATAAGCCAGCAAAGCCTCATTCCCGCCCGAGAACACCACGTTGCCGTGCTCAATCAGCACATGCGCCGGGGTTTGCCACAAGCCGAACTGCTTGAGCAGCGCTTGCTGATGATCGAGGACCAGCGGTGCAACTTGCGGGTAATCACTCTGGAATTCCTGCAATTGCGCGCGCGTCACATTAAATTCCGGCTGGATCCAGATCTGCTGTGTGGATTGCAGAAATGATGGCGGTAACTGGGCGACGAAAGCTTCCGCTCCCTCTCCGGCATAGCTGGTCCAGATATCCAGAAACACCAGATGGGTCCGGGTCTGATCAGACAGTGCGAGCGGCTCGCCTGCGATCGTTTGCTGCTGTTCCAGCAAGGCCATGCTCGATTCAGCCTGAGCAACTGCCGGGGTCAGCAGGCAGGCCAGCAGAGAAAATGTGTATAAAAAACTTGCTCGTTTCATGCATTTATCCTCTCAATTCCGTTCTTAGAACACTTCAGTGCTGAGCCCATTGCTCGATGATCTGATCCAGCTGATCCGTCGCCAGAAAAGTGCGGTAGGCAATATTTCCGTCCTTGTCGATCAGAATATGGTGCGGTGTGCCCACGACCTGATATTTCTGGGTAATCTCTCCATTGGCATCAAAAATAGTGGGAATGTCATACCCTTCCTGACGGAAAAACTGCTGCACATTGGCCACCGAATCATTGAAACCCACGTTCACCGAAATCACTTTTATCTCGTCGCCAAACTCATCCTTGATGGCATTCAGATGCGGCATCTCCGCCTTGCAGAAGCTGCACCAGGTCGCCCAGAATTTGAGATAAACCGGCTGCTTACCCAGATAATCCGCGAGTTTAAATGCCTGGCCCGATACCGTTGTTGCCGTAAACAAGGGCGCGGTCTGCGCCGTCTCCGCGGCTTGCACCGCAGGCAGCGACAATGCCAGTGCCATCACCATGGCTTGCCAGCCTTTGTGAAACAAAGCAGAAGTTTTCATATGTTCTCCATTGATATGATCTGAAAGAAAAAGAAGGTCCCGGCTCCGGCCATCATCATGGCCATCAGCCATTTCACCCGGTTCATCCACTGACCGGAGCGCGGCAGCGAGGCCAGCAATCCGCTGAAGGTGCCCGCCAGCACCAGCAAGGCACTCATGCCCAGCGCGAACACAAACATCAGCAACGCCGCCCAGTACGCATTTCCGGCGGACGCCACGTACATCAGCAGCATGCCCAGAACCGGCGAGGTACAGGGCGCCATCACCAGCCCCGAACAGGCCCCGGCCAGAAACGTCCCGATCATCGGATGACGAACCAGCCGCGGCAGGGACAGGTTGAGCGACAATCCGGGCAAGCGAAGCCACCCCAGCATCCAGGCCGCCATCGCAAAGCAGAATGCCCCCATCAGCAGCAGCGTGAGCGGATGCGTCGCCACCACGCCAAACAATTGGCCTGTGGTCGCTGCCAGCACGCCCAACAGGGCATACACCACCGCCAGACCCATCACATAACTGAGAGAGAGCCAAAAGGATTGCCTGCGGTCACGGGCCTGACTGCCCACTACGGAAACAGTGATGGGCAACATGGGGTAAACGCAGGGTGTCAGGCTGGTAAACAGCCCGGCCAGAAAGACCGCGCCAACAATCCACAGCCCGAATTGCTGGTTGAAAAGCGCAGCCTGAATTGCAGTTTCCATTGAAGGTCACATCCTTTGTCGTGAACGATGCAACCGTTATATCGGACAATCAAAAATGCGTTCTCAAATCGGCCTAAAATGGCGGTAAAATCGACATAAAATCAAGATAAAACATATAAAATCAATGAGTTAAGACCAAAATCTTTTCGTCATAGCTGATTGATTTCAGACCGGTTGTCCGTACAATGAAGCCACAGAAATTCAGACGCAACCGGACACGCTATGGCCTGCTATCAGTTTGCTGCATTTATCTTTGACGCCGACACCGGCCAGTTGCTTCACCAGACACCATCAGGTCAGACCGAAACCTATCTGCGCCATAAAGTGTCCCAGCTCCTGACCTATTTGCTGACCCATCCGGATCAGGTCCTTTCCAAGGACACCCTGCTGGAGGCACTGTGGGATCACAGTGAATACCGGGAAAATTCTCTGACGCAGAGCATTCGTGAACTCAGAAAAGCGCTGGGGGACAGTGCTCAGAATCCGCAATTTATCCGTACATTTCCGCAGCGCGGTTATCAGTGGATCTGCCCGGTTCTCGCCCCGGAGCCGCAGGAACCAGCCACGCAGCCACCTGCGCAAGCGCCCGCAGAAAAACAGGCGCCGACGCCAGTCGCGCCCGACCGCCGCTTGTCCAGACCTCTTGTGCTTTCAGGGCTGCTCGCAGCGCTGCTGCTCGTCGCCGGTTTCTGGCTGGTTCGCAATCCCGGGCCTTTGCCCGCACCTGACGCGCAGCAGGAAACCGCCCGGCACAGTACCGGGCTGGTGGTCTTTCCGATGCTCAATGACACGGGAAAAGCAGAATTCGACTGGGTGCAGCTCGGGCTCGCGGACATGCTGTCGGTAAAGCTCAATCAAAGCAGTACGCTCACGGTGATCCCGCCGGCACTCGCCAAAGCCTGGCTCTTGGATGCGGAACTGAGCTGGCCTGCCCTGCCGGCACAGATCCGGACACTGCTCCGGCAACGGGACTATGAAGCCGCCCTGTTTGCCAGCGTCCGGCTGCACAACAAACAGCAGGTCCTGACCTTTCAGGTCATTTATGCCGATGGCCGGACGCAGCAAGGCAGCATGACTTATCCGCAGTTGGCCGCGGCCATGCATTCGGTCAGCCACCAGCTCCAGCGATTGCTCCAGCCTGGCCAACCTCAGGTCGAGCCGCAGTCCTCCCCAGCTATCGCAGTGCAAACGCTGGCACAGGGGCGCTCATTACTGCAGACACAAGGCGCGCAGGCAGCCCGGAAATATTTCGAAGCGGCCCATATTCTGGAACCGGAGAATTTGTGGACCCAGATCCAGCTGGCAGGCACTGAGGTACTGCTGGGCCAATGGCAACAGGCCACGCATCGGCTGCAGTCACTGCCGGACGCGCAGATCCAAAAAGACCCGGCCTTGTCTGCTGCGCAGCATTACTGGCTCGGTGAGCTGAGTTACCGTCGTGGTGAGCCAAACGCAGCCGCGCTGACCGCCGAAGCCGTCCGGGCCGCAATGCAGGCCAATGCGTCGCCACTGCTGATTCAGGCGTATCAGTTGCAGGCACAGATGGCATGGAATGAAATGGACTGGGAAGGCCATCAGCGCCTGACCAAGCAGTTAATTGCCCTTCTGGGCACCGGACAAGCGCTGCGACAAGATGCCGATCAGCAGTTTTATCTGGGACGCCCGGCCAGTGTGGGTCTGGAAAGAAGCCCCGGTAACGATTTAGCGGCCAATCAGGTTCGCCTGTTCAAGGCGCTGAATTTTTACCGCCAGCTCGGAGACCAGCCGCGACAGGCTGCCACCTTGCTGGCGATTGCCCAGAATGATCAGGTCGAACCGCCCATCCGTGAATCATCCCTCAGTGATGCGATAGCCCTGTATCGTGAACTCGACCAGCCTTATGAGCTCGCCCTCGCGTTGATCTATCAGGGGTTTTATCTGATGCAGACCCATCAGGGCGACGCGGCTGAAGGCTATTTTGCAGAAGCCAGAACCCTGGCGGAACAGCTTGGCGCGCAGCGGTTGTTCCTCGACAGTGAGTTTTATCTGGCCTTTGCGGCCATGGATCAGGGACTCGATCTGCAATGGCTGGGCAAACATCCTCAGCAACCACAGCATCTGGAGCGGGCGGACCAGGCTTTTACGGCACTCCGGAACAAGGAAGGCGTTTCATTGCTGTTAAAGGCCAATATTGCTTTATTTCAGGGCTGGATCGCGACCGATCAACACCAGACAACGCTGGCCATGCAGCATCTGGATCGGGCTGGACGTATGGCGGAAGATCTCAATCTGCCGCTGACCCAGAGCTATGTCCGTTACAGTAAAATGCGTATTCATTTAGAACAGGGCGATTATGCCGCGGCCCTCGCAGCGGGAAGCATACGCCCGATCACACGGCTGGAAGCGATTTACAAGACGCGGGCCCAGTATGAACTGGGCCACCCCGAGCAGGCATTAACCACGCTGGCCCAGTTTCAGGCAGACTTTCCCGAGCAATGGCTACCTGAGGATTCACAGCGCCAGCAACAATACCAGCTGGCTTTAGCGGGTAATTCTGTCGCCCTCCCGGCGGAGCCGAAAGCACACCTCGTCTACTGCGAGAGCAGCTGGCTGTAAAGCTGACTCCTCAAACTCATGTGCCCGCCCGTCCTTCGGCGGTATTCATGGCGTCATGAGCACAACAGTGACAACCGATGCTTGCGTCGCGACAAAACACGGACAAGCGCCATGGAAAAATTGGCCGGTTGTCATCAAACAGCAACCTGCTTTCAACAAAATTGGTTATTTGATAAAAATCTTTTTCGGCCGGGTGATCCCTTGAATCCTGCTGATGAGCGGGTCAATGCCTTATCGTCTGTGGCTTTTATCGGGGAATCAGACGCATAGATATCTGGTCGGGTCAAAAAGTTGACACAACTCACATGCTGGTAAGGAAAAGAAACTCTGCTATACTTACGACCTTGTTAATTCAGCCACTTTGTGGCACTGACCAGCGAATCTCCACTCTGCTTGTGTTGACGATTCAGTCAGTCTGTACACCCTTTTCGTCAGCTTTATCAAAGCAATGCAACTGCTTTTATAAAGCAAGTAATGTTGCCAAACAATTTGTATGGCTCAGGCATACCTTTCAGGACTTTGTTGATAAAAACACGATCATGATCTCGTTTTGTAGCTGTGATTCAACATTCATCGATCAGTCCTTTGAGGTATCAAAGCGCCAGAAGTTTCCTTCAAGTTCTCGGAGAATATTCTCAATGAAAAAAACCAAAATCGTCTGCACGATTGGTCCTAAGACTGAATCTGTTGAAATGCTGACCAAACTGGTGAACGCTGGTATGAACGTGATGCGTCTGAACTTCTCGCACGGCGATTTCGCCGAGCACGGTCAGCGCATCCAGAACGTTCGTGAAGTCATGGCGAAAACCGGTCAACCTGTCGCCATTTTGCTCGATACCAAAGGCCCGGAAATCCGCACCATCAAACTGGAAGGCGGCGCAGACGTGTCACTGACGGCTGGTCAGGACTTTACTTTCACCACAGACACCACAGTTGTCGGTAACCAGAACCGCGTAGCGGTGACTTATCCTGGTTTTGCCAATGACCTGTCTGCCGGTGACACCATCCTGGTTGACGATGGCCTGATCGAAATGGAAGTGCTGGCGACAACCAACACTGAAGTGAAATGCCGTGTCCTGAACAACGGTGATCTGGGTGAAAACAAAGGCGTCAACCTGCCAGGCGTGTCTGTCAAGCTGCCGGCACTGGCTGAGAAAGACAAAGCCGACCTGAAATTCGGTTGTGAGCAAGGCGTTGACTTCGTTGCCGCTTCTTTCATCCGTAAAGCAGAAGACGTGAACGAGATCCGTGAACTGCTGAACGCGAACGGCGGCGAAAAGATCCAGATCATCTCTAAGATCGAAAACCAGGAAGGCGTTGATAACTTCGACGCGATTCTGGAAGCTTCTGACGGCATCATGGTTGCCCGTGGCGATCTGGGTGTTGAAATCCCGGTTGAAGAGGTCATCTTCGCGCAGAAGATGATGATCGAGAAATGTAACCGTGCCCGTAAAGTGGTGATTACTGCCACTCAGATGCTGGATTCGATGATCAAGAACCCGCGTCCGACCCGTGCGGAAGCCGGTGACGTTGCCAACGCCATCATGGACGGTACCGATGCCGTGATGCTGTCTGGCGAGTCTGCGAAAGGGAAATACCCGATTGAAGCGGTGACCATCATGGCGCAAATCTGTGCCCGCACCGATTCAGCCATGCGTGCGTCACTGAGTGCGCGTCTGGACAGCCCTCGCCTGCGGATTACTGAAGCCGTTTGTAAAGGCGCAGTCGACACAGCCGAGAAGCTGAATGCACCGCTGATCGTCGTAGCCACCGAAGCCGGTAAGTCAGCCCGCTCTGTGCGTAAGTACTTCCCGACAGCCAACATTCTGGCGATTACCACGAACAGCAAAACCGCCGCTCAGCTGTGCCTGACCAAAGGCGTTACCCCTGTGGTGGTCGATGCCATCGAAAGCACAGATGCCTTCTACGCACGCGGTAAAGCGCTGGCGCTGGAATCCGGTCTGGGTGCAAAAGGCGATATCGTGGTCATGGTTTCCGGTGCGCTGGTTCCTTCTGGCACCACCAACACTGCCTCGGTCCACGTGCTGTAATTTCAGCCGTTACGGCAATGACTGCATGCAACGACTGCATACAGAAAGATGCATAAAAAACGGGAGCTTCGGCTCCCGTTTTGTTTCTCTGCCCGACTGTTTTTTACCGCCCGCAACAAAAGGTTCACCAGCCAAAGATTTCCTTGTGATGCGTATTAAGCAAGATCACGGCCAGCAGAAAATACAAGGCGCTGACGTGAAAGCCGAGCCAGCACAGCAGCAATGCCAGACATCGAACTAAAACGGTATTGAACATCGACCTGCCCTCCACGCGTGCTGTCTGCCCAATTGAAATCCTCTGCATTCCAATGGCACAGCCACACGGTCCACCGAAAATGTCTCCACACCCCTTATTAGACTTTAGTCTAATGTCGAAAGAATAGGCCACTACGAAAAAGCCCGCCGGAAGTTGCCTGGCGGGCTTGAAAAAGGAAGGTCTGTTTCTGGAAGGATCAGGCTTTCAGTGAACGCTCACCGCGGGCAATGCCGACCACACCGCTTCGGGCAACTTCAATGATTTCAGTCGCTTCACTGACAGCGTCCAAAAACGCATCCAGTTTGTCACTGGTGCCGGCCAGCTGAACGGTATAAATCTGACTGGTGACATCGACAATCTGTCCGCGGAAAATATCCGATGTCCGCTTCACTTCCGCACGGGCATAACCGCTGGCTTTCACTTTCACCAGCATCAACTCACGCTCAACATGTTCAGAGTCGGTCACATTACTGACTTTCAGAATATCGATCAGCTTGTGCAAGTGCTTCTCGATCTGCTCCAGCGCGGCATCTTCCACGCTGGTGGTAATATTCAGCCGCGACAGCGTCGGATCGTCGGTCGGTGCCACAGTCAAAGATTCAATGTTGTAACCACGCTGGGAGAACAGCCCCACCACGCGTGAAAGTGCACCTGGTTCGTTTTCTAATAATACTGATACAATCCTGCGCATTAGGTTCTCTCCGTTTTACTCAGCCACATTTCACTCATGGATCCGCCCCGGATCAGCATTGGGTAAACGTGCTCTGTTTCATCCACGCTGATATCGACAAAGACTAACTTATCTTTCATTGCTAAAGCGCGTTCCAGCTCACTTTCCAGCATCGCAGGATCCGAAATCCGGATACCGACATGGCCATAAGCTTCTGCAATCGCGGCAAAATCAGGCACTGAATCCATGTAGGAGTGCGAGTGGCGGCCCTGATAAATCATATCCTGCCATTGTTTGACCATGCCCAGAAAACGGTTATTCAGGTTAATGATTTTCACCGGAATGTCGTACTGCAGGGCGGTCGACAATTCCTGGATGTTCATCTGAATACTGCCGTCACCGGTCACGCAAAGCACTTCCGCATCAGGAAAAGCAAACTTCACGCCCATCGCCGCCGGCAGACCAAAGCCCATGGTGCCCAGGCCACCTGAGTTTAACCAGCGACGCGGCTTGTCGAACGGGTAGTACAGGGCCGCAAACATCTGGTGCTGGCCCACATCCGATGCCACATAGGCATCGCCATTGGTTAATTTGTAAACCGTTTCAATGACCTGCTGAGGTTTGATGCGGTCGCTGTCTGTTTTGTAGCTCAGACACTTGCGTGCCCGCCAGGATTCGATTTCACTCCACCACTCATCCATGGCGGCTTTATCATTACTGCCCTGCTGCTCTTCCAGCAGTTTCAGCATGCTGTTGAGCACCGCATCTGCCGAGCCAACGATCGGAATGTCTGCTTTCACGGTTTTAGAGATCGACGACGGGTCGATATCAATATGCATGATGGTGGCATTCGGACAGTATTTTTCCAGATTATTGGTCGTCCGGTCGTCAAAGCGCACACCGATACCAAAAATCAAATCAGAATTGTGCATGGTCATATTGGCTTCATAGGTCCCATGCATCCCCAGCATGCCCACACTGTTACGGTGCGTGCCCGGGAAAGCGCCCAGTCCCATCAGGGTACTGACCACAGGAATATTGAGGCTCTCGGCCAGTGCCAGCACCTGCTGTTCACTGTTCGACATGATGACACCGCCACCCACGTACAGCACCGGCTTTTTAGCCGCCAGCAAGGCTTTCACGCCGCGCTTGATCTGACCTTTGTGGCCCTGCAGGGTGGGATTGTACGAACGCATGCTGATCGCTTCCGGGTACTGGTACGGATAGGCTTTGGACGGATCCAGCATGTCTTTAGGAATATCGACAACCACAGGACCGGGACGGCCGCTGGCTGCAATGTAAAAGGCTTTTTTAATGATGGCCGGAATGTCTTCGGTTCGCTGCACCAGAAAACTGTGTTTAACAACCGGACGGGAGATACCGACCATGTCGCATTCCTGGAAGGCATCGTTACCAATCAGGTGACTCATCACCTGACCGGACAGCACCACCATAGGGATAGAATCCATATACGCGGTCGCAATACCGGTAATGGCGTTGGTCGCACCGGGACCGGATGTCACCAGGACCACGCCGACTTCACCCGTGGCACGGGCATAGCCGTCTGCCATGTGAACTGCCGCTTGCTCATGGCGCACGAGTACGTGCTCGATGTCGCTCTTTTCATGCAGCGCATCGTAAATATCCAGAACAGAACCGCCAGGGTAACCGAAGATATGCTTCACGCCTTGGTCGATCATCGAACGAACGATCATATCGGCGCCGGACAACATTTCCATATTCTTGTCTCCAGGTTGCGTATACCTGCGTCTGTACCGGAGCATCTGACCTGATGTGCCGGGTATCATGGCGAGCTGGGGCTGTCTTTCTGTGCCGCAGCAGCAGAAGGGCAGTCATACCGGGTTACGCCAGAATACCGGACGGGTTTGCTGAACATTCGTCGCCGTCAGCAAGACAGCGGTAGGGAGCAGACCAACAGTGTCAGGAGTACAGACGGGTATAACATAGTTAGGGCTTATCTTTAGCCTAAAGAAATCCAGTGTGTTTTTCGTACTATGTGACTGCCAATGGACATTCCCACCAGCAGTAACCCAGTCGCCACCTTAACGTTTTTTAACCGCTGACGTCCATTCCCCACAGCGATTTCGTGGTTATTTTCTGTACTGACTGCAAATAGCCTTATTAACGGCCAGCGAACAGAAATCGAACAGGATAATGAACCAGTATCACAGTAACAAATCAGCATATGCGCCCATCAACATCCTGTGCAACGCAGGCATGCTGACAGAAAATCATGAAAAAGACGGGCGTGAGTCTCGCAGATACGACAACGGCCTGCAGGCAGGCCGTTGCTGAGGAAAAGGATTTCCGAAGGATTTCCGAAGGATTTCCGAAGGATTCCGATCTGTGCCGCTTAGCGCTTCGGTGAGTCCTGCCGCGGGTTCTCGTGATACATGGCTTCGATCTGCTGATGATACCGCTGTTGAATCACTTTTCGACGCAACTTCTGGGTTGGGGTCAGTTCTCCCTCATCCATAGAGAAGGCTTTGGGCAGTAAGGTGAACTTTTTCACCTGCTCGAACTTGGCGAGATCTTTTTGCAACTCGGCGATGCGTTTCTCGACCACGGCCATAATCTGGCTGTGCCTGAGCAGCTCCAGACGGTTGTGATACTTAATATTCAACTCGCGGGCATGATTTTCCAGGGTTTCAAAACAAGGCACCACCAGCGCAGACACGAATTTGCGGGCATCGGCAATCACCGCAATCTGCTCGATCATCGAATCTTTACCAATCGCCCCTTCAATCACCTGAGGCGCGATATACTTGCCGCCAGAAGTTTTCATCAACTCTTTAATCCGGTCGGTGATGAAAAGATTTCCCTGTTCATCAAATTTTCCGGCATCACCGGTTTTCAAAAAACCGTCCGCGGTAAAGTTCGCCGCGGTTTCTTCCGGCAATTTGTAGTACCCGCGCATCACCATGGGTCCGCGTACCAGAATTTCACTGTTCTCGCCGATTTTCACTTCAGCGCCGGGCATCAGGCTGCCAATTGAATCGGCGTTAAAGCCAGTATCGTCCCAGCAGGAGACAGTCGCTGTGGTTTCCGTCATCCCGTAACCCAGTTTGACATTGATACCGATGGCGTGAAAGAAACGTCCGATCCCGGCATCCAGCTTAGCGCCGCCGCACGGCATGAACTTGATGCGTCCGCCCAGCACGTCACGCAACTTTGACAGCACCAGCTTGTCCGCCGCTTTGTGGGCGATGTTTAACCAGGCTGCAGGCCGGCGCTTCTGTTGCCGGCAGGTCGCCATACGGTGGCCAATGGCCAGCGCGGCGTGAAACAGCGCCCGGCGATGCACAGGCGCTGCCGCCACTTTGGCCTGCACCGCACTGTAGATTTTCTCGTACACACGCGGAACCGCCGACATCACATTCGGACGCACTTCCACCAGCGCCTCACGCACCGCATTGGTGTCGGTCAGGTAGCAGTTGATACCACCGCGGTGCAGCACATAGAAAGTCCAGGCACGTTCGAACACATGGGATAATGGCAGAAAACACAAGGAGACATCCCCTTCACTCAAGGCCAGCTTCTGATCATGGCCCTGCAGCTGCGCGGCAATATTGGCATAATCCAGCATCACCCCTTTCGGTGTGCCTGTGGTGCCTGAGGTGTAGATCAGGGTCAGCAAATCATCCATCCGGCAATCGGCCAGACGGGCCTGCAGTTCACTCTCCTCACCGTCTCCGCCCTGGGCAACAAACTGCTGATAATCACATACCAGTGGATGATCAGTCTGATCACAGGTCCCATCCATCAGCACGATGCGCTCCAGCTGCGGATACTCTGCCGCGATCTGCACTGCCGCCTCCAGTTGGGCAGCCTCGCCCACAAACAGCACCTTGATGTCGGCGTTATTGATGATATAGGCCGCCTGCTGCGCGGTACTGGTCGGATAAATCGGCACCGTCACCCCGCGCAGGAACAGGGTCGACAGATCGGCGACCGTCCAGCGGGCCATATTGGGCGAAAAGATCCCGACTTTATCCTGAACGCCGACGCCCTGGGCCAGCAGCGCCAGTGACAGCTGGTGAATCTGCTCACCCAGCATCTGCCAGCTGATGTTCCGCCACTGGCCATCCTGAAGATAACGCAGCGCAGTGCGGCTCCCGAAACGGGCGATCTGGTGCTGAATACGGTGAACAATGTGGTAGTCAAGTGGTGACATAAACGGCTCTGCCATGAAATTAGCTTACAGCTGTTCGCTGAAGGAGCGGAAAGTCTACTGATCGGACATCAAAAGGCAACAGAGATCATCTGCGTGACAGACAGAATGCTGCATGGCTCTCACTCCTGGACATGGCATGAATCCATTCGGCGACAATTCGCACGCAAATCCGGCGCCAGAAAAAAGAAACGGCCGTTTTTCCGAAGAAAAATAGCCGTATTCAGCACTCTAAACTTAGCGACATTTAACAGGTGACTTGCTCGCAGATCGCCACTAACTGTTCGCGCAGCCACTGGTGGCCCTTGTCTTTTTGCGACGACTCATGCCAGCTCAGGTAACCGCTGATACGCTTGCCTTCAAACGGTAGCGTCATCAGCTGAAGCGACAAGGTCTCCGCCATGGATTCCGCCAGCCATTTCGGCATCACGGCAATCAGATCCGACTGACCAACCACATACATCATATTGCTCAGACTGCCGCCCTGATAAGCGATATGGCAGCCCGGAGACTGGTGATAGACGGCTTCGGCAAACCCGCGCGCACCCTGTACCGGCTGCAACACAGCGTGTTTTTCTGCCATAAATTCATCAGCACTCAGCGCCCCCTGAATGCGGGGGTGGTTTCCGGCAGCGACCACCACCAGCTCGTCTTTGAACAATTCAGTCGAGGTGAAGCCCTGATCATCAAAACGCAGATAATCGATGACAAAATCCAGCTCCTGATAGCGCAGTTTCTGCACCATATCGCTTTCGATCCCCGCTTCCAGTGCAACCTGGGCTTTGGGCGCCAGATCACCCAGCTGACGCAGGATGTGAGGGGCGAAACGGATGTCGAGCGGATTACATACCGCCAGACGGAATAAACGGTTCGATGTTTCCGGCAGGAAAGTCGAAGACGGCAGTTCGTTTTTAATGAGCTGCAGCGCCTGACGCACAGGACCGAATAATTGCTTGGCTCTGGTGGTCGGCTGGATGCCTCTTCCATGGCGAATGAACAGCTCATCATCAAAGGTGGTTTTCAGCCGCGCCACGGCATTGCTCACCGCTGGCTGAGACATACCCAGGTTATGTGCTGCTCGGGTGATATTCTGCTCCTGCATCACCGCATCAAATACTGTCAGCAAGTTCAGATCCACATTCCGCAGGCTCAGGCCCATGGAAAGATTTTCTGCTGCTTGGAAAGACATACCTCTACGTGCCATTTCTGACCTCTTCTTCGAATAATCCAGAGAGTCCTGCTCCCGCGAATCAGGGCACAACACCCTCACATACCCATTAGAAAACTGGGGGTAATCAGTATTATTCAAAAAAATGATGACACCAATACCCTGAGAGGACCCAACCCGATTCTAACAGTATGATATAGGTCAATATTGAACGATAGTCCAAACAAAAACAAGCAGATAAATTCGTTATAAAAATATCTAAAAGGATATAAAACAATATGACTAAAGATGAATTTCAATTACTTAGAAGGGAATCAGACACCTGACGCGTCAGCCACGTCAGGGAAAAAAAGCAATCAATAAGTCCCAGTGATTAATGATCGCTCACCGGACAGCCCGGCGTTTGGGGATAAATCAGACACAATTTCAAGCACAGGCTCCGGGAAGCTGACCGGTTCCCAGAGGGACTGGCACAGGGCTTCCACCGGCGGGCGGTTTTCTTCCTGTAACCAGCGCGCAACTGCCAGCGCCACGTCCGGCCAGATCACCTGCCCCGGCGAATGGCTGTCGAGCCAGTTGCGTAACGCGGCCGCATCGAGTGAATGCATGCCGACCGCCAGCCCCATCAACTCCAGCGTCGCCACATTGCTCAGCTGTTCGTACTGACCTTGCAGCGGTTTGAGCAATAACTTCTTGCCCAGTGCGATGGCTTCAGACGGCAACTCAAAGCCACCGTTCGCTATCACCCCGTCGCACACAGCCAGCCGCTGATGAAAGCCGGTCCGGCTCAGTGCGCAGACCTGCACATTGTCCTGCTGATAATCCTGCCGCACCGAGGGGTGATAACAATAAAAAGTCACCGCGGAAAAGCGGGTCAGCATCGCCAGCACTTGATCCAGTGCTTCAAAAGGCAGGTACACCAGGATGGCGCCATCGGACTGCACCGCTAAGCCGGTCGACTGGGGCACGATCGGCGGCAGGATCGGGGCGCCGAAATGGTACCAGTGCAATCCCAGGGGTTGATCGGTCGGTGCGAAGAAGCGGATCAGCCTGCGGTCCAGCCAGCTTTCCCCTTCTTTGGGTACATCGTACAGAAATGCGCTCTGATGACTGAGCCCCAGACTGGGAATCCCCTGCCGGCGGGCGGCCCAGGCGGAAACCGGCTCAAAATCATTGATCACCAGATCATAGCCGGACAGATCCATCGCCTTGACCTCCTGCCAGAAATTCAGCAATGAATTGCGCCGGAAGGTTTGCCACTGATTCACCTTGCCATGCTCAGTGATAAAGGTCAGCCCCTTCGAGGTGCGATAATCACCGAAACACGCCATATCAAAATAGTCTTCAGCCGGACGGCCGGAGAAATGAAAATCGACGCTCACCCCAAGCTGATCAAAGGCTCTGGCCATTTCTCTGGCCCGGGAAATGTGGCCGTTGCCAGTTCCTTGTACGCCGTAAAGTATCTTCATATCGCCCCCTTGACGACATCAAAGCACATCATGCCAAGCAAGGCGCCCGCCACAATATCGGTAATAAAATGCACGCCCAGCAGCACACGGGAGAATCCGATCAGCATGGCCCAGGGCCAGACCAGCCAGGCTGCAGCCGGGTAAAAAGTAGAAATTAAAGACGCCATCAGAAAAGCGGCAGCGGTGTGACCGGACGGCAGGCTGTATTTGTCAGAAGGTTGAATAAAACTGGGCAACTGCGCCGGACGATTGCGTTTAAAGGTGTTTTTCAATAGCAGGTAGACAGGCAATTCCAGCAGAAAAGCCAGTAACCCCAGACCTAAGACCTGACCGCCCTGTTGCCGGTCAAATACCCAGGCCAGCAAGCCAAACAGTAAGTACAAGGGCCCGTCGCCCGAACGGGAGATTATCCGGCTCAGTGTCGCCACCGGCTGGTTAAAGCGGTGACACAGACATAAACTGGAAAAGGCATAATCAAAGCGCTGAATGGGTACTAAAACAGTCACTGCCATAGCACAATTCTCCTCTTAACCTGTGCAGCCAGATTAAGAAGCGGATGTGACAAGCGGGTGACGATTTCGAGGAGGGATAATGACAATCATCGTCTTTGCGCGGGCAGAAGGGAGCGGGGATGGCTGCGCGCTCAACAGAGTTGCGTGATAACCGCAGCTCGACGAGAACCAAAGCAGGTCAGACTCCCCTGCTCTCCTATCTAAAATGCATAAAGATACAATTATCGCTTGACGCTAGTCTGTACAATTTGATATTCCTTTGGTCAACAACACAGCGGATCAAAAAAACAATGCAAACACAATTCACCCTTCTACTCAGCCTACTCCTTCTCGTGACCAGTCGCGTGGGTAGCTGATGGGTGAAATTCACCGCTAACAATTCAGATTAACCCGCGCCCAAGCGCGGGTTTTTCGTATAAAGGCCCGGCGTACAGGACGCGACCAAGCCATTATTAACAGGCAGGCCAACTAAAAAGGAAGCAATCATGAACGATCAGGTCATTATATTCGACACCACCTTGCGCGACGGCGAACAGGCCTTGTCCGCCAGCTTAACGGTGAAAGAGAAGCTGCAGATTGCCTATGCCCTGGAGCGCCTGGGCGTCGATATTATTGAAGCTGGCTTCCCGGTGTCCTCGCCGGGCGATTTTGAGTCGGTGCAGACCATCGCCAGGCACATCAAGAACAGCCGCGTCTGTGCCTTGTCCCGTGCCGTGGCCAACGACATTGATGTCGCTGCCGAATCGTTAAAAGTTGCCGAAGCCTTCCGAATCCATACCTTCATCTCCACCTCCACCATTCATGTTCAGGACAAACTGCGCCGCAGCTATGATGATGTGATCGACATGGCGGTGGCTGCCGTGACCCGTGCCCGTAAGTACACCGACGATGTCGAGTTTTCCTGTGAAGACGCCG
The DNA here is from genome assembly GCF_021432065.1 of Photobacterium sp. TLY01. NCBI lineage: Bacteria > Pseudomonadati > Pseudomonadota > Gammaproteobacteria > Vibrionales > Vibrionaceae > Photobacterium > Photobacterium sp. TLY01. The sequence goes on from NZ_CP090364.1 coordinate 2,906,332, forward strand.
GCCGTACCCCAATCGATAACCTGTGCCGTATGGTTGAAGCGGCCATCAAAGCCGGCGCAACCACGGTCAATATCCCGGACACGGTTGGCTATACCCTGCCGAGCGAATTTGGCGGCATCATTTCCCAGCTGTTCAACCGCGTACCGAACATAGACAAAGCCGTCATTTCGGTGCACTGCCACGATGATCTGGGCATGTCGGTCGCTAACTCCATGGCTGCCATTCAGGCCGGTGCCCGTCAGGTCGAAGGCACGATCAACGGGATTGGCGAGCGCGCCGGTAACTGTGCGCTGGAAGAGATCGCCATGATCATCAAAACCCGCGCCGAGCTGCTGGGTGTCACCACCAATATCAAGCACGAAGAAATTTCCCGCACCAGCAAAATGGTCAGCCAGCTGTGTAACATGCCGATTCAGTCCAACAAAGCCATTGTCGGTGCCAATGCCTTCAGCCACTCGTCGGGGATTCACCAGGACGGCGTGCTGAAGAACAAGAACACCTACGAGATCATGACCCCGGAATCTATCGGACTGAAAAACCAGGCGCTGAACCTGACCAGCCGCTCCGGTCGCGCGGCCGTCAAGAGCCACATGGACAGCATGGGTTACAACGACAACGAGTACAACTTAGATACCCTGTATGCCGATTTCCTGAAACTGGCCGACCGCAAGGGCCAGGTATTCGATTACGATCTGGAAGCCCTGATGTACTTCGCCAACATGCGCGAGGAAGACGACTACTTCAAACTGAACTACCTGAGCGTCCAGTCAGGCAGCGTGATGGCGACCACCAGCATCAAACTGCAGTGCGGTGACGAAGAGAAATGTGAAGCCGCGGTCGGGAATGGTCCGGTCGATGCGCTGTACCAGTGTATTTACCGTTTAACCGGCTATGAAATCGCTCTGGACAAGTTTGACCTGACCGCCAAAGGCGAAGGGGAAGACGGCCTGGGTCAGGCGGATATTATTGCCAACTACAAAGGCCGCAAGTACCACGGGACCGGTCTGGCAACCGACATTGTTGAAGCGTCCGGACAGGCTCTGCTGCATGTGATCAACAGCATCCATCGCGCCGAGCAGATTGCAGAAATTAAACAGAAAACAAAAATGGAGACAGTATAACCATGGCAGGTCAACGCTATAAAATTGCCGTGTTATCCGGCGACGGGATCGGTCCGGAAGTCATGCGTCAGGCACACAAAGTGCTGGACGCCATTGAAGCCCGGTTTGGCTTCACCCTGGAGCGTGAAGCATATGATGTAGGTGGCATTGCCATCGACAATCACGGCTCACCGCTGCCGGATCACACCCTGAAAGGCTGCGAAGCTGCTGATGCTGTGCTGTTCGGCTCGGTCGGCGGCCCGAAATGGGAACACCTGCCCGCCAATGAGCAACCGGAACGCGGGGCGCTGCTGCCGCTGCGCAAGCACTTCCAGCTGTTCTGTAACCTGCGTCCGGCGCAGATCCACAGTGGTCTGGAAGCCTTTTCTCCCTTGCGTGCCGACATCTCCGAGCGAGGTTTTGACATCGTGGTGGTGCGTGAGCTGACCGGCGGCATCTACTTTGGTCAGCCGAAAGGCCGCGAAGGGGAGGGTGCGATGGAAAAGGCCTATGATACTGAGGTTTATCATCGCTATGAGATCGAACGTATCGCCCGTATCGCGTTTGAGTCTGCCCGTCTGCGTCGTAAGAAAGTCTGCTCCATCGACAAAGCGAACGTGCTGCAAAGCTCAATTCTGTGGCGCGAAGTGGTGGAAGGGATCGCCAAAGATTACCCGGATGTCGAACTGAGCCACATGTACATCGACAACGCCACCATGCAGCTGATCAAAGATCCGTCGCAGTTTGACGTCATGCTGTGTTCCAACATTTTCGGTGACATTATCTCCGACGAATGCGCCATGATCACCGGCTCTATGGGCATGCTGCCTTCGGCCAGCCTGAACCAGGACAAGTTCGGCATGTATGAACCGGCCGGCGGTTCAGCGCCGGATATCGCCGGTAAAAACATCGCCAACCCAGTGGCACAGATTCTGTCTGCCGCCCTGATGCTGCGCTACAGTCTGGGTCAAGAAGAAGCGGCACGCGCCATTGAGCAAGCCGTCTCCCAGGCACTGGAAGCCGGTGAACTGACAGCGGATCTGGCCGGCAACCGCCCGGCCCTGTCGACCGACGCCATGGGCGATAAAATCGCCGCCTACATCCGCCAGGCATAAGCCGAACGACGAGGAGCAAACGAGCAATGTCAAACACAACACACACAGCCAAAACGCTGTACGAAAAAGTCTATGATGCCCACGTCGTGGTCGCCGCCGAAGGTGAAAACCCGATTTTGTATATCGACCGCCACCTGGTGCACGAAGTCACCTCACCGCAGGCCTTTGATGGCCTGCGCGAAAAAGGCCGCCCGGTTCGCCAAACCGGCAAAACCTTCGCCACCATGGACCACAACGTGTCGACGCAGACTAAAGACATCAATGCGTCGGGCGAGATGGCACGTATCCAGATGGAAACCCTGGCCAAGAACTGTAAAGATTTCGGCGTCACCCTGTATGATCTGAACCACAAATACCAGGGCATCGTCCATGTCATGGGGCCTGAGCTGGGGATTACCCTGCCGGGCATGACTATCGTGTGCGGCGATTCCCACACCGCCACCCATGGGGCGTTCGGCGCGCTGGCCTTTGGGATCGGGACGTCTGAGGTTGAGCACGTGCTGGCCACCCAGACCCTGAAACAAGCCCGGGCCAAAACCATGAAGATTGAAGTCAGAGGCAAAGTCGCCCCTGGCATCACAGCCAAAGACATTATTCTGGCGATCATCGGCAAGACCACAGCTGCCGGCGGTACCGGCTATGTGGTGGAGTTCTGCGGCGAAGCGATCACCGATCTGAGCATGGAAGGCCGGATGACGGTCTGTAACATGGCCATTGAGCTGGGTGCCAAGGCCGGCCTGATTGCCCCGGATCAGACCACCTTTGATTACATCAAAGGCCGTCACTTTGCTCCCACCGACGCCAATTTTGACGCCGCTGTCGAATACTGGCAGACCCTGAAATCCGATCCCGATGCCCAGTTCGACCACGTGGTCACCCTGGATGCCAAAGACATCAAACCACAGGTGACCTGGGGCACCAACCCGGGTCAGGTCATTGCCATTGATGAGCCGATTCCGGCCCCGGACAGCTTCAGCGATGCGGTTGAGCGCTCTTCTGCCGCCAAAGCACTGGCCTACATGGGTCTGGAAGCGGGTAAAAAGCTGGCCGATTTCCCGATTGATAAAGTCTTCATCGGCTCTTGCACCAACTCCCGCATTGAAGATATGCGAGCTGCCGCCGCGGTTGCCAAAGGCCGCAAAGTCGCCCCCCATGTGCAGGCACTGGTGGTGCCCGGTTCTGAGCAGGTCAAAGCACAGGCCGAACGCGAAGGGCTGGACAAAATTTTCATTGAAGCCGGTTTTGAATGGCGCCTGCCGGGCTGCTCTATGTGTCTGGCGATGAACAACGATCGCCTGGGGCCAGGGGAGCGCTGCGCCTCGACCAGTAACCGTAACTTCGAGGGCCGTCAGGGCCGCGATGGCCGCACTCACCTGGTGAGCCCGGCGATGGCCGCTGCCGCCGCCTGTGCCGGTCATTTCGTGGATATCCGCGAGCTGGACCAAGCCACCGTCGCCACCGCCTAATCTGAGAGGAAACAAACATGGCAGGAATCAAACAACATACTGGACTGGTGGTGCCGCTGGATGCCGCGAACGTCGACACTGACGCCATCATTCCGAAGCAGTTTTTGCAGAAAGTGAACCGGACCGGTTTTGGCAAGCACCTGTTTCACGACTGGCGTTTTCTCGATGACGCCGGCCAGCAGCCAAATCCTGAGTTCGTCCTCAACTACCCGCGCTATCAGGGCGCCAGTATCCTGCTGGCCCGTGAAAACTTCGGCTGCGGCTCCTCACGCGAGCACGCCCCCTGGGCCCTGGCTGACTACGGCATCAAGATCATGATTGCGCCGAGCTTTGCCGACATTTTTTATGGTAACGCAATCAACAACCAGATGGTGCCGGTGCGCCTGACGGATACCGAAGTGGACGAGATTTTCCAGTTTGTCGACGCCAACCAGGGCGCTGAGGTGACAGTGGATCTGGAAAGCATGACGGTCAGTGCCAACGGCAAAACCTACGCATTCGAGATTGACGAATTTCGTCGCCACTGCCTGCTGAATGGTCTGGATAACATCGGCCTGACCCTGCAGCACGAAGATAAAATCGCTGCGTATGAAAGTCAGATCCCGGCCTTTCTGGCCTGATCTATACTGTCAGTGCTGACTGACTCAGACACCCTGCTCCGGCAGGGTGTTTTGTTCAGCGCCGGTACCGGAAAGAAACACCCTTTACTTCGGTCTGTTGAATATCAATCTTTTGACAGAGGTGTTCACATGTATCCGCTACGCCAAATCCTGACTGTGTTGAGCATGCTCACCTTGCTCAGCCTGTCTTTCGTCACACTCGCAGCGCCCAAAGCCGATCTCTGGCCTTTGTGGCAGGCCAGCAACCCGGGCAGTACCGAAAAAATTGACCATACCCGCTGGCAAACCCTGCTCAACGACTATCTGCTGGTCGCCCCCGGGCAGACCCGCTTTCGTTATGCCGCGGTCAGCGCGCAGGATAAAACCGCGCTGGCTCGCTATCTGGACCAGCTCACCGCGCTGGACCCGCGCCGCTACAACCGTAATGAGCAATTTGCCTACTGGGTCAACCTGTATAACGCCCTGACGGTCAAAGTGATTCTGGATAACTATCCGGTCAGCTCGATCACCAAACTCGGTGGTTTGTTCAGCTTCGGCCCCTGGGATGAAAAGCTGATCACCATCAGCGGCCAGAGACTGTCACTCAATGATATTGAACACCGCATTTTGCGCCCGATCTGGCAGGATAAGCGAGTTCATTACGTGGTGAACTGTGCCAGTTTAGGCTGCCCGGATCTGCTCCCTGAGGTCATGCAGGCCGATCAGCTGGAGCAGCAACTGGACTTGGCCGCCAGACGCTTTATCAACAGCGAGAAAGGGGTTTCTGTGCGCGGCCAGCGTGTCCGCCTGTCGTCGATTTATGACTGGTATCAGAGTGATTTCGGCACCCTGGCTGAGCTGCAAACACACCTGAATCAATATCTCAGCCGGCCGGTGACCCTGACATCACCAACTTACGATTACGACTGGCGACTCAATGAGCTCAAATAGCCTCAGCTGACAACTGACAACTGACTAGCGCCTCAGGATTCACAGCCGGCCGCAATTGTGGCTGGCAACCTGTCCCGGCCGCGTTTACAATGAGAGCCGTTCTCATGGGGAGTCTTCGGGCTGAGATCGTACGGCGTACGGGACCCATTGAACCTGAACCAGATCATGCTGGCGGAGGAATTGAGAAAAACTGAGAGACAAGAAAGCACATCTTTACCCGCTTATCGTGCCTTTCCGGGAAACCTTCCCTCTCACTCAACCCCGCGCCTTGAAGAAATCGGAATTCCCTGTTTAACAGGAACTCAGGAGCGCTTTGTGAAACACCAACTGATAGCTTTACCCCTGCTGGCTGCCGCCACGTCTGCCGCGGCCGCTCAACCGACTTTAACGGTTTACACCTACAGCTCTTTCACCGCCGACTGGGGACCAGGTCCGGCCATCGAAACGGCTTTCGAAAAAGAATGCGACTGCGATCTTCAGTTTGTCGCCCTCGACGATGGCGTGTCGATCCTCAACCGGGTTCGTCTGGAAGGCAACAGCAGCAAAGCCGATCTGCTGTTAGGACTGGATAACAACCTGATGGCGGAAGCCAAGAAAACCGGCCTGCTGGCCACACACCAGGTCGATACCACGGCGGTTACCCTTCCGGGCGGCTGGAACGATGACACCTTTGTGCCTTTCGACTATGGTTACTTCGCTTTCATTTATGACAGCAAGAAACTGAGCAACCCGCCAGAGAGCCTGAAAGCCCTGGTTGAGCGCGACGATCTGACCATGATTTACCAGGATCCGCGCACCTCAACGCCGGGACAGGGTCTGATGCTGTGGGTGAAATCTGTCTATGGCGATCAAGCCGCCGCAGCCTGGCAGCAACTGGCGAAGAAAACCGTGACTGTGACCAAAGGCTGGTCAGAGGCCTACAATATGTTCCTCAAGGGCGAGGCCGATCTGGTGCTCTCTTACACCACCTCACCGGCCTACCACCTGATTGCCGAGCAAGACGACAAGTACAAAGCCGCCAACTTCAGCGAAGGGCACTATCTGCAGGTGGAAGTCGCCGCTAAACTCAAAAACAGCCGCAACAGTGCGCTGGCTGATCAGTTCCTGGCCTTCATGCTGACCCCGGGCTTCCAGTCACAGATTCCAACCGGAAACTGGATGTATCCGGTGACCAATCAGACACTGCCAGAAGGCTTCAGCAGCCTGCCCCTGCCTGCCAAGTCGCTGGAATTTTCCGCCGATGAAGTCGCGAAAGAGCGTAAAAGCTGGATTCGCGAGTGGCAGACTGCCCTGACCCAGTAAGGCAATAGGACAGATCTTGTTACTCTCCCGTTCCAGCCTGCCCGGCCTGTTCAGCGCCGGGCTGATCCTGATTGTCGTCGGCGGGGCGCTCAGCGCGCTGCTGACTCAGGCCACCGAACTGCAGCCGCTCAGCTTGTGGCAGGATCCTTACCTGCGTCATGTCACGGCCTTCAGCTTCAAGCAAGCGCTGCTCTCGACCCTGCTCAGTGTGATACCGGCGATTCCTGTGGCTTACGCCCTGTCGCGACGCCGTTTCCCGGGCCGCACGATACTACTGCGCTTATTCGCGATGACAGTGGTGCTGCCGGTACTGGTGGCGGTATTCGGCCTGCTGGCAATTTATGGCAACAGTGGTTTGCTGGCCCAATGGCTGGCCGCTTTAGACATGCGTCTGCCGTTCAGTATTTACGGTCTCAACGGCATTCTGCTTGCCCATGTGTTCCTGAATCTGCCGCTGGCAAGCCGTTTACTGCTACAAAGTCTGGAAGGCATTCCGGCCGAACAGCATCAGTTGGCTGCCCATCTGGGCATGAAAGGCTGGCCGCTGTTCCGGCTGGTTGCCTGGCCGCGGCTGCGCCAGCAACTGCCGCAGGTCGCCGGGCTGGTGTTCATGCTGTGCTTTACCAGCTTTGCGGTCATTATGTCGCTCGGTGGCGGCCCGAAAGCCACCACAATCGAGCTGGCCATCTATCAGGCGCTGAGGTACGACTTTGATCTGGCTGCCGGTGCCATGCTGGCGTTATGGCAGATGCTACTGTGCTGCTCGTTGGTGTTGTTCAGCCAGCGCTTTGCCAAACCGCTGTCCACACTCAGCGGCCGGGTCCGCCAGGGGCATCCGAATTATCTCGACAGCCACACGGCAAGGGTGTGGGACGGATGCTGGATTGGCTTGGTACTCTTGTTAGTTCTGCCGCCTATGCTGGCGGTCCTGAGTGCCGGTCTGAACAGCCAGCTACCGCAACTGCTGGCCACCCCGGCCCTGTGGCAGGCCGTGACCCACTCGTTACAGATCGCAGCGCTGGCCTGTGTGCTGGCACTGATCAGCGGTATCACCATACTCTGTGCCAGCCGTTACTGGCGGCTGCAACGCTACCGCCTCTCTGCCGACGGACTGGAGCTGATCGGCACCATTATTCTGGTCACTCCAGGGCTGGTGATCAGCACGGGGTTGTTTTTGCTGCTGCGCGAATTCACCGACGTCTTTGCCTCAGCCTTTTGGGTCGTGGTGGCCGTCAATGCCCTGATGGCACTGCCTTATGTGATCAAAACCCTGAGCCAGCCGATGCTGCATCTCGCCCAGCAATACAATCCGCTGTGCCAGAGCTTGGGCATGCGCGGCCTGTCGCGCCTGTACCTGGTGGAATGGCGGGCACTGCGTAAACCGATTGCGCAGGCGATGGCGATCAGCTTCGTGCTGTCACTGGGCGATCTGGGCGCGATTGCGCTGTTCGGCAGCCAGGATTTTCAGACCCTGCCCCTGTACCTGTTCCAGCTGATGGACAGTTATCAGATGGAAGCCGCCGCCGTTGCCGCCCTGCTGTTGCTCTTGCTCAGCCTGGGCATTTTCACTGCGGTGGAAAACCTGCTCTTGCCCCGCTCTCCCTCATCTGCCCGCACTGCGAATGGATAACGTATGACTGCACCTATGCTCTCTTTGTCGCAACTGAGCCATTGCTACCGCCACCCTCATCAGGCGCCGATGCAGCTCAGCTTTGATCTGTCGGTCGCACCGGGAGATATTCTGGCGGTGATCGGCCCCAGCGGGGCGGGCAAAAGTACCCTGCTGGCGATGATCGCCGGCTTTCTCAAGCCGGACAGCGGCGAGCTGAGGATCAACGGTGAAGTGATCGACCGGCAAAATCCGGCCGAAAGGCCGCTGTCGATCCTGTTTCAGGATCACAACCTGTTTCCGCATCTGAGCGTGTTTGACAATATTGCGCTGGGGATCCATCCCGGGCTGCGCCTCAGCGCCGCTGACAAAGCCTCCGTCAAAGACGCGGCAGAACGGGTCGGTATTGGCCGTTATCTGGATCGCTTGCCTGAGCAGTTATCCGGCGGTCAAAAACAGCGGGTGGCTGTGGCACGCTGCCTGGTCAGACACCGTCCGCTTCTCTTGCTGGATGAGCCGTTTTCCGCGCTGGATCCGGCGCTGCGACAAGAAATGCTGGATCTGATTGCCAGTCTGGCCAAAGAAGCCGGGATCACGGTACTGATGATCACCCACAGTCCGGACGATGCCCTGAAAATTGCCGATCACTGCGCCTTTGTCGAACAGGGAGAAATCCGGGTATGCGGCCCCACCCAGCAAGTGCTGGGGGAGCCGGAAGATGAAAGATTAAGGAAGTATCTCGGGCGATGAATGCTGAAGATCCGCTCAGCGGATCCCGCCCGGTGAATTACAGATTTTCTTCAGCAAATTCCGCCAGACGGCTGCGGACCACACCATTGAGGTAGATGTTGGCGCTGCCCTCGAAGTTCTTAAATCGTTCAACGATATAGGTTAAGCCTGATGTGACAGGCGACAGGTAAGTGGAATCGATCTGCGCCAGGTTACCGGAACAGACCAGCTTAGTGCCTTCACCACAGCGGGTGATGATGGTCTTGATTTGCGACGCGGTCAGGTTCTGACACTCATCCAGCAACACGAAAGCGTTCTGAATCGAGCGGCCGCGCATGAAATTGATGGATTTAAACTGAATATTGGCTTTTTCGAAGATGTATTTCATCGAACCGTCCGTGCAGACATCGTGCTTATGCAAGGCCTCCATGGTGTCTGTCACAGCCGCCAGCCAGGGCATCATTTTCTCTTCTTCCGTGCCCGGCAGGAAACCGATCGATTCAGCAATGTCCGGGGTATTGCGGGTCACAATAATCTTGTCGTACATGCCTTTTTCGATCACCAGCTCCAGGGCGGCAGCCATGGCGAGGATCGTCTTACCACACCCGGCCGGGCCGGTCAGGATCACCAGATCAATCTCAGGATCGAGCAGCGCGTCCATCGCCATGCCCTGATAAATATTCTTCGGATGAATGCCCCATGCCTGTCGGTGCATCAGGCGCTCATGCCCCAGATCTTTCAGGGTCACCATTTCGCCGTCCAGACTCTGGATCCGGGCCGCGAAATCTGTGTCTTCATCAATCAGGTACTGATTGACGAAAGGCGATTCAAACAGCTCTTGCGGCAGCGTATGCAAGGTGGAGCGGCCGCGTTTTTCAGAATGACACTCACCCACACGCTCCCAGAAACTGGCCGGATAGCGGTGGAACCCTTTGGTCAGCAGGCTGACATCATCAATCAGCTGATCTGAGCGATAGTCGTCAACGTAAAACACCCCGGCGCCTTTAGCCCGCAGGCGCATGTTGATGTCTTTGGTGATCAGCACCACCTTGCGCGGCGCATAATGGTTCTGGAGGTAGAGCACCCCATTGAGAATCCGGTTGTCCCCGGCTTTGTCGGCAAAGGCATGCACAGTTTCGTGAATTTCGTAATCGGCGAAAATCGCGATACGGCCTTTGTGGTCACCTTGCTCGGTCAGGGGGATCCCGGCTGAGATTTGTTCCGGTGTGGCATCGTGGAAGATATCTTCAAGGGCGCGGATCGCAACACGGGCATCGCGGGCAACGTCACGTTTGCTGTCTTTGATCCGGTCGAGTTCTTCCAGGACCGTCATGGGAATCACGACGTCGTGCTCTTTGAAAGAGTAGATGGCGAGGGGTTCATGTAACAGGATGTTGGTATCAAGTACAAAGACTTTCCTATCAGCATCGTCCATAGACGTCTCCTTGTTCACCTGAAATAGCCATTGGCAAAGGCTATCATTCATAAGCCTAAACCCGCTTTTCATTAATGACCGCAAAAAATGAAAATATTGTGACAATTTTCTCACTTGTTGGGTCCATCACTTAGCCCGTGACCTGGCTCCCATCATGCAGTACCATTAGCCCCCTTTTTTGCCGGCGCCATTTGTGGCTTACACTTAATTTCAGTGTAGTTGATATATTCATCGTCGCCGGGATCCAATTCTCCTTGATTTCAAATATTTAGAAGGTTTTGTCCACTATGCCATTTGCTTTGGGTCAACGCTGGATCAGTGATACTGAAAGTGATTTAGGGTTAGGAACTGTGGTCGCCATGGATGTGCGTACGGTTACCCTGATGTTTGCCGCCAGCGAAGAGAATCGCGTATATGCCCGCCATGATGCCCCTGTCACCCGCGTGATGTTCAACGCCGGTGATGTGACTGAGAGTCAGGAGGGCTGGTCGCTCAGGGTCGAGCAAGTGGAAGAACAACAAGGGGTGCTGACCTATATCGGCACCCGCACTGATACCGGGGAAGAAAATGTGTCGCTGCGCGAAATCTTCCTCAGCAACCAGATCCGTTTTAACAAGCCGCAGGACAAGCTGTTCGCCGGTCAGATTGACCGCATGGACCGTTTCGCCTTGCGCTACCGCGCCCTGAAAAACCAGCACCAGCAGCACAAGAGCCCGCTGCGCGGCCTGTGCGGCATGCGTGCCGGCCTGATCCCGCACCAGCTGTTCATCGCCCATGAAGTGGGCCGCCGTTTTGCGCCACGGGTTCTGCTGGCCGACGAAGTGGGCCTGGGTAAAACCATTGAAGCCGGCATGATCATCCACCAGCAGGTGCTGGCAGGACGTGCCGAGCGCATACTGATCCTGGTGCCGGAAACCCTGCAGCATCAGTGGCTGGTCGAAATGATGCGCCGCTTCAACCTGTATTTCTCTATCTTCGATGAAGAGCGCTGTGTCGAGGCCATTGCCGAGGCCGCCAATCCGTTTGAGACCGCGCAATACGTGCTGTGCTCCCTGGATTTTCTGCGCAAGAGCCGCCGTCGTTTTGAGCAAGCGCTGGACGCCGACTGGGATTTACTGGTGGTCGATGAAGCCCACCATCTGGTGTGGAGTGAAGAAGCGCCGAGCCGTGAATATCAAGTGGTGGAAGCTCTGGCCGAGAAAACGCCGGGCTGCCTGTTGCTGACCGCCACACCGGATCAGTTGGGCCATCAGAGCCACTTCGCCCGCCTGCGTCTGCTCGACCCGGATCGTTTCTACGATTACGAGGCCTTTCTCGATGAGGAGCGCCAGTACGCCCCGGTCGCCGATGCAGTGTCAGAGCTGCTGGCCGGTCAACAACTGGACGACCACAGCCGCGCGACCCTGATCAGCCTGCTGCCGGAACAGGACATTGCCCCGCTGCTGGACACCCTGACCGCTCAGGGAGATGAAGATGCTCAGCGTGCCGCGCGCCAGGAGCTGATCGATAACCTGATGGACCGCCACGGCACCGGCCGAGTGCTGTTCCGGAATACCCGCTCCGCCGTGCAGGGCTTTCCTCAGCGTCACCTGAACCTGTATCCGCTGGCGATGCCGTCGCAGTACAGCACGGCCATGCGTGTCGCCGGCATGATGATGGGGAAAATCAGCGAAGAACAAAAAGTGCTCAAACTGCTGTATCCGGAAGATATCTATCAGGAGTTTGAAGGCGAATCGGCCACCTGGTGGAACTTCGACCCGCGGGTGAGCTGGCTGCTGGATTTCCTCAAAGCCAACCGCAACGAAAAAGTGCTGGTGATCTGCTCCCGCGCGCAAACGGCGCTCAACCTGGAGCAGGCGCTGCGTGAAAAAGAAGGCATCCGCGCCACTGTGTTCCATGAAGGCATGTCGATTCTGGATCGCGACAAAGCGGCGGCTTACTTCGCTCAGCTTGAAGACGGCGCACAAGTGCTGCTGTGTTCAGAAATCGGCTCTGAAGGCCGCAATTTCCAGTTTGCCAACCAGCTGGTGATGTTCGATCTGCCCAACAACCCGGATTTGCTGGAACAGCGGATTGGCCGTCTGGACCGGATCGGCCAGCAGCGGGATATCGAGATCCATGTTCCGCATCTGCAGGGCACCTCGCAGGCACTGCTGGCGCACTGGTACAACGAGGGCCTCAATGCCTTTGAAGAAACCTGTCCGACTGGCCGCGCCGTGTATGAAGCCATTCAGCCACAGCTGATCTCCCTGCTGGCCAGTGACAACCACAGCCCCGAGGCGCTGGACTCGCTGATCGCCGACAGTGCCCGGATGCACACGGAGCTGAAGCGCAAAATGGAACAGGGCCGCGACCGTCTGCTGGAAATTCATTCCAACGGTGGCGATGCCGCCCGTGAACTGGTCGAACAGATTGCCGCCAAAGACGGCGACACCAATCTGGTCACCTTTGCGCTGGGTCTGTTTGATACCGTCGGCCTCAATCAGGATGACAGAGGCGAGAACGCCCTGGTGATCACCCCGTCTGAGCACATGCTGGTCTCCAGTTTCCCGGGCTTGCCGCAGGATGGTTGCACCATCACCTTTGACCGGGATACCGCGCTGTCGCGGGAAGACATGCACTTTATCAGCTGGGAACACCCGATGATTCAGGGCGGGATTGACCTGCTGCTGTCGGAAGGTATCGGCACCACAGCGGTGTCTTTGCTCAAGAACAAAGCCCTGCCTGCCGGAACCCTGTTGTTAGAGCTGGTGTACGTGGTGGATGCCCAGGCGCCGAAGCAATCCGGGATTGGCCGCTTCCTGCCGCATACCCCAATCCGTATTCTGCTGGATGGCAAAGGGAATAACCTGTCGGATAAAGTGGAATTCGAAGGCTTTAACCGTCAGCTGAGCCCGGTCAACCGCCACCTGGGCAGCAAGCTGGTCAACTCAGTGCAGAAGGAAATTCATGCTCTGATTGCCGCCGGGGACCAGCTCGTCGAACCTGAACTGGATAAAGTCCGTCAGGCCGCGCAGCAGGAGATGGAAAACACCTTAGGTGCCGAACTGGCTCGCCTGCAGGCGCTGAAATCCGTCAACCCGAACATTCGTGATGATGAGCTGGCGCTGCTGCAAAGCCAGATTCAGGATCTGAGTGCTTACATCAGCAAAGCCCAGATCCAGCTCGATTCACTGCGTCTGATCGCGGTCAGCCATAACTGATGGGCTGACATCCGGGGCGGTAGGCACTCCCTGCCGCCCTGTGTTACCATCCTGCCGCCGCATATGCGAACAACCTGAGACAGTCCAATCATGAAACCCTTACCGCCGCTGGCCTATCATCCGCCGACCGATCCCTGGCTGGATGTGCTGTATGTCGATCGCGATATCATTGCCATCAACAAACCTTCCGGTTTGCTGTCCAATCCGGGACGGGATCCGGCGCATGCCGACAGCGTCCTGAACCGGGTGCTGGCTGACTATCCCAAAGCACAGATTGTCCATCGGCTGGATATGGCGACTTCCGGCCTGATCGTCCTGTCGCTCAATAAAGATGCCGAACGGCACCTCAAAGCCCAGTTCCGGGAGCGTCAGACTGAAAAGGTCTACTACGCCCGAGTCTGGGGCACGCCGGAGCAAACCGAAGGCACAGTCGATCTGCCGCTGATTTGCGACTGGCCCAACCGCCCGATGCAAAAAGTCTGCTTCGAACACGGCAAACCCTCGGTCACCCACTATCAGGTGCTGGAAAGCGACGGTCAGAGCAGCCTGATCCGGCTGCGCCCGGTGACCGGCCGCTCCCATCAGCTCAGGGTCCACATGCTGGCACTGGGCCATCCGATTCTGGGCGACGGGTTTTATGCCCATGAGGAAGCCAAAGCTCTGGCCCCGCGCCTGCAATTACACGCGGCGGAACTGAGTTTTTTCCATCCCTACAGCAACGAAGCGCGCCATGTATTCGCCCCGTGCGAATTCTTTCCCGACGCGCCCGAACGGACGCTGTAAAGCCCGGACCGGCCTGATCTGCCGACCACTGAGTCGGCAGCTTGGCTGACCCGCTTGCAGCCGGCGACCCGCTGGTGTTTACTGTGTGCCATCAAGTACACGCATCAGCAGGGAGCCAGAGTGATGCAACAGATCGTTTTTCTCGACCGTGACACCATCCCCCATCAAATCACACTGCCCCGTCCGGCCTTTGCGCACCAGTGGCAGGAATACCCGGCCACCGCTCCTGTGCAGATTGTGGAACGGCTGCAACAGGCCACCATCGCCATCACCAATAAAGTCGTGCTCAATGCCGACACTCTGCGTCAGCTGCCGCAGCTGAAAATGATCGCCATTGCCGCCACTGGCACCAATAATGTCGATCTGGACTACTGCCGCGAGCACGGCATAGTGGTCAGTAACATTCGCGGTTATGCCACCGGCTCGGTGCCTGAGCATGTGATTGCCGTGCTGTTTGCGCTCAAGCGCAATCTGTTCGCGTACCATCAGGATATTCAGGCCGGTGTCTGGCAGGAGAAAAAACAGTTTTGCTTTTTCACCCACCCGATTGGCGATGTGGCCGGCAGCACACTGGGGGTGATCGGGAGTGGCAGTCTGGGGCAGGCCGTCGCGAAACTGGCCTCAGCCCTGGGCATGAAGGTCGTATTTGCGGAGCGCAAAGGCGCGGCCACCTGTCGCGACGGCTATCTGCCATTTGCGCAGGTACTGCAAACCGCCGACGTCATCACCCTGCACTGCCCGCTCAGTGCGGAAACAACCAATATGATTTCAGCTCCCGAACTGGCGCAGATGAAACCCGGCAGCCTGCTGATCAATACCGGCCGCGGCGGACTGGTTAACGAAGCAGATCTGGTTGAAGCGCTGCGATCCGGCCACCTGGGCGGTGCCGGGTGCGATGTGTTTACCCAGGAACCTGCCGACGCCTCAAACCCGCTGCTGGCCAACGCAGATTTGCCCAATCTGCTGCTGACGCCCCATGTCGCCTGGGGCGCTGACTCGGCGATTCAGGCGCTGGCCAACCAGCTGATCGACAATCTGGAAGGCTTCGTCGCCGGACGCCCCCAGCACTGTGTCTGAGGGCCTGGCCCCTTACTTAAAGCCTTTTTCTTTTTTTATCAGCTCGTAAGCTGCCGTCAGTTCCTGAGCTTTCTGCTTCGCCAGCTCCATCATCTCAGGCGGTAAGCCTTTTGCCGCCAGTTTGTCGGGGTGGTGCTCGTTCATCAGTTTACGGTAAGCGCGTTTGAGATCTTTCGGGCTGGCTTCTTTTGCGACCCCCAGCAGTTCATACGCATCACTGAGTTGATCCCGGGTGGGTGCCTGACGGAAACCGCCCTGCTGTTGCTGTGACTGCTGACGATAGAAACCGCCTCCCTGCTGAAAACGAAACGCCGCTTCCTGCATATGCAGACGCCTTTCCAGCTGCTGATCGGAAAAACCCAGCGCCCGGCCAATCACAAACAAGAGCTGACGCTCTTTCGGATGCAGGCTGCCATCGGCAAACGCGGCCTGGATCTGGAGTTCAAGAAAAAACTGCAGTAAATCGAGCCGGCCCGTGCCTTGCTGGCGAACCCGGGCTAAGGTGTCCTGAAGCGGAAAATCTTCTGACTTGCCGTCGCGAAAGGCATCCTGCGCCAACCGGCGTGCTTCACCGTGCAGTTGCATGCGGTCCATAATGGCGCTGGCGACACGAATTTCCTCCTGAGTCACCCGGCCTTTCGCCTTGGCCATATGACCCATCACCGCAAATGCCGCATGAAAAAACGCCGCCTGACGTTCATGCTGCTCTGCCTGACCCTGGCTGAAACGACCAAAACTGCCACCCTGATATACACCGGCACGTGCCCGATCGAACTTATGACCCAAAAAGATGCCTAATAACAACCCGATAGGTCCACCAAGAAGGAAACCAAAAAATGCCCCTAAAATCTTGCCCAACACCTGCATGTTATACTCTCTGGTAATTTGCTAAATTGTGCTCACGAATGCCGTCTAGTCTTACGAAAAGAGATCCGTTTGTCAGCGTGACTTGCTGCCATAAAGCACAGTGCCGTCTGATAAAGACCTCGCGGCATCATAGCAGAAAAAACAATAATGAATTTATCCGGTCCGATGATGACAGCGCCCCATAGAGATGCCGACAAGCAGAAATTGCTTTATCATAGCAGCCTTTATTGAGGGCACGGCAGGGCCGCTCTGGACACCTTTGCGCTATATCATGAACACAGGAATATAAATCTCAATGTCATTCACTTCTCGCAGCTTATTGGCGACCATGATCAGCATAGCTTTATATGGCCCGTCAGCTTTCGCCAATGATGCCCTCATTGAGAATGAAGCCAGCCCGACGGCAGAAGAAGAGCTTGCCCTGGTCAAAGGCATGTGCCTGACCCCGGATCCCAGTGAAGGTGATCCCAATAATGCCCCGATCAGAATCACCGCAGATCAGGCTGAAGCGGACAGCGATGCCAGCGTGACCTACTCCGGCGATGTGGTCGTGCGGCAGGCCAACCGGACAGTGGCTGCCGATGTCGCCACCATGAACCAGCAGAACAATACGGTCAGTGCCGAAGGCAACGTGTATTTCCACGATGGCACCATTGAAGTCTATGCAGACAGCATGCGCAACAACCTGGATACCGACGATGCCGAAATCAACAATGCTGTCTACAGCCTGACCTGTGAAGCCGGCCGGGGCGAAGCCACTAAAATTGAAAAGCAGGGTATGACCTACTACCGTCTGCGCAACGGCACCTACACCACCTGTCCGCCCGGCGACAAAAGCTGGCAGTTTACCGCCACCAGCATTGAACGCGAGGCCGACTCGCCGTTCGCCGACCTCTATAACGCCCGCTTTGAAGTACTGGATGTGCCGGTGTTCTACATGCCTTACCTGCGTGTACCTGTGGGTGACGAGCGTCTGACCGGTTTCCTGTATCCGACCGTGAGTTACGGTTCCCGTGACGGTTTTGAGCTGGAAACCCCGTTTTACTGGAATATCGCCCCGAACTACGATCTGACCTTTACCCCGAAATACATGAGTAACCGCGGCCTGCAGCTCAACAGCCAGTTCCGCTATCTCTCCGACCTGGGGCAAGGCAGCCTGAAAGGGGAATATCTCGGCAGTGATGACGCCGCTGACAACAGTGATGCACGCTGGGCCTATAACTGGTCCCACAACGGCCGCTATGAAGATAACTGGCTGTTCAACATTGATTACAGCAAGGTCAGTGACGTGACCTATTTCTCGGATGTCGATTCAGAAATCGGCCGCCGGGAAGACAACAACCTGCTGCAAACCGGTGAAGTGACCTATCAGGAAGAAAAATGGAACTCGACCTTGCGGGTCAGAAACTTCCAGCCGCTGACGCCGGGCGTGTCGTCCAACTACCGTCTGATGCCGCAGCTGACCTTCAACTACTACGAGCCTGAGCTGGGCTATGATCTGGACTTTGGTTTCCTGAGCCATATCAGCCGGTTTGAAAATGACGACTCGACGAAACCATCCGCCGACCGGGTTCATTTAGAACCGTCTCTGACGTTGCCCTTCGCCACTCCCTGGTGGTCGATGACCACAGAAGCCAAACTGATGTATACCTACTACAATCAGGAATTCGATCCCATGGTTGCCGGCCTGGAAGATCTGGAAGAAACCGCGTCCCGCACTGTGCCCAGTCTGCGAATGCTGACCGGCCTGTATTTCGAGCGGGATACCGACCTGTTTGGGGATGCCTATGTCCAGAGTCTGGAGCCGCAACTCCAGTACCTCTACATCAAGAATGTGGAACAAAGCGACATTTACGGCTCGTACGACACCACGATTCTGCAAACCGATTATTACGGCCTGTTCCGTGACCGCCGCTATTCCAGCGTCGACCGCATTGCCGCTGCCAACCAGTTTACTGTCGGTGCCACCACCCGCTTTTTCGACAGTAATCTGAAAGAACGCTTCAACCTCGCCTTTGGCCAGATCTTTTACCTCAACGATTCCGGCCGGAATTTACAGGAAGAAGGCGAATCGCAGCCCAATTATTCCGCCTCGGCGTTTGAGTCTGATTTCAACTTTAATGACTGGCTCTTCTTCCATGGCGGCCTGCAGTACGATGCCAGTGAAAAAGACATGCAGTTTGCCAATGCCGCGCTGGAATACCGCGAGGGCGGCCTGTTCAGTCAGCTCAATTATCGCTACGTGTCAAAAGAGTACATTCGTCAGAGCCTGCCGGATAATAACCAGATCGATAATTACACCGAAGAAGGTATTTCTCAGGTGGGTTTCTCAACCGGCTTCCCGATTCATGCCGGACTGAGTGTGCGCGGCGATTACTACCACGACGTGACAGAAAATCAGATGGTGGAAGGCCAGGTCTCCCTCAATTACCGCTCCGACTGCTGGATGATCACGCTGGGTTACAACCAGTACATGGTGGCGCGCAGCAACGTTAATACGCAGCCGGTTGAATACGAACAGAACTTCAGTATCTCGTTCTCACTGCTTGGCCTGGCAGGTGTGGCTCCTGTCGGTGCGTCGTCAGCCAGTGGCAATGCCATTGCGTACGGACGACCTTTCTACCTGAACAATTAACAGGCCGGGCCAAGGCCCGCCCTAACCAACCGCGCATTGAAGCGCCCTGGATACAGATATGAAAATGTGGAAGTCTTTTATTCTCGGCCTGACTCTTTTGGGCCTGACCACCGGTTCACTGGCCGCCCTGCAGCCACTGGACAAAGTGGTCACCATTGTGAACGACAGCGTGATTCTGCAAAGCGATGTGGATGCAATGCTGAAAACCGTGCACCTCAATGCAGCGCGCCAGGGCCAGCCCCTGCCGGACGACAGCATTCTGGTCAATCAGGTGATGGAAAAGCTCATCATGGAAACCCTGCAGCTGCAGCAGGCAGAACAATTTGGCATCCGCATTGATGACAATCGCCTGGATCAGGCGATCAGCCAGATTGCCGCCGAGCAAAATATGTCCGTCGCCCAGTTGCAGCAGGAACTGGCCGCCGGTGGCATCAGCTACCCGATTTTTCGTGAGCAAATCCGCCGCGACCTGACCGCCAGTGAAGCCCGTACCATTATGGTGCGCCGCCGGATCAATATTCTGCCGCAGGAAGTGGACACGCTGGTCACCCAGCTGGGTCAACAGCAGCAGGAAAGTGTGCAGTACAATATCAGCCATATCCTGATCCGCCTGGGTGAAGGCGCCACTCAGTCTGAGCGCCAGACAGCCGAGCGCAAAGCGAACGATCTGCTGGCGCAATTGAACCAGGGCGCGGATTTCACCAACCTGGCCTACAGTGCGTCAAACGGTCCCAAAGCCCTGCAGGGCGGCGCCTGGGGCTGGATGAGTCCGGAAGAAATGCCGACTATCTTTGCCGATCAGATCCAAGGTCAGGGGAAAGGTGCTATCATAGGGCCATTCCGCAGCGGTGTGGGTTACCACATTCTCAAAATCAATGATGTGAAAGGCCAGGAGACTGTCTCAGTCACCGAAATCAATGCCCGCCACATCCTGCTGAAAACTTCTGTCATCCTGAGCGATGAAGGAGCGAAGAAACAGCTCGAGCAGGTTCGCCAGGACATTATCTCAGGTCAACGCAGCTTTGCTGACGCGGCTCAGGCTCTGAGTGCCGATCCGGGCTCTGCCGCAAATGGTGGTGAGCTGGGCTGGCAGACGCCAGATATTTACGTCCCTGAATTCAAACAGCAGGTTGAAACCCTGCCTGCAGGCACCATCAGTGAACCGTTCCAGACGGTACACGGCTGGCATATTGTGGAAGTGCTGGATCGCCGTCAGGTTGACCGCACCGATGCGGCCGCGAAGAACCGGGCTTACCGGATCCTCTTCAGCCGTAAATTTAACGAGGAAGCACAGGCGTGGCTGCAGGAACTGCGGGCCGGCGCCTATATTGAACAACCAGGATTTGATGATGAACAAGGTTAAACGTATTGCCATCACGCCGGGAGAACCGGCGGGTATTGGCCCGGATCTCGTCGTAGCACTGGCACAACAGCCATGGCCGCACGAGCTGGTCGTGTGTGCCAACGCCGAACTGATGGCTGAACGTGCGGCCCTGCTGGGCCTGCCGCTGGAAATCGTCAACTATGATCCAAGCACTCCGCCGCAGCCCCATCGTGCGGGCACTCTGGTGGTAGACAGCCACGCACTGAACGCCAGTGTGATCCCGGGCCAGCTTGACGAGCACAATGGCCATTATGTGCTGGACACCCTGCGCCGCGCGGCCGAAGGCAATATGGATGGCGAATTTGCCGCTCTGGTCACCGGGCCGGTTCACAAAGGCATCATTAACCGTGCAGGCGTCTCCTTCAGCGGACACACCGAATTTTTCGCCCAGCAGGCACAATCCAATCAGGTGGTGATGATGCTGGCAACCGAAGGGCTGCGTGTGGCGCTGGTGACCACTCACATTCCGCTGGCTTACGTGGCTAAAGCCGTGACCGAAGAGCGTATTCATCAGGTGATTCGGGTGCTGCATGCGGATCTGGTCAGCAAGTTTGGCATCAAACAGCCGAAAATTTATGTGTGCGGCCTCAACCCGCATGCCGGAGAAGATGGCCATCTGGGCCGGGAAGAGATCGAAGTGATCACGCCGGCCCTGAATGTTCTGAGAGAGCAGGACGGTATGGATCTGGTTGGCCCGTTGCCGGCCGATACGATTTTCCAGGATAAATACCTGGCCGAAGCCGATGCCGTACTGGCGATGTACCACGATCAGGGTCTGCCAGTGCTGAAATTCAAAGGGTTTGGTAATGCCGTCAATATCACTCTGGGATTACCTTTTATCCGAACATCAGTTGATCATGGTACCGCATTGGAACTCGCCGGTACCGGACAGGCGGACACAGGGAGCCTCTGGACAGCGCTTACCCACGCCATCGAAATGGTAGATAAAAAACAATGAGCAGTGATCAGGTCCATTTAGGCCACCGCGCCCGTAAGCGCTTTGGCCAGAACTTTTTGCACGACGAATACATCATCGACAACATTGTCGCCTCGATCAATCCGAAGCCGGGCCAGAATCTGGTTGAAATCGGTCCCGGTCTGGGCGCACTGACCGAGCCTGTCGGTAAACAGGTCGATAAGTTTACGGTCATTGAGCTGGACCGCGATCTGGCCGAACGTTTACGCAATCACCCGGATCTGTCCGGCAAGCTGACGATTCATGAAGGCGACGCCATGCGTTTCGACTTCACGCAACTCATCAGGGAAAACAACAAACTGCGGATTTTCGGCAACCTGCCTTACAACATTTCAACGCCGCTGATGTTCCACCTGTTCAGTTTCCATCAGCATATTGAAGATATGCATTTCATGCTGCAGAAAGAAGTGGTCAACCGCCTGGCTGCCGGCCCGGGCACTAAAGCCTATGGCCGCCTGACCGTGATGGCGCAATATTACTGCAAAGTGATGCCAGTGCTTGAAGTGCCGCCAAGCGCCTTCAAACCCGCCCCGAAAGTGGACTCAGCCGTGGTTCGGCTGTCGCCCTATGAAACATTACCGCATCCGTGTACTAACCTGAAATGGCTGGACCGTGTTTGCCGGGATGGTTTTAACCAGCGCCGTAAAACAGTACGTAACTGCTTTAAAGCCATCATGGATGCAGACACACTGGAAAGCCTGGGAATCAACCCCGGCTCGCGTCCGGAAAACCTGACACTGGAACAGTTTGTGTCTATGGCGAACTGGCTGGATGCCAACCACAGCCACTAAGTCATGTGCCGGGCCATCGCGCCCGGCAACTGCCTTGCACAAAGGCATTGTCGTATCAGAAAGGAAGCAGCAAGGTGAACAACAAAGTTATCCCTACCATCAAATGCCGGGTCATCACCCATTACATTGATGACCAGTCTGAGCCAGAACAGAACCGCTACGTCTTTTCCTACACCATTACCATTTGCAACCTGGGCCAGGGCAACGCACAACTGCTTCGCCGCCGCTGGCTGATCACAGATGCCAATGGCAAGAAACTGGTGGTGGAAGGTGAAGGTGTGGTCGGCGAACAACCGACCATCGCGCCCAATGATGAATACACCTACACCAGTGGTACCATCATCGAAACACCCCTGGGGGTGATGGAAGGCCATTACGTCATGATTGACGACCATGGCAACGAGTTCAATGCCGAAATCGTGCCTTTCCGTTTGGCTATCCCCAATATTCTGCACTAAACAGGGTCGATCATGGCAACCTATCTGGTCGGTGATATTCAGGGCTGTTACCGTGAACTCTGCGCGCTTCTCGAGCGTGTGGGCTTCAGTGAACAGCACGATGAACTCTGGCTGGCCGGCGATCTGGTTGCCCGCGGGCCGGATTCTCTGGCCACCCTGCGTCTGGTGAAATCACTCGGCAACAGTGCCACCAGCGTGCTGGGCAATCACGATTTGCACCTACTGGCTGTGGCCCGGGGCATCGGCAAAGCCAAGCAGAAAGATCAGATTGATCAGATTTTGCAGGCCAGCGACAGCGACGCATTGCTCGACTGGCTCAGCCGCCAGCCTCTGCTGGCTGAACACTCGGCACACCCAATTGTCATGGTGCATGCCGGTATTGCGCCGCAATGGCAACTCGACGATGCCCGACGCTGCGCGCGTGATGTTGAAGCCATATTGCAAAGCGAGCACCAGCGATGGCTGCTGAGCAATATGTACGGCAATGAACCTGCCCTGTGGGATCCTGCGCTGTCAGGGCTGGACAGACTACGCTATACCATCAATGCGCTGACCCGGATGCGCTACCTGCATCCCGATGGCAGGCTGGAGATGCATTGCAAACTGCCACCGGGTGAACCGGGCACCGATCACCTGCTGCCCTGGTTTCAGTTTCCCCGTACACAACCACTGGGTAAAACCATTATTTTCGGCCATTGGGCCTCACTGATGGGTTATCAGGATGACAAGGCGATCGGACTGGACACTGGGTGTGTCTGGGGCCATCAGCTCACCATGCTGCGCTGGGAAGATCAGCAACGTTTTGAACAGACCAGACTCGCCGACTAAGTCGCCAACGAAGGGCGGGCGGGCAAGGAAGCCATCACACCCTCAGCCGTTTCCTGAAAAGCCCGACGCAGCCAGGAAAGCAAAGCCACAACCCGCTCATCGCTCTCGATCGCATTCGGTGAGAGCAGACAATACGACGAGCCGTCCGGCGTAAATCCGAAGGGGGCAGTCAACTGCCGGTTTTTGATATCACTGCCCACCATGTAAATCGACCCCATACCACAGCCGCTGCCAGCATAGACCGCTTCAAGCATGATGTAGAAATGCTCAAACCAGACCTCATCCCGGGCTGGGATAAGCTGAGCTGAACGCTGCTGCCAAACCTGCCAGGCACTGGGCCGGGTTTGGCTATGCAGCCGTGTCACCGGCTCGGTGTCGGATGCACGCTGCTCCCACTGCTCAGTCAGCATCACCGGACCGGTGAGCTCAGGACCAATGATGGCGGCGTGATCGCTTGGATTCCAGCTGAAATCGTCCCGGCGGATCGCTATATCGGCCTGGCTGTGCCTGAAATCAATCGGCCCGCCGGATGCGCTCAGGTGCAGCTCAATCTCTGGGTGCTGGGACTGGAAGTCCGCCAGACGCGGGATCAGCCACTTCATCATGATCGTCGGTTCGCAGGAAACCACTAATGGGGTCCGGTTCAGTCTGGTGGCGATCTTCTTTTCTCAGGCATCCCTCAGAACCGCCATGCTGAGTCGCCAGGGGATGATCAACCGCACCATTGGCAGTATTCTGATGCTGCTGGGGGCTTCATTGGCGCTGACACCCATGGCAGGATAAATCACACCGGCCCGTGTTCTGGCGTGCACGGGCCGAATCGAAAACAGCAGGTTTACTGGCGCTCCAGGATCACAAACTCCATGTCATGCGCGTTCTTTTCATCAGCCGCATAGTGCTCGCTGTGCGTCTGCCGCCAGCCGTCTCCCCAGTCCGGGAAGCAAGTATCTCCCTCGACCCTGAGATCGATAAAGGTCAGATAGAGACAGTCTGCAACGGGCAGACATTCTGCATACACGCTGCCGCCCCCGATGATCATCAGCTCATCGACCTGCCCGGCAGCAAGCTGTGCGGCAGGGAGATCCGCCACGACGGTGACGCCATCGGCGGTAAAGTCCGGGTTCCGGCTGATCACAATATTGTGGCGCCCCGGCAATGGCCGGCCAATGGATTCAAATGTTTTGCGTCCCATCACCACAGGTTTGCCCAGGGTGACTTTTTTAAACCAGGCAAAATCGGCCGGTAAGTGCCAGGGCATGGCGTTGTCTTTACCAATCACACGATCTTTTGCCATGGCGGCAACCATACTGATCTTCACACGTCGACTCCCTTTTAAATCACTGGTCGGCGACGATAAAACATTAAGCCGGGCATTGCCAGTCCTATGGCCAGCGCTGCCACAGTAAAGGCTGCGGTGATCCCGTTTTCGGCCATACGCTGCCAGATCTCAGGGGAAAAGCCATGCTGATTAAGATCCACCAACGCAATCATGGTCTTAAATGCATAGACACCGGGCACCATGGGGATCACGGCCGCCACGGTGAACACATGCGGCGGCGCCAGCAACCGGCGCGACCCGATGATCCCTATCATCCCGACCAGCAAAGCGGCAAAGAAGCTCGCCCATTCAATCGGCATGCCCTGCTGCATGAGTACAAAACGGCAACCGTGACCGAGCGCGCCCGCCATAGCGCAGTACTTCAGCGCTCTGACCGGCACATTGAAGACCATGGCAAATCCGACCGCCGGAATCGCGGCCAGTACCATGTCTGCGGCCAATGCGTATCCCCATTGCCAGAACGTCATGCCAGCCACCCCCAGACATTAAACAGGTTCATCGCCGCTACTATGCCCAGGCTGGTCGCCAAGGTCAGCAGACTGGCCATCACCCAGCGAGAAATCCCGAGATTCACATACCCGGACACCATATCGGCGACCGCATTGATCAGTGGAAAACCCGGCACCAGCAATAGAACCGACGATGCCATGGCCAGAAAAGGCTGATTGCCCAGCGCAAGCAAAGGCGCAGACGCTGAGACAGCCGTCGCAACAAACGCAGCGGCAGCAAAGGTCAGCAGTGGGTTGAAATGATGGTGTGCCATCATCAGGCGCAATGCCATGGCGGCAGACGCAGCGAACAAGGTAATCAGGGCCACCGTCAGATCACCGCCGGCCAGAAGACAGAATGCGGCACAGGACAGGCCGATCATCAGGATCACCCCCAGCGGCGGATAGCGTTGAGGCTGAATGGCAGACAGACGCTTCGCCATGGCCGCAGGATCCAGCAGCCCCTTTTCCGCCATGATACACAAATGATGGATCCGGGTGACAACCGCCATATTGATCCCATGATCCCGGCAGCGGCGCGTGGTCGTCAGGCAATGCCCTTTGACATGCACAGTGACCACAATGGCATTGGCGGTCAGCGCAATGTTGACCTCATCCACCCCCAGCGCCAGCCCGACACGCTGACTGACATCCACCACCACCGCAGATTCCGCGCCATGCTGTAACAGACGCTGACCCACCTGAGCGACGATTCGGGCAATCTCCCGTTCCATTTTCACTGTGACCGCCTGCATCCTGACTCCCTCAGCGCTTAATTCTGTTGATCATTATCTCCGCGAACAGAAAGATCAATTTGATGAGGCACAAAAAAACCGCTCCAAAGAGCGGTTTTTCACCTCAAACGGCCAATTACGGCTTGTAAATGATTTCGACGTCGTAATCGTCTTCGTTCCAATCATCCCAGTCGTCATCGTCGTCATCGCTTTTCGCAGCACTTTTCTTCAGTTGCTGCTCGTGGTAATCATCCCACTTGAAATCGACTTTGGTTTCTTCGGCTTCGTCTTCTTCGACCAGAGCCTGAGGAATGGAGTCAATCAAATCCATCAGCTCATAAGTCAATGGCTTAATACCAGTCCGGTTCAGCGCAGAAATACAGAAGTACTTCTCCTCCCATGCCAAGGCTTCCAGCACTTCCTGGATCTTCTCCTGAGCTTCTTCTTCCGGCAGCAGATCAACCTTGTTGAAAATGATCCAACGCGGCTTGTTCACCAGCTTTTCGCTGTACTGCTCCAGCTCATTGAGGATGGTGAAGGCGTTTTCCACCGGATCCGAACCGTCCGCCGGCAGCAGATCGATCATGTGCAGCAGCACACGGCAACGCTCCAGGTGCTTCAGGAAGCGAATCCCCAGACCAGCACCGTCGGCAGCGCCTTCAATCAGGCCGGGAATATCCGCAACCACGAAACTGCGCTCGCTATCAACCCGTACCACACCCAGACTCGGTACTAAGGTGGTAAACGGATAATCCGCCACTTTAGGCTTCGCGGCCGATACAGCACGGATAAAGGTCGATTTACCGGCATTCGGTAAACCCAGCATGCCAACGTCCGCCAGCAACAACAGCTCCAGGCGCAGGTGGCGGATCTCGCCTTTGGTGCCCATCGTCTTCTGACGTGGCGCACGGTTAACCGAGGACTTGAATCGGGTGTTCCCCAAACCGTGGAAACCACCTTTGGCGACCATGATCTTCATGCCGTGCTGGGTCAGATCGGCAATCACTTCACCGGTTTCTTCGTCCACGGCACGTGTGCCCACAGGGACAGACAGGACCCGGTCTTCGCCTCGCTTCCCGGTACAGTTGCCACCGCGGCCGTTTTCGCCGCGCTCAGCTGCATGAAAACGTTCGAAACGGTAATCGATCAGGGTGTTGAGGTTTTCATCGGCCAGCAGATATACATCACCGCCGTCACCGCCGTCACCGCCATCAGGTCCGCCTTTGGGGACATATTTTTCACGGCGGAAGCTGACAGTACCATTGCCGCCATCACCTGCATCCACCCGGATTACCGCTTCATCTACAAATTTCATCTTATTCTCCGCACTCTGGCGTTCACTTCGCCAGCCAGAAACTGTGATCGCCTGACTGTCTTTATTGTAATACCAATCGGAATAATTCTCAGGGCTTTACGCCCGCTGGCACTGAGTCAGACAATGTCCTGTGCCATAACAAAAAGCCCCGCCAGTAGGCAGGGCTTTCACGTTCTTCACGAAACTGAACTTATTCAGCAGATTCGATAGAAACGAATTTACGGTTTTTAGGACCTTTCACTTCGAATTTCACTTTGCCATCAGTCAGAGCGAACAGAGTGTGGTCTTTACCCAAACCTACGTTGTTACCAGCGTGGAACTTAGTACCACGTTGACGAACGATGATGTTACCTGCCAGGACAGATTCGCCACCGAAACGCTTAACACCTAGGCGTTTACTTTCTGAGTCACGGCCGTTACGAGTAGAACCGCCAGCTTTTTTGTGTGCCATCTCTAAACTCTCCTATTATTAAGCGCTGATGCCAGTAATTTTGACTTCAGTGAACCACTGACGGTGGCCCATTTGCTTACGAGAATGCTTACGACGACGGAACTTAACGATTTTTACTTTATCGCCGCGACCGTGCGTAACAACTTCAGCAGTCACTTTACCACCCGCAACGAATGGTGCACCAACTGTTACTTCTTCACCGTTAGCAACCAGCAGAACTTTGTCAAATTCAACGTTCGCACCAGTTTCAACGTCCAGTTTTTCCAAGCGTAAGGTTTGGCCTTCGCTTACTCGGTGTTGCTTACCACCACTTTGGAAAACAGCGTACATGTCTTACTCCGCTTATCCGCATAGGCCATTTGCCACGCTAAAAATGGGCAATGGGTATGCGCTTAATCTTGTCATCAATAGGGCGCGAATATTACTGGAAAACGCCGAACATGGCAAGCCGTTGGCTAAAGAAAATTGGTGAAAAGCTGCTCAGCAGAAAAAGTCACCCAAATAGCTGCAATGTAGGTTAGGAAGCCGGGAAGATTTTAGTGTAGTATGCGTGCATAATTCTTATTTTTGATTGCGCCGATACGGCTAACAATTTTGCTGGATGTATCATGGATTTCAAAGCTATCCAAGCACTCACCGCTGACGACATGGCGGCGGTTGACGCAAAGATTCAGGCTCAACTCACTTCAGACGTCGCCCTGATCAACCAACTGGGATTTTACATTGTCAGCAGCGGCGGCAAGCGTTTGCGCCCCATTCTGGCCATTCTGGCCGCCCGGGCTCTGGGTTATCAGGGAGACAAACACATCACCGCAGCGGCATTCATCGAATTTATTCACACCGCCACTTTGCTCCATGACGATGTGGTGGATGAATCTGATATGCGACGCGGCAAAGCAACGGCCAATGCCGCATTCGGCAATGCGGCCAGCGTACTGGTGGGTGATTATATCTACACCCGCTCGTTCCAGATGATGACCAGCCTGAGATCCTTAAGGATCCTGGATATCATGAGTGAAGCAACCAATGTGATCGCCGAAGGTGAAGTGCAGCAGCTCATGAACTGCAATGATCCTGATACCACCGAAGCCAGCTACATGCAGGTGATCTACTCCAAGACAGCCCGACTGTTTGAAGCGGCGACCCAAGTGGCTGCCATTCTTTCTGAAGCACCGGAACAGGTCGAGAAAGCCCTGCAAGACTACGGCCGCTATCTGGGGACCGCCTTCCAGCTTATCGACGATGTACTTGATTACAACGCCGATGGTGAGGAGATGGGCAAGAACGTGGGCGATGACCTGGCGGAAGGTAAACCCACCCTGCCGCTGCTGCATGCCATGCATCATGGTAATCCTGAACAAACGGCCATGATTCGCGCCGCGATAGAGCAAGGCAACGGGTTAGATAAACTGCAACCGATTCTGGCCTGTATGGAAGAGCACGGCTCTCTGGCCTACACTCAGCAACGCGCTGAAGAAGAAGCAGATAAAGCGATTGCTGCCCTGTCTGTGCTGGCTGAAAGCAAATATAAAGATGCGCTGATCGCTGTCGCCCGACTGTCGGTCAATCGCACCAAATAAACCTGCCCTTGCAGCGAAAGCGGCCTGACGCCTGTCCGGCCGTTTTTTGATTGCGCAATTTTATTGCACACCCCGGCAGCCAAGCTGTTCTGGCCCGTTTCACTCACAGAATTTCTCAGCTCTGAGCGCCAATTCTCTTTACGCTATAGTTATACAAGGTAAAGGGATACCTGTGCCCTGACCGTTTCTTCCCAAGACGGAGGTGACGCATGCAAGCCAATCAACTGAAAAAAGGAATGTGGGTAGAATACCCGCAGGGGATCGCGGAAGTGATCGAGATCGATCCGGATCATGACACCGCATTGATCGAAAACCTGAAGGATCATAAAAGGATCCATATCCCGTGCAGTGAACTGACCGACGAACCACAACTGCACAGCGGCTGCGGCGACTATTACTGAACAATCTCCCTTAATCGCCAGAGCCAGAAACAACAAAGCGGCCGGAGGGCCGCTTTGTTCAGTGTCATCAGGCCATGACAGCCTGTTGTCGGTACGCTGGCTTATTTCGCCGCGAACTCTTCACCCAAGGCGATATCGCCTTTCAGAGTATCCAGCATGCTGTCCAGAGCGTTCTGCTCGAACGCACTCAGGCTGCCGTAATCCAGTACTTCTTCCACACCGTCTTTGCCCAGACGAACTGGCTGTGCAAAGAAGCGAGCATGTTTGCCGTTTCCTTCCACGTAAGCGCACTCAACTACATTCTGCTCACCCTGCAGGGCACGCACCAGCGCCAGACCAAAACGGCAAGCCGCCTGACCCATAGACAGCGTGGCAGAACCGCCGCCTGCTTTGGCTTCAACCACTTCAGTACCCGCATTCTGAATGCGAGGCGTCAGGGCTTTCACTTCTTCTTCAGTGAACGTAACACCTTCAACCTGAGACAGCAGCGGCAGAATCGTTACACCTGAGTGACCGCCGATGACAGGCACATTCACTTCACATGGGTTCATGCCTTTCAGCTCACCAACAAAGGTTTCAGAACGGATGATATCCAGCGTCGTCACACCAAACAGCTTACGCTTGTCGTACACGCCGGCTTTTTTCAGAACGTCTGCCGCGATAGCCACAGTCGTGTTCACCGGGTTAGTGATAATACCGATACAGGCATTTGGACAGACAACCGCAATTTTTTCAGCCAGTGATTTTACAATACCGGCATTGACGTTAAACAGGTCCGCACGATCCATCCCTGGTTTACGGGCAACACCAGCAGAGATCAGTACCACATCCGCACCTTCAAGGGCAGGCGTTGGATCTTCACCAGCATAACCTTTGATAGAAACAGGAGTTGGGATGTGGCTCAGGTCAGCAGCAACACCAGGGGTAACAGGGGCAATATCATAAAGTGCCAGGTCAGAGCCGGCAGGCAGTTCATTCTTCAGTAGCAGAGCCAAAGCCTGGCCGATACCACCAGCCGCACCAATAACAGCAACTTTCATTTTCGTTCTCCTTTACGATAGAAGTCAGGGTTCATCAGACAGACCCCTTCAGATAGAATTCAGGCCATATACCCAATGTTTCAAACCCTTACTAATGTCTCTCAGTTTCTCGGGCACCAAGACGGTATAGCAAGCCCATCAGAAATACAATCATACCCCCTCAGCTTTGCGAAGTTGCGCAGGGGAGCCGGTTTACTTTTTCACTCACCTAAAAAGAATCCCTGTCTCAGTCGTGGGTTGATTTAATAATTATGCAGTCGACTAAACTATTAACACTACCCTGATCCCAAGTTCGAATGAACATTGTTTGCTACCCACTAACAGGTTGTGACAAAATACGGGCCCTCTCCCTGTACATGAAATTTACTTATGCGTAGTTCTGATAAACAAGAACGCTTGATAAAAGCATTCAAAGCCATACTCAAGGAAGAAAAATTCAGCTCTCAAGGTGAGATTGTCGATGCCTTGAAAGCACAGGGCTTCGATAACATTAACCAGTCGAAAGTGTCACGGATGCTGACCAAGTTCGGCGCGGTACGGACCCGCAACGCGAAAATGGAAATGGTCTACTGCCTGCCCGTCGAGCTGGGTGTACCGACCATCAGTAGCCCGTTGAAGGAACTGGTCATGGAAGTGGGCTATAACCATGCCATGGTCGTGATTCACACCGGTCCGGGTGCGGCGCAAGTGATCGCCCGTCTGCTCGACTCGCTGGGCCGCGCCGAAGGTATCTTGGGGGTTGTAGCCGGAGATGACACGATTTTCATCACGCCGACCCTGACGACGACTGCCGAAGAGCTCTTCGACTCTGTCTGCTCGCTGTTTGATTACAGTAAGTAAGTCAACCCTTCAAGTAACGCTCTCTCCGCTGCCCCTGAGAGAGCGTGCTTCTCCTCCCCTTACCAGCCATCTTTTCCCGCTCAGTGACCGGATTTTCAGTGGATAGTTATGCTCTGAAATATGGTCCGTTGTCGCAATCTCATTACTTTTTCACAAAAAGACTTTTACATTATTTCAATAATACGCCGATCGTTTGCTATTATCTCTTTGATTTGTTTAAAGCATTGCGGGCCGTGTACCTGCACCACTGATAAGAAATAACACAACAGGAAGGGATCACAATGGCGTTTACAAAACTGTTAAAAGTCAGCGCACTATCTGCCACCGTTCTTACCTCTGGCTTGGCGCAAGCGGAAGAGTTCATCACTATCGGTACCGGCTCTGTCACCGGGGTGTATTACCCGACCGGCGGTGCTATCTGTAAACTGGTGAACAATGATCGTAAAACCAATGGTATCCGCTGCTCTGTCGAATCGACCGGCGGATCCGTATACAACGTCAACACCATGCGTGCAGGGGAACTGGATTTCGGCGTGGTGCAGTCTGACTGGCAATATCACGGCTATAACGGCACCAGTGAGTTTAAAGAGTTAGGGCCGTACAAAGAAATGCGTGCTGTTTTCTCTCTCCACACAGAACCGTTCAACATCATTGCCCGCACTGATGCAGGCATTAACAATCTTGATGACCTGAAAGGCAAACGCGTCAATATTGGTAACCCGGGTTCCGGCGACCGAGCCACGATGGAAGTGGTCATGAACGCCATGGGTTGGGATAAGGATGACTTCAAACTGGCTGCTGAGCTGAAAGGCTCTGAGCGCTCACAGGCACTGTGTGATAACAAGATCGATGCCTTTGTTTATGTCGTTGGCCATCCGAACGGATCGATCAAAGAAGCCACCACGTCTTGTGATGCGAAACTGGTTCCGGCCACAGGCGCTGCTATCGACAAACTGGTTGCCGATAATCCTTACTATGCCAAATCGACCATCCCGGGCGGCATGTATCGTGGCACTGACAGCGACGTCAACAGCTTTGGTGTAGCCGCAACTTTAGTGTCTTCAACCAAAGTGTCGGATGACGCCGTCTACGCGCTGGTCAAAGCCGTGTTTGAGAACTTCCATGTATTCACGCGCCTGCACCCAAGCTTTGCCAACCTGAAAAAAGAAGACATGGTCAAAGCCGGTATTTCTATCCCGTTACATCCGGGCGCAGAGAAATACTACAAAGAAGTGGGTTTGATCAAATAAGCCAACAGCTGTTCATCCTGCAAAGTGCACCGTCTTGACGGTGCACTTTTTGTCTGTCAGAGCACAAAAATGCCCACTGTCAGATCAATTTGCCAGACTACAATAAAAACTGAAACCTCAAACAGTTAATCACGGTTCGCTCCTGAATTAAGGAAGTAGCATGACAAAAACCAACCATGACGATGTCCAGGACATGGTGGCACAGGCAGATACCGGCGCACGCAATCCCGAGGGGATACAGGGACAAATTCTATGGGTTGTTGCCCTTTGCTGGTCATTGTTCCAGCTGTGGTATGCCTCTCCCCTCCCTTTCATTTTCGATATGGGCATCTTCAACGATACCGAAGCGCGTGCTATCCACCTGGCATTTGCCATTTTTTTAGCCTTTACTGCCTTCCCTGCCCTGAAGAGCTCTCCCAGGGATCACATTCCACTGCAAGATTGGATGCTTGCACTGCTGGCCAGTTTTTCTGCCGCCTATATCTACCTGTTTTACGAAGCACTGTCTGGCCGCTCTGGCGCTCCAACCACGCTGGATGTCGTCACTTCGGTGGTCGGCATGCTGTTGCTTCTGGAAGCCACACGACGGGCCCTGGGCCCTCCGCTGATGGTGGTTGCCTCTGTTTTCCTGCTGTACACCTTTGCCGGCCCCTACATGCCGGATGTTATTGCACACAAAGGTGCCAGCCTGAACAAAGCCATGTCGCACCTGTGGCTCACCACAGAAGGGGTCTTCGGCGTCGCCTTGGGGGTCTCGACTGCGTTCGTATTCCTGTTTGTACTGTTCGGCGCCATGCTCGAACGGGCCGGTGCCGGTGCTTACTTCATTAAAGTGGCATTCTCCCTGCTGGGCCATATGCGTGGCGGCCCCGCCAAAGCGGCGGTCGTCGCATCGGGTTTATCGGGTCTGGTATCGGGGTCTTCCATCGCCAACGTGGTCACGACGGGAACCTTTACCATCCCGCTGATGAAACGGGTTGGTTTCCCCGGCTACAAAGCCGGCGCTGTTGAGGTGGCTGCCTCGACCAACGGCCAGCTCACGCCCCCCATCATGGGGGCAGCGGCATTTTTGATGGTGGAATATGTCGGCGTCTCTTATGTCGAAGTGATTAAGGCTGCGATACTGCCGGCCCTCATCTCCTACATTGCCCTGCTTTACATCGTCCATTTGGAAGCCTGTAAAGCCGGCATGACAGGCTTGCCCCGCCATTATCAACCGACTCTGGCGCAAAAGCTGACCTCTTTTGTGGGTACCATAGTCGGCCTCATGGTACTCAGTGCCATCGTCTATTACGGCATCGGCTGGACCAAAGATGTATTTGGTGCCGCCGCGACACCGATCATTGCGGTGGTGATCCTGATCGCTTATATCGCTCTGGTGCGTCTGGCGGCCAACTATCAGGATCATCTGCTGGAAGATCCGAATCAGGAGCTGACCGAAGTGCCGGATCCCGGCCCGACGGTGAAATCCGGTTTGTACTTCCTGCTGCCGATCGTGGTACTGGTCTGGTGTCTGACTGTGGAGCGATTCTCGCCGGGCTTATCGGCTTTCTGGGCAACGGTGTTTATGATTTTCATCCTGCTGACCCAGCGTCCGCTCATGGCCATTTTTACCAAAGAGCAAACGCTTGCTGAAGCGGGTAAACAAGGCTGGCACGATTTGCTGGAGAGCCTGGTCACCGGCGGGCGCAATATGATCGGGATCGGTGTCGCCACGGCCGCAGCCGGGATTATTGTTGGCGTGGTGACGCTGACGGGCGTTGGCCTGGTGATGACCGACTTTGTCGAGTTCATCTCGGGCGGCAATATCATGCTGATGCTGCTGTTTACCGCCGTGATCAGCCTGATCCTGGGCATGGGGCTGCCCACCACGGCCAACTACATTGTGGTCTCGACCCTGATGGCGCCTGTGATTGTCACTCTGGGCGCTGAGAACGGCCTGATCATTCCTTTGCTGGCTGTGCATTTGTTCGTGTTCTATTTCGGGATTCTGGCCGATGATACCCCACCGGTCGGTCTGGCGGCGTTTGCAGCGGCGGCGATTGCGAAAAGCGATCCGATCCGTACCGGTATTCAGGGTTTCACCTATGATATCCGCACCGCCATCTTGCCCTTCATGTTCATTTTCAATACCCAGCTCCTGTTGATGGATATTGATACCTGGTGGCACCTGTTTCTGACCGTGGCGTCCGCTGTGATTGCCATGCTGACCTTCTCGTCCGCAACCCAAGGATGGTGGTTCACCAAAGTGAAATGGTGGGAAAGCATTTTGCTGTTGCTGATCACCTTCTCCTTGTTCCGGCCGGGTTTCTGGTGGGATATGGTCTATCCGCCCAAACACGAAATGCCGGGCACCCTGATCGTTGATGCTGCCGATAAACTGGCTATTGGTGAGCCTCTGGAAGTGCAGGCAACGGGAATGGATTTGCTGGGCGATGAAGTGACCAAGCACGTGCTGCTGCCGTTTGATAAGGATGCGGTTGATCCGAATGAAAAAATTGCCTCAACCGGTCTGATGCTCAAGCAGGAAGGCGAGAAGATGATGGTTGAACTGGTCGAATTCGGCAGCCCGGCTGAGCAGGCCGGCATTGATTTTGGCTGGGAAATTGTCACCGTCAGCTTGCCCGCGGTCAGACCGATGAAAGAATGGGTCTTTGTCCCAACGCTGGCGCTGCTGGCCTTACTGGGCTGGAATCAGCGGCGAAAAGCCAAACTTGATGTGCCCGTCAAAGGTGAAACACACAAAAATGCGGAACAGGACTAAACTCTAGTCAGTACAATACTTCAGCCACAGGCGCCAACACCGGCCTGTGGCTGCCTGACAGAGAGGATGCCATGTATACCCACATTTTGGTGCCTGTCGATCTCAATGAGGAAGGCTTTGGTGATAAAGCGGTTGCGCTTGCTGTCTGGCACGCCCGCCAGTCAGACGCTGTCATCCATTTGCTCAACGTCCTGCCGGGTATTCACCTGGCAATGGTGTCTAACTATTTCCCTAAAGATGCCGCACGTAAAATGCTGCAGGACACCCAGCAAAAGCTGAAACACTTCGCCGAGCAACACATTCCCGGCGATATCCGCCACATAGAAACCGTATCGGAAGGCAAAGTCTGGTCCACCATAGTGGATCATGCCCGCCAGGTGAAAGCCGATCTCATTATTATGCCCAGCCACCAGCACTCCACAATCGATAAGCTGGTTCTGGGTTCAGTGGCGGCTAAAGTGGTGGAAAACGCTCCCGGTAATATCCTGATCCTCAAGCCATCGGGTTTATGATTCAGGACGGGCGGTGATCATAGCCCCAGCGTGGCACCAGCCCTTGCTCAACGCCGAGATGATCCAGTATCCGGGCCACCATGAAATCGACCAGATCGTCGATAGACTTGGGCTGATGATAAAAGCCGGGTGCGGCCGGCATGATGGTCGCTCCCAGGTTGGAGAGCTTGAGCATATTCTCCAGATGCAGGGAAGAAAACGGGGTTTCCCGGACCACCAACAGCAGCTGACCGCGCTCTTTGAGCACCACATCGGCGGCACGCTCCAGCAGATTATCCGACAAACCATGAGCCACCGAGGCCAGCGTGCCCGCGGAACACGGACAGACCACCATTTTTTTCGGCGCGGCCGAGCCGGACGCCACCGGCGAAAACCAGTCCTCTTTGCCACAGACCGTCAGTTTATCGCCCGAATAATTGAGATGTTCTGCCAGTGCCGCCTGTGCCGCTTCAGGACCCGCAGGCAGTTTCAGGCCGTGTTCGGTCGCCAGCACCACACGCGCTGCAGAGGAGATCAGCAAGTAAACCTGATAATCCGCTGCGAGCAGGCACTCCAGCAAACGCAGTCCGTAAGGGGCACCGGATGCCCCGGTCCAGGCCAGTGTAATCCGCTTATCCTGCATTTTTGTCTCCCTGCGCCAGCGCGGCAAGCAGCTTGTCATGAATCCCGCCAAAGCCGCCATTGCTCATCACCAGAATCGTATCTCCTGGACGGGCTGAAGCAACGATCTTCGCCACCAAAAGATCAATATCCGCTTCACATTGAGCCGGCTGAGTACACAGATCAGCAATATCCTGCACCGACCAGGGAATCGTGTCTGGTTGAAACAGGAAAACTTCATCCGCCGCTGCCAGTGCCGGGGCCAGATCGGCTTTATGCACGCCCAGCTTCATGGTGTTCGAGCGCGGTTCCAGCACTGCCAGAATACGCGAATCGCCCACCTTGGCACGTAATCCGCCTAATGTCAGTTCAACAGCGGTCGGGTGATGGGCGAAATCGTCATACACTTTCACGCCATTCTGCTCCCCTTTCAGCTCCAGCCGCCGCTTGGTATTGACAAAACGCGCCAGCGCTTCGCAAGCCAGCTCTGGGGTAACCCCGACATGCCGCGCGGCGGCAATCGCCATCAATGCATTGCTGACGTTGTGATCCCCGATCAGATCCCAGCGCACAGTACCCACGGTTTTACCGGCAAAAATCACATCAAATGTACTGCCGTCCGGCTGGTGCTTGTTCGCTTGCCAGTCACCGTTGTCACCACTGTATTCCAGCTCGCTCCAGCAACCCATCGCCAGCGTTTCATCAATGGCCGGCACGCCGTGAGGAGCCAGAATCTTGCCTTCGCCCGGCACAGTGCGGATTAAATGATGAAACTGACGTTGAATGGCAGCCAGATCCGAAAAAATATCTGCGTGATCGAACTCCAGATTGTTCATTAACAAGGTTCGTGGTCGATAATGAACAAACTTAGAACGCTTATCGAAAAAAGCACTGTCGTATTCGTCCGCTTCAACCACGAAGAAGCAACTCTCACCTAAACGTGCGGAAACGCCGAAGTTTCCCAGTACGCCGCCGACCAGAAAACCCGGCTGATAGCCACAATCTTCCAGAATCCAGGTCAGCATACTGGCTGTCGTGGTCTTGCCATGGGTCCCCGCCACCGCCAGTACCCAACGGTCATGTAACAAAAATTCCTGTAACCATTGCGGGCCTGAGGTATAACGCAGGTTTTTATTCAGCACGTACTCAACGCATGGATTGCCCCGGCTCATGGCATTGCCTATCACCACCAAATCCGGCGCCGGATCTAATTGCGACGGATCATATCCCTGAATAATTTCAATGCCTTGCGACTCCAGCATTGTGCTCATCGGCGGATAGACATTGGCATCGCTGCCGGTCACTCGATGGCCAAGCTGCTTGGCCAGCATGGCGGCTCCGCCCATAAAAGTGCCGCAAATTCCGAGAATGTGGATATGCATAACTGTCAGCTCACAAAATAAATATTGGTCACGACCACGCTTCAGTGTTACTTCGTTACCATAAAAAAGATCTTTAGATACAATTGCATCAAACAATAACTGGCCAATGGCCAAGGGTACAGTTCAATTGCCCGAAAAGAGGCATTGTACCGAATATTTATCCCCCCATGACAACACGATGCAAGGATTGTATATGTCCGATATTAGAACCCTTGGCGAGTTCATTGTCGAGAATCAGCATGACTTCCCCCATGCCAGCGGTGAACTGTCTTCTCTATTGGGTTCCATTAAACTGGCGGCCAAAATCGTTAACCGTGAAATCAACAAAGCCGGCTTGGTTGATATCACAGGTGACGTTGGCAGCGAGAATGTCCAAGGTGAAGCCCAAAAGAAACTTGATGTGTATGCCAACGAGAAATTCAAAGCTGCACTGGAAGCCCGCGGTCAGGTCTGCGGTGTCGCCAGTGAAGAAGAAGATGAACTCGTGGTATTCAATAAAGAACTGAACCGCGAAGCGAAGTACGTGGTTTTGATGGACCCACTGGATGGTTCTTCGAACATTGACGTAAACGTTTCCGTCGGAACCATCTTCTCGATTTACCGCCGCGTGACCCCGGTTGGCGGCCCGGCTGAAATCGAAGATTTCCTGCAGCCTGGCGACAAACAAGTGGCAGCGGGTTA
The DNA here is from genome assembly GCF_021432065.1 of Photobacterium sp. TLY01. NCBI lineage: Bacteria > Pseudomonadati > Pseudomonadota > Gammaproteobacteria > Vibrionales > Vibrionaceae > Photobacterium > Photobacterium sp. TLY01. The sequence goes on from NZ_CP090364.1 coordinate 2,945,017, forward strand.
CATCATTTATGGCTCCTCCACCATGCTGGTGTACACCACAGGCAAAGGCGTACATGGTTTCACTTATGATCCGTCACTGGGGGTCTTTTGTCTGTCGCACGAGAACATGACGATCCCGGATGATGGTCAAATTTACTCCATCAATGAGGGAAACTATTTCCGCTTCCCACAGGGCGTGAAAAAGTACATTAAGTACTGCCAGGAAAACGTCCCGGAAGAGAACCGCCCTTACACCTCGCGCTATATTGGCTCTCTGGTTGCTGATTTCCACCGCAATTTGCTGAAAGGCGGTATTTACCTCTACCCAAGTACGGCGACACACCCGACAGGAAAACTGCGCTTATTGTATGAATGCAACCCAATGGCATTCTTGATTGAGCAAGCGGGTGGTATTGCTTCAGACGGGAAAAACCGCATCATGGAAATCAAACCGACTGAACTGCACCAGCGCGTGCCTTTCTTTGTCGGCTCCACCAAAATGGTACGCAAAGTAGAAAGCTTCCTGTCTGAGTTTCCAGACGCAGAGTAAGTTTCTCCATGCCCGGCAAACAAGTCGGGCATTCACAGAATCTGACCGCTCAAGCATCCACTGCACCTTAGAAGCTGTTTTTTTCACGGCTACTGGTTATAATTCCCGGCGACAAAATCATCTGAAACTATTAAGGAATTCATCATGAGCCTGAACAACGTCCCTGCAGGTAAAGAACTGCCAGAAGACATCTACGTTGTCATCGAAATCCCGGCAAACGCTGATCCAATCAAATACGAAGTCGACAAAGATTCTGGCGCGGTATTCGTAGACCGTTTCATGTCTGCGCCTATGTTCTACCCATGTAACTATGGTTACGTGAACCACACCCTGTCTCTGGACGGTGACCCGGTTGACGTTCTGGTTCCGACCCCATATCCGCTGCACCCAGGCGCTGTGATCCGTTGTCGTCCGGTTGGCGTTCTGAAGATGACTGATGAGTCAGGTGAAGATGCGAAAGTGGTTGCTGTACCGCACAGCAAGCTGACCAAAGAATACGATCACATCAAAGATGTAAACGATCTGCCTGAGCTGCTGAAAGCACAGATCACTCATTTCTTCGAGCGCTACAAAGAGCTGGAATCTGGCAAGTGGGTGAAAGTAGACGGCTGGGCTGACGTTGAAGCAGCAAAAGCTGAGATCCTGGAATCCTACAAGCGCGCGCAGGAAAAATAATCGCGCGATCTTGCTTGTTCCAGAAAAAACGCTCCCTCGGGAGCGTTTTTTTATGAACGGCGATGTCACCAGGATGATCGGTTCGACCAATCTCCTTCTGGTATCAAGGTGGCTCTGTCGATCGGCTGCAGGTAAAGATAAATCCAGGCCAGACCGAAAGGGGTCTCCACTTGCTCCCGGCAATATTCTTCTCCCAGACCTTCGAGGATATCGAGTTCGGCAAAGGTAACAGCATCCACGTCATACACTTCGCCGAGCAATACGCCCTCAGATCCAGACTGCTTTAGTGCCGCAGGATACGGCCCGAGATCATACATGACATAACCTGCCAGCTGGCAGTCGCCCAGATAACGTGAGCGGGACATCAGCCCATGGTTGGACTGGCCGCGGCGCAAACTGCCGTAAACAAAAACCCGTGTAGACACGACTGACAACATCCCTGTTAATTAAACTCAAACTGATACAGTAAATCGACGGCACTGTCGAGCCCCGAGACCGCTTCGATATACAAATCCTGCAACAGCTTATACCTGACGGTAAACTCACCGATGGGACTGAAGATACCCACGCCATATTTGACCTGCAGACCCGGGTAGACATAACCACTAATCGTGACCTGAGAGTCATCGCCCGCGCCCGCGGTATCGAGCGCCAAATCCTGAATCCCGAACGCCTCGCCGACATTGCCGACCAGCTGACTGCTGCGCGACAGTCCCATACTGATCAGCGCCGTCGTCATCGCACCGCCCCCTTCCGGCGATTCACTGTCGAGATCCCGGCCGCGTAACACGTATGACAGCGCATTCTGTTGCGGCATGGCCGGATCAGAGAAAATGTCCACCTTAGGCTCATCGGCTGGCCCGGTGACCCGAATCCCGGCGGTCACATCGTCTTCAATGTTGTTCGGATTACGAATCGCTTCCACCGACAAGTAAGGCTGATCCGCAGGCCCATTGAAGGTGATCTGACCTCTACGGATCACCAGCTCCTGGCCAAAGGCCCGGTAGGTCCCGTCGTCAACCCGGATTTCGCCATAGACGAGTGGGGCTTTGTCCTGCTGATTGACTTTCAGATTCCCTGACAGTCCGGCATCCAGACCAAAAGCCGATAAACGCACATCCGGGCCAATCTTCACCATCACATTGGTTTTGATGGCAAAGGGAACTTTATTACCGGTATCCACCGGCTTGAGATCATCGGTCAGCAGAATTTCATCGTCCGAAACCTGTACCGCAGATTCCGGTAAACGGTCTACCGTGATCCGGCCCCATGGAATGGAAACTGTGCCGCTGATTTCAGCCACCTGGGGTGCCGCACTGATCTTCAGGTTAGGCGACACCTTCATGGCAATCATAGGTGGCACATTCACTTCAAGCTCACGCCCGTTCACCTTCAGGTTAGCACTCCAGTTGGCCATATCGGCCCAGTTCGCATCCCCCTGCAGCACAAGGCGACCATCAGGGGTATCGAGCTTGCCGCGCACAATGGCACTGTAGCCACTGAAGGTAGCGACAACCTCGCCTCGTTCAAGATCCAGCGGGACTTTTCTGCCAATCGCTTTGAGCTCGGTGATTTTAAATACACCATTCACCTGAGGCTGCATAATCGGCCCGGTTAAAAGTAAATCCGTATCCACCCGGCCTTTAAAAATGTCGTAATCGGCGACCAGAGGTTGCAGAAAATCCAGCCGGAACGTATCCAGCTTCACTTTGGCCTCTATCTGCTGTTCACCTGATAGCTGGGTAATTCGGGCGTTGCCCGACAAATCCCCGTTATCTTTAAACGCCACCAGCCAGTCTGTCGTAAGCACGTCATCACGCATGTCAGCATTGAGGGTGATCTGATCCCAGCCAATCGCCAGCGGTGGCTGATCTGCCGCCGCCTGCTGTCGGAATCCGCCGGCAGGCAACCTGACCTGAACCTGCAACACAGGCGCTTGTTGCGGCGACCAGCCGACGTTGGCTGTGGCATTGGCTTCACCATCCAGTTTTATCTCTGGCGGCAGGAACGGCTGCAGGATGGAAAAACCGAGTTTATTGATAGCAAGGCTCGCCTGCCCACTCGCGCCGGCATCCAAAGGCTGAGTCAGACACACAGAGGCGTCTTTTTGCTGCCAGCAATGCGGAGCGACAGAGACGCTCTGCTTACTCAAACTGTATGCCAACGCTGTAGGCTGATTAAGCTGCCACAGGCCAACGGGAGTTTCAAGATTGCCGCGTTGCAGCATCCCCTGCCAACCCTGCTGTCTGTCCAGACTGCCTTGTAAAGCGAGCGCTGTGCTCACAGGCTCACCCTTCAGATCAAGACGGAGTGTATGCTGGGCTTCAGTTCCCTTAAAAGAGATGTCCAGGGCTTCCAGCTTGGCCGCATCCTGATAACTGCCTTCTCTGGCACTCAGCGTGATATCGGCTGTCAGTGCAGGCAGTGGTGTCACACGGCCTTTCAGGTTAAGACTTTTTAATTGTGCCAAATCCTGCCAGCCCAGTGCCTGCCCCACTAAATTCAGATCTATCGTTGGCTCAGCCAGCGTGCCGCTTAAGCGTAAGTCGCCGTTTACTCTGCCGCGTAAACCGGGCACAGACTGAGCGAGATCCGGCGCATTCACCAATGCAGACAGATCCCAGGTTTGCTTCAGGCTCCCTTTCGCATTCAGCCCGTTCGGTCCGTGCTTAAGAACCAGTCCCTGGGTAACCAGTTCCAGATCTCCTTTCCCGCCTGCATCCTGAGCATCAAGCTGACCGGCCAGCGTAAAAGGCTGACCTATCACTTCACCATCGACGTTCAGCTCAGGCAATTTAACGAACCAGCCACCAGCCGCCGTTAATCCGCCTGAGGTGCTAAGCTTGCCACTCAGCTTACCTTCCGCGGCGGGCCATTCCAGTCCGGGCTGAATATCGCTAAACGAGAGGTTGCCCTGCCAGCTCACCGTCTTTGCCCAGCTCGCCTGAGCGTTGCCCGTAACCTGACCACCCAGACTGTTAACGGTCAGGCTTTCCAGTACAACATCAGTCAGGGATCCTGCTCCCTTCAGGCTGACATCAACGGCCGGCATAGGCTCACCGTCTGCTTTGGTTGCGGCGTCAAAAGTAAAACTGTCTAAATTTCCTTTTGCATTGATAACCGTCTCTTTCGCAACAAAATCAGGCTTGTCATCTAACGGCCACTGTAAGTTATTACTCACCACCTTGAAGTCAAAAGGCAGATCGGCATCCAGCGGAGACAGCTTTCCCGTCACCTTGGCATCCAGCTTTCCACTGAGTGCAACATCCAGCATCAGTTGCTGCAATGACCCTGACGCCGAGAGATCAATATGATGTCCCTGCACCGGCTCCATCGCAATGTCAGATTTCGCCTTTAATGTCAGTGGGTACTCACCACTTAGCTCAGCTTCTCCTTCGGCATCGAGTGTGGCTTGCGGCACATCAACAAACAAGCGGGTCAGTGTGACCTTACTGTTTTCTGCTTCTGCGATTAACTCCAGTTCATTCACTTTTTGCGGGGTCGCCCCTTCCAGCAAAAAGTCTTTCACGGTAAAACGTTCCACAGTCACTTTCAGCGGTAACACCACCTCAGGCAGTACGATACGCTCTTGCTTTTCCTGACTATAAGCCTCTGCAACGTCTTCTGCCTGATCTTCAGTCTGTTCCTGTATCTCTTTCTCTGCAGGCGGCGTCAGATTCAGGACTATACCTTCCCAGTCTGTGGGTTTCAGGGTTAAGTGGCTACCCTGCATCTGGGCAGCCGAGCTGAAACGCTGCCAGCGCACTTTATTACCCAGAATATTCAGATCAATGTCATTCAGCGTTAAACGATCCAGCCGGACTGGGACCGGCAACGCAATTTCTGTTAACGGCTCTCCCGGCTCTTCTTCGTCCGGTTCACTGGGAGGCAGCTCTGGCATGGAGAATGTCAAACCACTCAGACTCAGTTCTTGCACGCACAGTGCCGGAATAGGCAGACAATCATCATTGATAACCAGTGTGAGACTGTCGCTATTAAGCTCCAGCAAATCGTCCTTGTAACGGACACCGAGGAGTGTAAATCCTTTCAGCAGGGCGCCGTTGCTGTCTTGCACTGTCAGTGCAGGCACGGCCGTCTGGGCCCCCCACAGGGCGAGGCGAACCCCGGCATGGGTATATAACAGTGCCCAGAGCGCCAGTGTCAGCAGTAACACAAACGTCAGCAGGCCAATCATCAATCTCTTCAACCAGATCATAATTCAGGCCCCAGCACGAAGTGAATTTGGAAACGATCATCAGGTTTGTCCAGCCCCCAGGCGAAGTCGAGCCGAATCGGGCCGACCGGCGATGCCCAGCGTATCCCTACACCCGCGCCTGCCTGCCAGTCCGGGCTGTCTGTCCAGGACGAACCGTAATCGTAAAACAGGGCTCCCCACCAGTTGCCGGTCAGCCGGTACTGATATTCCAGCGAGGAGGCCAGCATAAACTCACCACCAATCTGCTGCCCCTCGCTGTCCCTTGGTGAAATGGACTCGTAGCTGTAGCCACGCAAGCTGCTATCCCCACCGATAAAAAAGCGCATGGACGGCGGGATATCTTCTATCTTTTCTGCCCAGATGGCCCCGGCGTCCAGACGGGCCAGGCCCCGGTGATCTTCAGCAAAAGTACGGATCCAGGCACTGCGGCCGCGCAGTTTTGCCAAACGGGTATCAGAACCCAGCGCAGGGTCGGAATACTCCAGTTTAAGCAGTTGCTTATCTCCCCAGGTCGGCCAGCTACCACCACGCAAGCGGGTGCGGTCAATACTGACCCCGGGAATAACCATAAAGGCGGAGCCTGTCTCAAAGGCACCCTGATTGTAGTCCTCATACAGTAAACGCACCGACGCAACGCCATTCCAGACCTGGTCAAAGTTCCAGTGCCGCTCAACGCCAAGATGGTACTCGGTACTGATAGTGTCGTGATTGTCCACATAGCGAATTGCCCCGATGAGCTTGTAGTAATCATCCAGCACATTATCGAGCGGAATTTTATACGTCGCTTCAACTTTCGGCTGCACCTTAGAGATCTCAGTACGAACATCCAGACTGTGGCCTTCACTGTTTATCCAGGGCTTACGCCAGTTGAATTTCAAACGCGCACCGACATCGGTCGAATAACCGATACCGGTTTCGATTTTGTTTCTCACTTCCGGCCTGAGGTTAACCTGAATGGGCACCACATCCCCTTGCAGATCGCTCACATCCCCGCCAACAAAAATGGAAGAGAACCAGCCTACGCTCGACAGGCGCTGATTAAACTCCCCCACGTCAGAGACCAGATAGTAGTCACCTTCATCAAACGGGGCTAACGAACGGACTTTCGTTTCGTTAATCTGGCTGCCGGTGATCAGAATTTCACCGTATTTGTAACGTTTTCCGGAATCAAATTCGATGTGGATAAAAGCCTGATTACGGCCAGGCGCCACTTCCAGCCGGCTGGTTTTCAGTTCGGCATCAAAATAGCCCTTGCGCAAAGCCAGGCTTTCCAGGCTGGATTTGAATGAATCGTACTTGCCGTGGTTAAGGGTTCTGCCCAGTTCTAAATCGCTATCGCGTTTGAGAACAAAAAAATCCAGATCATCAGCGGCTTCGCCCTTGATCTGAATATCACTTCTGGCAATTTTAGTGCTCGGGCCGGCATCAACCGTGACAGTCAAAGTGCTGTCCTCGCCGTCTTCGTCGACACTAAAAACAATATCAGGCTGGTAACGACCAAGCGCTTTCAGCGCGGTACGGATTTCTTTTTCAACCTGACCTTTGAACCGTAAAGATGTGCTGTAATCTTCCTTAGGAATGGCAGCAACATAAATATCCACATTTTTCTTCAGGCTGCCTTTCAGCCCAGTCACAATAAGTTCCGTTTCTGCCACAGCAGGCATGGTTACCACTAAAGCGACAACTGTGAACATACAGCGTCGAAACAAGGTCATCATTCTTATTTGTCTTCACTTATTAGAATGTTATTAGATAGTGCGCATACTTTATTCTGACAAGAGCTGAGCGAAGTGCCAACCTTTCCGGTAAAAGAAAACAATCAAGCAAATTTCCGGTCTGTTAGGTTATAGGTGTAACACGGCTATTGATTGTCAGTGCCGAATCCTCTACTTTCTGGCTCATTAACAGTGTAATTAGGAAAATCATGTCATGGATAAACAGCAGATGATCTCCCCTGAAGCGGCCCTGCCAGGCCGTTCAACGCCAGTGATCCCCACTGAAACTCACGCCATCTTTGGCACCCGACTAGATGCTGCTGTACCTGAAGGTATGGAAGAAATCGTACTGGGAATGGGATGCTTCTGGGGCGCGGAACGCCTGTTCTGGAAACAGCCTGGCGTCATCAACACGGCGGTAGGCTACAGTGGCGGCTTTACCCCCAATCCGACCTATCAGGAAGTGTGTACCGGACAGACGGGCCATACTGAAGTGGTTCGCGTGATTTTTGATCCGGCACAAACCACACTGGATGAGTTACTTGCTCAGTTTTGGGAAAGTCATGACCCAACACAGGGCATGCGTCAGGGTAATGACATTGGTACCCAGTATCGCTCTGTCATCTATACCACCAGTCAGGAGCAACAGGCTCAGGCAGAAAGCAGCAAGGAAAGGTACCAGTCAGCACTGCAGGCCGAGCAGCGAGCTGCCACTATCACCACTGAAATCTTACCTGCCGCTGCGTTTTACTACGCTGAAGATTACCACCAGCAGTATCTGGAAAAGAATCCGCAGGGTTACTGCGGCTTGGGTGGAACCGGTGTTTGCATGCCCCCTCAGTAAATCTCTCAGCCAGCGTCAGGCCAGTTCTGGCGCTAGCTACTGTAACTGGCGGCAGCCAGCACCTGAATTTCTTTATTCACTTCCGACAACACACTCAATGCTTTTTTATTACGGCTGGCGGGGGGGAGTAAACGTCCGCAGTCAAACTCGAAAGCCCCGATACCCACAATGAACAGCCGGCCCCGAAAGTAACTTTTCACATAACGTGCAATCTGGTTTGGACGATATTGTTTAAATATTTTTAGCATAATATCCCTCAACACTCAGAACCTGTGACCCTTAATAGACAAAAAAGTTGCCTTGCTTGTGTCAAAAATATGCAAAACGCTTGCCAGTTATATTTTTGTTCTTATCGCGACAAAAGAGCCACGCCAACTTTAGGACATGACACTTCAACCTGCCCAATTTCTTTGCCAGAGAGGTATTTCACCACGCACATTTCTGCCAATTGACAGGCAAAAACAGTGATACGCTTCAAGGATAACAAACTGGTTCTACCAGTTCCCCGAAACTCAACTACTATAAGACAGCACAACCATAAACAAGGAATAACATTCATGAACATGAAGTCACTGCTATCACTTTGCGTATTGTTACCCGCACTCACATTACCGGCTCATGCCCATAATCTTACAGTCGGTCAGCCTTTACCCAGCACCAGCGTTGCTGATAAAGGTGAGCTTATCCTGCAAGGCAACGACATCCTCTATCAGCCTTGGCAAACCAGCCAGCTCAGCGGTAAAGTCCGGGTGATTCAAGCCATTGCCGGAAGAAGCTCAGCTAAAGAGCTCAATGCCCCTTTTATTGAAACCATCAAGTCCGCTAATCTCCCTCATGATCAGTACCAGACCACCACCATCATCAATCAGGATGATGCGATTTGGGGCACCGGCGGTTTCGTGAAATCCTCAGCAGAAGACAGTAAAAAAGAATTTGCCTGGTCATCAATTGTGCTGGATGCCACAGGTCAGGTTCGTTCGCGCTGGGCGCTGAAAGAGGAGAGCTCTGCCATTATCGTGCTGGATCCGGCGGGTAAGGTGGTGTTTGTCAAAGAAGGCGAGTTAAGCCGCAGTGACATTGAGCAGGCGATGTCAAAAATTCAGTCTCTGCTGTAATCTGTCTTCCCGGAAAGGGTGTAATAATATATCATTACATCCTTTCTTTTTGTGAGGCAGCAACTTGAAGGTGCGTATCCCGCTCAACCAGAGATGGCATCAGGGGCTTTTGGCACTGATCTTCAGCCTGTTCATTCTGGCTTTTCCCCTTCAAGTGCTTCACAAACTTGATGCGCTGAATCAGCCGCAGCATTCCGAGCAGGACTGCCCCTGCCACCATGTTGTTTCCAATGATTTGCCTCCGCCGCAGATAGATCTTCCTGTCATTCGTCCTGTCGCTCACCAATCGACCCGATATCGACACCGTCTTTCCGACTGGCTCAGTGCCCAAGCGTCTGCCCGGGATCCGCCTGTGTTCTCCCACCCGTTCCACCCTGATTTCACTGTTTAATTTTTTGGGAGTAACACATGCCAACTCAACATTTCCTTGCAGCCACCTTGCTGCTGATTTCTGCCGCCACCTGCGCCGCTCCGGCCTGGGCATACACACAGCATGAAGCACATCTTCATGGCCAGGTTGAACTGAATATGGCGCAGGACGGCAATGACCTGCTGTTAGAGATCACCGCACCTGCTGCGGATGTCACCGGATTTGAACATCCACCGGAAACAGACGCGGAACAACAGGCACTCAAAGATGCCGTGCAGACACTGAATCGCCCTGACACGCTGCTGGCGTTAAATGCCGAAGCAGGATGCCAGCTTCATGAACATCATGTGTCACATACCCTTTCAGAGCACACTGAAACTCACAATCATGACCATGAGCATGAGAAGCACAGTGATCACGATCATGATGAGCATGAAGGACACGACCACCATGACCACGAGCAACACAGCGAACATGATCACGATGATCATGAGCGTCCTAGTAAGCATGGTGAATTCAGTATTCAGTATACCTATCACTGCGAGGCCATCGACAAACTCAGTACACTGACGCTAAAGTGGTTCGCTCAGTTCCCGGCTACAGAGAAAATTCAGCTGCAAGCAATTACAGCGAAAGGCCAGCACGCCACAACACTGACGGCCAGTCAGGCCGAATTTCGTTTCTAAGCCAGAATGAGTCTAAGAAAAGGGAGCTGTGGCTCCCTTTTTGGGAGAGCAGCATGACAATAATCCAATTCGATCAGGTCCGTTTTCGCTGGCCGGATCAAAACGACGATATCCTCAGGATCGCCTCTTTCTCATTGTCTCAGGGCGAAAAAGTCTTCCTTCAAGGGCCAAGCGGCAGTGGAAAATCAACCTTACTCAGCTTAATGGCAGGTATCCACCAGCCCTTACAAGGTGACATCCGGCTTCTGGGGGAATCCTTCAGTGCTCTGTCTGCATCAAAACGAGATCGTCGCCGGGCTGACCATATTGGTTATATTTTCCAGCAGTTCAATCTGTTGCCTTATCTTTCCGTGATAGACAATGTCTTGTTACCCTGCCGCTTTTCAGCGCTCCGAAAAAAGAAAACAGCCAATCCCGAACAAGAAGCAAAACGGCTTCTGAAGTCATTGCAGTTACCTGAATCCTGTCTGTCCCGCCAGGTGACACAACTCAGCATCGGACAACAGCAGCGTGTGGCTGCTGCGCGCGCTCTGATAGGACGCCCGGCATTACTCATCGCCGATGAGCCAACCTCTGCGCTGGATCATGACAATCGCAATCACTTTATTCAACTCCTGATGGATGAATGTGAACAGGCCGGCGCCAGCCTGCTGTTTGTCAGTCACGATCCAACCCTGACCAATGGGTTCGAGCGCATTTTGAACCTCAAAGATCTTAACCATTGCGAGTCGGAGAAGCAGACATGAAAGCATTGATGCTCCTTGCCTGGCAAAGTTTGCGAAACCGAAAGACGACAGCCATTCTGACCGTGCTGACCATCGCCATTTCGACGACCTTACTGCTGGGTGTGGAAAAAGTCCGGACACAGGCCAAAGCCAGTTTTGCACATACCATTTCGGGAACTGACCTCATCGTGGGTGCACGCTCAGGCCAGGTGAATCTGTTGCTGTACTCTGTCTTTCGTATCGGCAACGCCACCAATAACATTGACTGGCAGAGCTTCCAGACTTTAAAAGCACACAAAGCTGTACAGTGGGCCATTCCGATTTCGCTTGGCGATTCACACCGCGGATTTCGGGTGATTGGCACGAATGAAGATTACTTCAAGTATTACCAGTATGGTCAGAAACAACACCTGGCTTTCCGGCAAGGCAGCAGCTTTCAATCCCTGTTCGACACTGTAATTGGGGCGGAAGTCGCTCGTAAGCTCGGATATCACATTGGTGATCAAATTATTATTGCCCATGGTATCAGTGATAAAAAATTCACACGTCACGACAACCTGCCTTTTACTGTCACTGGGATCTTAGCCCCCACGGGAACACCGGTTGATCGCAGCGTTCATGTCTCGCTTGCGGCCATCGAAGCGATTCATGTCGGTTGGGAATCGGGCGCAAATTTTGGCCATACCCCGGATGCAGTCGCTCTGAGCCAGCAAGCTTTTCAACCCAAACAGATCACAGCCGCTCTTTTGGGATTGAACTCTAAAATTCAGACATTTGCCCTGCAGCGTTATATCAATACCTTCCCTGATGAACCATTAAGCGCCATCATGCCAGGTATCGCTCTGCATGAACTGTGGGGGATGATGTCTGTCGCAGAGCAAGCGCTGATGGTCGTTTCGGTGTTTGTAGTCATTGCCGGCCTACTGGGAATGTTATCGAGCTTGCTGACCAGTTTGAATGAAAGACGCAGAGAAATGGCGATTCTACGCGCAACCGGCGCACGCCCTGGCTGGATTGCTGGCCTGCTCTTCGTTGAAACGACGACCCTCACCCTGACAGGTATTGTGGCAGGGATGCTGGCACTCTACAGCGGATTGTTCTTGAGCCATAGCTGGCTGCTGGATACATTCGGACTCTACCTGCCCGTTCAGGCGCCCAGTTCCTATGAGTGGCTGCTGATGGGGATGATTCTTATCGCAGGTATGCTGACCAGCCTGATCCCGGCACTGCGTGCGTACAGACTGTCACTCGCCGATGGCATGACCATTCGAATTTAAGGAGAAAACATGAAGTTTGTTCTCATTCTGCTATGTTGCTGGCTGCCCTTCGTGGCCAACGCACAAGAAACACTGACTCTGGACTGGATTGATCTGATCCCGGAAAAAGAACGCCAGTTATTTGATCAGCAAGGCATGCCTTTCGTCGATCATGAAAATGATCAGACGGCTTTGCAAAAGCGTATGGGAACTGTCCGCCCAGAACTGGATGGCAGCGAAGTCAAAATACCTGGTTTTGTCATCCCTTTAGAAGGGGACGAAAATACGATCACCGAGTTTTTGCTGGTACCTTATTTTGGTGCCTGCATTCACGTCCCCCCGCCGCCGCCAAATCAAATCATCTATGTGAAATTTCCTAAAGGCGCACCGGTTCAGCAACTCTGGGATGTTGTCTATGTTGTAGGAAAGTTAAATGTACAAACAGTAGAGCACGAGCTGGCCGAAACCGGTTATCTGCTCCACGGCACGCTCATTGAAGAGTACGACGATGCCAGATAAATAGCCCTGTTGTCTTGTCTATTGGCTTATCTTACACATGCGCTGCAAGGTAAGCCAAAATCACGACATACCCAAGCAGCAATAGCACTTCTGTTAATCGCTTACTGAATTTTTTCGTCATCAACCCCTCCTTGATAGCACAGCGTCATCACACCGGGCGACCCATGGATTTAACCATCTATTAACATAAAAGTCACGCCTCTTGCCAAAGTTTACGAACAAATGTAAAAACAATAGGTATAACTGTTGAGAGCGAAACTGATATGCAAACCGAAAGTCAGGCGAAAAATGAACTGAGCCCTACCGATACGGCCACGGATAAAAAAAGCCATTCAAAACATTCAATAAAAAGTAGCCGCTTTCGGGTTCAATCCATTGCCCGCCAAAATGATGTGAGTGCTCAGATCGACGAAGATCACGATAAAACGTTACAAGAACGCAGTGAAAGCCGCCAACAAAATATTCAGAAGCGCCAACAGCAAAATTTAGAGCGCATCTTCAGGCTTTGTTACGACAACTGCTTAGATGAAACCGCAGGAGAGCCGGATCCTGATTGGATCCATCATTTCATGACCATCGCCCAGAATATTTACAGTCCTTCGATGCAGAAGCTATGGAGCCGTATTCTTCGCCAAGAGATTATTACCCCAGGCTCAATCTCACTAAAAGCGATGATCGCCTTTCAGCAAATGACGCAGCGTGATGCTCAATTATTTCGGCGAGCCTGTTTATTAGCCTGCCATTTCGGCCAGGACAACACGAAAAAATTGCTGACAGGACTCAAATATCGTTCAGGTTTCCTTCTCAAGCAAGCATCTATCGACAAACTCAACCTGGGACACTACCAGTTACCGTATTCACATTTGCTGGAGTTAATGGGTCTGGGGCTGATATTAAGTACTGAATTAGAGTCAGGAAAACTCCAAAGTAGTACGCCCCTGCCTTTTCATTATCAGGGGAATGATTATCAAATCCAGCCCGCCAAAAATGGAGTAAGCCTACTCTATTACCGATTTTCTCCTGTCGGCCAGGAAATTGCCCAGCTGCTGGGCAATCATCGCAATGAAGAATATCAAATCCACTTAACTGAGCTCCTCAACAAGCACTTTATCGTCACTAGTGATGCGTCTACGTACCACCCAATTATCTGAGCATATGACTAGTGATACACCATATAGCACAAACCGATCATCACTGACCCGGGCTCTTTAAATCATGGCAAACAGGACACAACATTCCGCCCGTGACTAAAGCGTGTGCACTTTCGGGAAATGCAGAGATAAATAAGCTCCAGTTGTAACCCTCCCTACTTTAATGGCAGCCTAAATTAGAGTTTTTCCTGCTTTCGTACCTTGCTAAGTATTCCCACGGGGTCAGATCATCCAGGGCATCATGAGGGCGTTCATCGTTATATTCCTTCATCCATTGTTCGGTTAACTCTCGAACTTCACTCAGCGTTTTAAAAACGTACATATCGAGAAGTTCTGTGCGATAGGTTCGATTAAAGCGCTCAATATATGAGTTCTCAGTGGGTTTTCCTGGTCGAATAAATTCAAGTTCAACTCGATTTTCTTCGGCCCATTCGGCTAACGCTGTGGAGATAAATTCTGGACCATTATCCATCCTGAGTTTGCCGGGCATCCCGCGCCACGCTGTGATACGCTCCAAAACCCGGATGACTCTTGGGGCTGGTAAATTTAAGTCCACTTCGATGGCTAACACTTCGCGGTTAAAATCATCGACAACATTAAACGTACGAAAACGTCTGCCGCAAGCCAGAGCGTCACTCATAAAATCAATCGACCAACAGCAGTTCACCCCGTCAGGACGTGCCAGCGGGACTGGCTCCCGTTTCGGTAACCGCTTTTTTCCTTTGCGCCTCATATTGAGCTTGAGTGAGCAGTAAACACGGTAAACGCGCTTGTGGTTCCATGGATATCCCCAGCGTCTGAGAACTTTAAATAACTTGCCAAAACCATAAGCAGGATATCGCTCTACGGCTTCTTGCAACTTGGCGATGACCTCATCATCTCGATGAGGGTCTGGTTGATATCGATAGACAGAATCACTGATGCCAACTGCGCGGCAGGCCATTCTGAGACTGACCCGAAATTGCTGACGAACATACTCCACGAGTTCGCGTTTAACCGCTGGCTTTACAGCTTTTTTTCCAGAATATCTTTCACAATACGATGCTCAAGGCTGAGGTCAGCGAACATCTGCTTGAGTCGGCGATTTTCATCTTCAAGCTCTTTCAGCCGCTTCACATCGGACGCTTCCATACCACCATATTTCGATTTCCAGTTGTAATAGGTAGCGTCAGAGATACCGTATTCACGACAGACTTCGTTGACCTTACGGCCAGCCTCCACTTCCTTCAGGATCTTCACGATCTGTGTTTCTGTGTAGCGTGATTTTTTCATCATGCGTTCTCCGTTTATTTCAGTGTAAACGGAAAAGCTCTAATTACTAGCGACATGTTTTTCGGGGAGGGTTACACAGTCTTTCGTCGGGGACGCCCAGTCTGGGGCTTTCAAGAAGTGGCGGACGGCTGGGGTCACATACGACCGGGACTCGATGGTCCGGCATTCCGGCCCGCGACCAAAGTGCAGCGCACTTTTGGGGCGCCTAGCCTGAGCAATGCATCAGTGACGAACAACCAAAGGTAATGGAATCACCAGATAGCAAAAAACCCAGCCATTACTGACTGGGTTTCTCTGCGAAGTGGCAGACGGCTGGGGTCGCATACGAACGGGACTCGATGGTCCGGCATTCCGGTCCGCGACCTAAGTGCAGCGCACTTTTTGGGGCGCTCAACCTGAGCAATGCATCAGTGATGAACAACCAAAGGTAGTGCAACCACCAGATAGCAAAAAACCCAGCCATTACTGACTGGGTTTCTCTAAGAAGTGGCGGAGCGGACGGGACTCGAACCCGCGACCCCCGGCGTGACAGGCCGGTATTCTAACCAACTGAACTACCGCTCCACACGGCCGAAACCAGAGTAACTCTGATTTCTAAATAGGAAGCCTGGCGATGTCCTACTCTCACATGGGGAGACCCCACACTACCATCGGCGCTGCTGCGTTTCACGTCTGAGTTCGGCATGGGATCAGGTGGGTCCGCAACGCTATGGTCGCCAAGCAAAATTTGTTCAACAATCTTGGAAAATCTGACTTAAGTTCTCAGCACATCATTCAAGTGCTTATGGAGTCCGCTAAAACCCCTTGGGTGTTGTATGGTTAAGCCTCACGGGCAATTAGTACAGGTTAGCTGAGCGCCTCACAACGCTTACACACCCTGCCTATCAACGTTCTAGTCTCGAACAGCCCTTCAGGAGGCTTGAAGCCTCAGGGATGACTCATCTCAGGGCTCGCTTCCCGCTTAGATGCTTTCAGCGGTTATCGATGCCGAACTTAGCTACCGGGCAATGCGTCTGGCGACACAACCCGAACACCAGCGGTTCGTTCACTCCGGTCCTCTCGTACTAGGAGCAACTCCCTTCAATCATCCAGCGCCCACGGCAGATAGGGACCGAACTGTCTCACGACGTTCTAAACCCAGCTCGCGTACCACTTTAAATGGCGAACAGCCATACCCTTGGGACCGACTTCAGCCCCAGGATGTGATGAGCCGACATCGAGGTGCCAAACACCGCCGTCGATATGAACTCTTGGGCGGTATCAGCCTGTTATCCCCGGAGTACCTTTTATCCGTTGAGCGATGGCCCTTCCATTCAGAACCACCGGATCACTATGACCTGCTTTCGCACCTGCTCGAACCGTCATTCTCGCAGTTAAGCGGGCTTATGCCATTGCACTAACCTCACGATGTCCGACCGTGATTAGCCCACCTTCGTGCTCCTCCGTTACGCTTTGGGAGGAGACCGCCCCAGTCAAACTACCCACCAGGCACTGTCCGCACCCCGGATAACGGGGCGACGTTAGAACATCAACACGACAAGGGTGGTATTTCAAGGACGGCTCCACAGATACTGGCGTACCTGCTTCGAAGCCTCCCACCTATCCTACACATGTAGGGTCAATGTTCAGTGCCAAGCTGTAGTAAAGGTTCACGGGGTCTTTCCGTCTAGCCGCGGGTACGCAGCATCTTCACTGCGATTTCAATTTCACTGAGTCTCGGGTGGAGACAGCGTGGCCATCATTACGCCATTCGTGCAGGTCGGAACTTACCCGACAAGGAATTTCGCTACCTTAGGACCGTTATAGTTACGGCCGCCGTTTACCGGGGCTTCGATCAAGAGCTTCTCCGAAGATAACCCCATCAATTAACCTTCCGGCACCGGGCAGGCGTCACACCGTATACGTCATCTTTCGATTTTGCACAGTGCTGTGTTTTTAATAAACAGTTGCAGCCACCTGGTATCTGCGACTCTCAGTAGCTCCATCCGCGAGGGACTTCACCGCCAAGAGCGTACCTTCTCCCGAAGTTACGGTACCATTTTGCCTAGTTCCTTCACCCGAGTTCTCTCAAGCGCCTTGGTATTCTCTACCCGACCACCTGTGTCGGTTTGGGGTACGATTGCTTATTATCTGAAGCTTAGAGGCTTTTCCCGGAAGCATGGCATCAATGACTTCATCACCGTAGTGACTCGACATCGGGTCTCAGCCTTAATGCAGAACCGGATTTGCCTAATTCTGCAGCCTACACCCTTAAACCAGGACAACCGTCGCCTGGCCCACCTAGCCTTCTCCGTCCCCCCATCGCAATAATAAGCAGTACGGGAATATTAACCCGTTTCCCATCGACTACGCCTTTCGGCCTCGCCTTAGGGGTCGACTTACCCTGCCCCGATTAACGTTGGACAGGAACCCTTGGTCTTCCGGCGAGGGGGTTTTTCACCCCCTTTGTCGTTACTCATGTCAGCATTCGCACTTCTGATACGTCCAGCATGCCTTACAGCACACCTTCAACCGCTTACAGAACGCTCCCCTACCCAATACAATAAATTGCATTGCCGCAGCTTCGGTGTATCACTTAGCCCCGTTAAATCTTCCGCGCAGGCCGACTCGACCAGTGAGCTATTACGCTTTCTTTAAATGATGGCTGCTTCTAAGCCAACATCCTGGCTGTCTGAGCCTTCCCACATCGTTTCCCACTTAGTGATACTTTGGGACCTTAGCTGGCGGTCTGGGTTGTTTCCCTCTCCACGACGGACGTTAGCACCCGCCGTGTGTCTCCCGGATAGTACTTACTGGTATTCGGAGTTTGCAAAGGGTTGGTAAGTCGGGATGACCCCCTAGCCTTAACAGTGCTCTACCCCCAGTAGTATTCGTCCGAGGCGCTACCTAAATAGCTTTCGGGGAGAACCAGCTATCTCCAGGTTTGATTGGCCTTTCACCCCTAGCCACAAGTCATCCGCTAATTTTTCAACATTAGTCGGTTCGGTCCTCCAGTAAGTGTTACCTCACCTTCAACCTGCCCATGGCTAGATCACCTGGTTTCGGGTCTAATCCCAGCAACTGCACGCCCAGTTAAGACTCGGTTTCCCTACGGCTCCCCTATACGGTTAACCTTGCTACTGAAATTAAGTCGCTGACCCATTATACAAAAGGTACGCAGTCACAGGACAAGCCTGCTCCTACTGCTTGTACGTACACGGTTTCAGGTTCTGTTTCACTCCCCTCACAGGGGTTCTTTTCGCCTTTCCCTCACGGTACTGGTTCACTATCGGTCAGTCAGGAGTATTTAGCCTTGGAGGATGGTCCCCCCATGTTCAGACAGGATAACACGTGTCCCGTCCTACTCGTTTTCACGTCTAAAGCATCGTCGGTTACGGGGCTGTCACCCTGTATCGCGGCCCTTTCCAGGGACCTTCACCTGACACTAAACACGCTTAAGGGCTAATCCGGTTTCGCTCGCCGCTACTGCCGGAATCTCGGTTGATTTCTCTTCCTCGGGGTACTTAGATGTTTCAGTTCCCCCGGTTCGCCTCATCAGGCTATGTATTCACCTGATGATAACTGCTTATGCAGCTGGGTTTCCCCATTCGGAAATCGGTGACTCAAGTGGCTCTTACTGCCTCATCACCGCTTATCGCAAGTTAGTACGTCCTTCATCGCCTCTGACTGCCCAGGCATCCACCGTGTACGCTTAGTCACTTAACCATACAACCCCAAGAGGTTTCGTATGTTCAAACAACCAAGGTTGTGTCTCTGACAAAGAGACAATTGGTTTATTCGCCGGACTCTTACACAAGACACTTGAATGTGTATTGCTTGAGAACTCTGTTTCTCTCGAAACAGTTTTTGATTCAATCTCTAAGATTGAATTACTAGTCAGCTTTCCAGATTGTTAAAGAGCATTGTGAATTATCGACAGATAACCACTTTCTAAAGATTCTCGGGGAAAACCCTTAAAGAGTGGTGGAGCTAAGCAGGATCGAACTGCTGACCTCCTGCGTGCAAGGCAGGCGCTCTCCCAGCTGAGCTATAGCCCCATCGAGTATTGCAAGAGTGTTGAACCACTGTATTTGGGAAGACTGTAGTGGTGGTGTCTGAGTGGACTTGAACCACCGACCTCACCCTTATCAGGGGTGCGCCCTAACCACCTGAGCTACCTCTAGACCCTTCTCTTGCGCTCTTAACTATTTCGACCAAGCAATCTGTGTGGACACTGCGTCAACGACACAGTCTTTAGGTAAGGAGGTGATCCAGCCCCAGGTTCCCCTAGGGCTACCTTGTTACGACTTCACCCCAGTCATGAACCACACCGTGGTAAACGCCCTCCCGAAGGTTAAGCTATCTACTTCTGGTGCAGCCCACTCCCATGGTGTGACGGGCGGTGTGTACAAGGCCCGGGAACGTATTCACCGTGGCATTCTGATCCACGATTACTAGCGATTCCGACTTCATGGAGTCGAGTTGCAGACTCCAATCCGGACTACGACGTACTTTGTGGGATTCGCTCACTATCGCTAGCTCGCCGCCCTCTGTATACGCCATTGTAGCACGTGTGTAGCCCTACTCGTAAGGGCCATGATGACTTGACGTCGTCCCCACCTTCCTCCGGTTTATCACCGGCAGTCTCCCTGGAGTTCCCACCCGAAGTGCTGGCAAACAAGGATAAGGGTTGCGCTCGTTGCGGGACTTAACCCAACATTTCACAACACGAGCTGACGACAGCCATGCAGCACCTGTCTCAGAGTTCCCGAAGGCACCAATCCATCTCTGGAAAGTTCTCTGGATGTCAAGAGTAGGTAAGGTTCTTCGCGTTGCATCGAATTAAACCACATGCTCCACCGCTTGTGCGGGCCCCCGTCAATTCATTTGAGTTTTAATCTTGCGACCGTACTCCCCAGGCGGTCTACTTAACGCGTTAGCTCCGAAAGCCAGTGTTCAAGACACCAACCTCCAAGTAGACATCGTTTACGGCGTGGACTACCAGGGTATCTAATCCTGTTTGCTCCCCACGCTTTCGCATCTGAGCGTCAGTCTTTGTCCAGGGGGCCGCCTTCGCCACCGGTATTCCTTCAGATCTCTACGCATTTCACCGCTACACCTGAAATTCTACCCCCCTCTACAAGACTCTAGCATGCCAGTTCCAAATGCGATTCCGAGGTTGAGCCCCGGGCTTTCACATCTGGCTTAACACGCCGCCTGCATGCGCTTTACGCCCAGTAATTCCGATTAACGCTCGCACCCTCCGTATTACCGCGGCTGCTGGCACGGAGTTAGCCGGTGCTTCTTCTGCAGCTAACGTCAAAGATGAGCACTATTAATACTCACCTCTTCCTCACTGCTGAAAGTGCTTTACAACCCGAAGGCCTTCTTCACACACGCGGCATGGCTGCATCAGGGTTTCCCCCATTGTGCAATATTCCCCACTGCTGCCTCCCGTAGGAGTCTGGACCGTGTCTCAGTTCCAGTGTGGCTGATCATCCTCTCAGACCAGCTAGGGATCGTCGCCTAGGTGAGCCGTTACCCCACCTACTAGCTAATCCCACCTGGGCCAATCTTAGCGCGCGAGGCCCGAAGGTCCCCCGCTTTGGTCCGAAGACATTATGCGGTATTAGCCATCGTTTCCAATGGTTATCCCCCACACTAAGGCATGTTCCCAGGCATTACTCACCCGTCCGCCGCTCGCCGCCCATCAACGCACCCGAAGGATTGTTGATGTCGCTGCCGCTCGACTTGCATGTGTTAGGCCTGCCGCCAGCGTTCAATCTGAGCCATGATCAAACTCTTCAATTAAAGTTTTGTTGCCTCTCTAAAGAGAAGCGGCTCAGTGATTACTGATGTTCCAACCGAAGTTGAAACGAATTGACTGTGCCGATACCTAAGTATCGATTTGGTCACTCAGTTCACTGATAAAATCTTTGATGACTGTATCATTGTCGAGTGCCCACACAGATTGCATGGTCAAATTGTTAAAGAACGTTGACTTTCAAGGCTTTAGCGCATTTCGCTTCAGCAAGTCAGGACGCGTATAATACGCTTCCCTCATTTCAAGTCAAGACAAAATTTTCATCTTTTTTCATCCCGGTTTATACCCGGTCAAAAGCAAAAAACTCTGTCTTGACTCCGCTCCTACCCGCAGGTCGGGAGCGAAGAAAAAGCCCGTCGCCGGACGGGCTTTTCTGAATAAGGAGCCTGGCGATGTCCTACTCTCACATGGGGAGACCCCACACTACCATCGGCGCTGCTGCGTTTCACGTCTGAGTTCGGCATGGGATCAGGTGGGTCCGCAACGCTATGGTCGCCAAGCAAAATTTGTTCAACAATCTTGGAAAATCTGACTTAAGTTCTCAGCACATCATTCAAGTGCTTATGGAGTCCGCTAAAACCCCTTGGGTGTTGTATGGTTAAGCCTCACGGGCAATTAGTACAGGTTAGCTGAGCGCCTCACAACGCTTACACACCCTGCCTATCAACGTTCTAGTCTCGAACAGCCCTTCAGGAGGCTTAAAGCCTCAGGGATGACTCATCTCAGGGCTCGCTTCCCGCTTAGATGCTTTCAGCGGTTATCGATGCCGAACTTAGCTACCGGGCAATGCGTCTGGCGACACAACCCGAACACCAGCGGTTCGTTCACTCCGGTCCTCTCGTACTAGGAGCAACTCCCTTCAATCATCCAGCGCCCACGGCAGATAGGGACCGAACTGTCTCACGACGTTCTAAACCCAGCTCGCGTACCACTTTAAATGGCGAACAGCCATACCCTTGGGACCGACTTCAGCCCCAGGATGTGATGAGCCGACATCGAGGTGCCAAACACCGCCGTCGATATGAACTCTTGGGCGGTATCAGCCTGTTATCCCCGGAGTACCTTTTATCCGTTGAGCGATGGCCCTTCCATTCAGAACCACCGGATCACTATGACCTGCTTTCGCACCTGCTCGAACCGTCATTCTCGCAGTTAAGCGGGCTTATGCCATTGCACTAACCTCACGATGTCCGACCGTGATTAGCCCACCTTCGTGCTCCTCCGTTACGCTTTGGGAGGAGACCGCCCCAGTCAAACTACCCACCAGGCACTGTCCGCACCCCGGATAACGGGGCGACGTTAGAACATCAACACGACAAGGGTGGTATTTCAAGGACGGCTCCACAGATACTGGCGTACCTGCTTCGAAGCCTCCCACCTATCCTACACATGTAGGGTCAATGTTCAGTGCCAAGCTGTAGTAAAGGTTCACGGGGTCTTTCCGTCTAGCCGCGGGTACGCAGCATCTTCACTGCGATTTCAATTTCACTGAGTCTCGGGTGGAGACAGCGTGGCCATCATTACGCCATTCGTGCAGGTCGGAACTTACCCGACAAGGAATTTCGCTACCTTAGGACCGTTATAGTTACGGCCGCCGTTTACCGGGGCTTCGATCA
The DNA here is from genome assembly GCF_021432065.1 of Photobacterium sp. TLY01. Taxonomy (NCBI): domain Bacteria; kingdom Pseudomonadati; phylum Pseudomonadota; class Gammaproteobacteria; order Vibrionales; family Vibrionaceae; genus Photobacterium; species Photobacterium sp. TLY01. The sequence goes on from NZ_CP090364.1 coordinate 2,967,509, forward strand.
AGAGCTTCTCCGAAGATAACCCCATCAATTAACCTTCCGGCACCGGGCAGGCGTCACACCGTATACGTCATCTTTCGATTTTGCACAGTGCTGTGTTTTTAATAAACAGTTGCAGCCACCTGGTATCTGCGACTCTCAGTAGCTCCATCCGCGAGGGACTTCACCGCCAAGAGCGTACCTTCTCCCGAAGTTACGGTACCATTTTGCCTAGTTCCTTCACCCGAGTTCTCTCAAGCGCCTTGGTATTCTCTACCCGACCACCTGTGTCGGTTTGGGGTACGATTGCTTATTATCTGAAGCTTAGAGGCTTTTCCCGGAAGCATGGCATCAATGACTTCATCACCGTAGTGACTCGACATCGGGTCTCAGCCTTAATGCAGAACCGGATTTGCCTAATTCTGCAGCCTACACCCTTAAACCAGGACAACCGTCGCCTGGCCCACCTAGCCTTCTCCGTCCCCCCATCGCAATAATAAGCAGTACGGGAATATTAACCCGTTTCCCATCGACTACGCCTTTCGGCCTCGCCTTAGGGGTCGACTTACCCTGCCCCGATTAACGTTGGACAGGAACCCTTGGTCTTCCGGCGAGGGGGTTTTTCACCCCCTTTGTCGTTACTCATGTCAGCATTCGCACTTCTGATACGTCCAGCATGCCTTACAGCACACCTTCAACCGCTTACAGAACGCTCCCCTACCCAATACAATAAATTGCATTGCCGCAGCTTCGGTGTATCACTTAGCCCCGTTAAATCTTCCGCGCAGGCCGACTCGACCAGTGAGCTATTACGCTTTCTTTAAATGATGGCTGCTTCTAAGCCAACATCCTGGCTGTCTGAGCCTTCCCACATCGTTTCCCACTTAGTGATACTTTGGGACCTTAGCTGGCGGTCTGGGTTGTTTCCCTCTCCACGACGGACGTTAGCACCCGCCGTGTGTCTCCCGGATAGTACTTACTGGTATTCGGAGTTTGCAAAGGGTTGGTAAGTCGGGATGACCCCCTAGCCTTAACAGTGCTCTACCCCCAGTAGTATTCGTCCGAGGCGCTACCTAAATAGCTTTCGGGGAGAACCAGCTATCTCCAGGTTTGATTGGCCTTTCACCCCTAGCCACAAGTCATCCGCTAATTTTTCAACATTAGTCGGTTCGGTCCTCCAGTAAGTGTTACCTCACCTTCAACCTGCCCATGGCTAGATCACCTGGTTTCGGGTCTAATCCCAGCAACTGTACGCCCAGTTAAGACTCGGTTTCCCTACGGCTCCCCTATACGGTTAACCTTGCTACTGAAATTAAGTCGCTGACCCATTATACAAAAGGTACGCAGTCACAGGACAAGCCTGCTCCTACTGCTTGTACGTACACGGTTTCAGGTTCTGTTTCACTCCCCTCACAGGGGTTCTTTTCGCCTTTCCCTCACGGTACTGGTTCACTATCGGTCAGTCAGGAGTATTTAGCCTTGGAGGATGGTCCCCCCATGTTCAGACAGGATAACACGTGTCCCGTCCTACTCGTTTTCACGTCTAAAGCATCGTCGGTTACGGGGCTGTCACCCTGTATCGCGGCCCTTTCCAGGGACCTTCACCTGACACTAAACACGCTTAAGGGCTAATCCGGTTTCGCTCGCCGCTACTGCCGGAATCTCGGTTGATTTCTCTTCCTCGGGGTACTTAGATGTTTCAGTTCCCCCGGTTCGCCTCATCAGGCTATGTATTCACCTGATGATAACTGCTTATGCAGCTGGGTTTCCCCATTCGGAAATCGGTGACTCAAGTGGCTCTTACTGCCTCATCACCGCTTATCGCAAGTTAGTACGTCCTTCATCGCCTCTGACTGCCCAGGCATCCACCGTGTACGCTTAGTCACTTAACCATACAACCCCAAGAGGTTTCGTATGTTCAAACAACCAAGGTTGTGTCTCTGACAAAGAGACAATTGGTTTATTCGCCGGACTCTTACACAAGACACTTGAATGTGTATTGCTTGAGAACTCTGTTTCTCTCGAAACAGTTTTTGATTCAATCTTTAAGATTGAATTACTAGTCAGCTTTCCAGATTGTTAAAGAGCATTGTGAATTATCGACAGATAACCACTTTCTAAAGATTCTCGGGGAAAACCCTTAAAGAGTGGTGGAGCTAAGCAGGATCGAACTGCTGACCTCCTGCGTGCAAGGCAGGCGCTCTCCCAGCTGAGCTATAGCCCCATCGAGTATTGCAAGAGTGTTGAACCACTGTATTTGGGAAGACAGTGGTGGGTCTGAGTGGACTTGAACCACCGACCTCACCCTTATCAGGGGTGCGCTCTAACCACCTGAGCTACAGACCCTTCTCTTGCGCTCTCTACATTTCGACCAGGCAATCTGTGTGGACACTGCGTCAACGACACAGTCTTTAGGTAAGGAGGTGATCCAGCCCCAGGTTCCCCTAGGGCTACCTTGTTACGACTTCACCCCAGTCATGAACCACACCGTGGTAAACGCCCTCCCGAAGGTTAAGCTATCTACTTCTGGTGCAGCCCACTCCCATGGTGTGACGGGCGGTGTGTACAAGGCCCGGGAACGTATTCACCGTGGCATTCTGATCCACGATTACTAGCGATTCCGACTTCATGGAGTCGAGTTGCAGACTCCAATCCGGACTACGACGTACTTTGTGGGATTCGCTTACTATCGCTAGCTCGCCGCCCTCTGTATACGCCATTGTAGCACGTGTGTAGCCCTACTCGTAAGGGCCATGATGACTTGACGTCGTCCCCACCTTCCTCCGGTTTATCACCGGCAGTCTCCCTGGAGTTCCCACCCGAAGTGCTGGCAAACAAGGATAAGGGTTGCGCTCGTTGCGGGACTTAACCCAACATTTCACAACACGAGCTGACGACAGCCATGCAGCACCTGTCTCAGAGTTCCCGAAGGCACCAATCCATCTCTGGAAAGTTCTCTGGATGTCAAGAGTAGGTAAGGTTCTTCGCGTTGCATCGAATTAAACCACATGCTCCACCGCTTGTGCGGGCCCCCGTCAATTCATTTGAGTTTTAATCTTGCGACCGTACTCCCCAGGCGGTCTACTTAACGCGTTAGCTCCGAAAGCCAGTGTTCAAGACACCAACCTCCAAGTAGACATCGTTTACGGCGTGGACTACCAGGGTATCTAATCCTGTTTGCTCCCCACGCTTTCGCATCTGAGCGTCAGTCTTTGTCCAGGGGGCCGCCTTCGCCACCGGTATTCCTTCAGATCTCTACGCATTTCACCGCTACACCTGAAATTCTACCCCCCTCTACAAGACTCTAGCATGCCAGTTCCAAATGCGATTCCGAGGTTGAGCCCCGGGCTTTCACATCTGGCTTAACACGCCGCCTGCATGCGCTTTACGCCCAGTAATTCCGATTAACGCTCGCACCCTCCGTATTACCGCGGCTGCTGGCACGGAGTTAGCCGGTGCTTCTTCTGCAGCTAACGTCAAAGATGAGCACTATTAATACTCACCTCTTCCTCACTGCTGAAAGTGCTTTACAACCCGAAGGCCTTCTTCACACACGCGGCATGGCTGCATCAGGGTTTCCCCCATTGTGCAATATTCCCCACTGCTGCCTCCCGTAGGAGTCTGGACCGTGTCTCAGTTCCAGTGTGGCTGATCATCCTCTCAGACCAGCTAGGGATCGTCGCCTAGGTGAGCCGTTACCCCACCTACTAGCTAATCCCACCTGGGCCAATCTTAGCGCGCGAGGCCCGAAGGTCCCCCGCTTTGGTCCGAAGACATTATGCGGTATTAGCCATCGTTTCCAATGGTTATCCCCCACACTAAGGCATGTTCCCAGGCATTACTCACCCGTCCGCCGCTCGCCGCCCATCAACGCACCCGAAGGATTGTTGATGTCGCTGCCGCTCGACTTGCATGTGTTAGGCCTGCCGCCAGCGTTCAATCTGAGCCATGATCAAACTCTTCAATTAAAGTTTTGTTGCCTCTCTAAAGAGAAGCGGCTCAGTGATTACTGATGTTCCAACCGAAGTTGAAACGAATTGACTGTGCCGATACCTAAGTATCGATTTGGTCACTCAGTTCACTGATAAAATCTTTGATGACTGTATCATTGTCGAGTGCCCACACAGATTGCATGGTCAAATTGTTAAAGAACGTTGACTTTCAAGGCTTTAGCGCATTTCGCTTCAGCAAGTCAGGATGCGTATAATACGCTTCCCTCATTTCAAGTCAAGACAAAATTTTCATCTTTTTTCATCCCGGTTTATACCCGGTCAAAAGCAAAAAACTCTGTCTTGACTCCGCTCCTACCCGCAGGTCGGGAGCGAAGAAAAAGCCCGTCGCCGGACGGGCTTTTCTGAATAAGGAGCCTGGCGATGTCCTACTCTCACATGGGGAGACCCCACACTACCATCGGCGCTGCTGCGTTTCACGTCTGAGTTCGGCATGGGATCAGGTGGGTCCACAGCGCTATGGTCGCCAAGCAAAATTTGTTCAACAATCTTGGAAAATCTGACTTAAGTTCTCAGCACATCATTCAAGTGCTTATGGAGTCCGCTAAAAACCCCTTGGGTGTTGTATGGTTAAGCCTCACGGGCAATTAGTACAGGTTAGCTGAGCGCCTCACAACGCTTACACACCCTGCCTATCAACGTTCTAGTCTCGAACAGCCCTTCAGGAGGCTTAAAGCCTCAGGGATGACTCATCTCAGGGCTCGCTTCCCGCTTAGATGCTTTCAGCGGTTATCGATGCCGAACTTAGCTACCGGGCAATGCGTCTGGCGACACAACCCGAACACCAGCGGTTCGTTCACTCCGGTCCTCTCGTACTAGGAGCAACTCCCTTCAATCATCCAGCGCCCACGGCAGATAGGGACCGAACTGTCTCACGACGTTCTAAACCCAGCTCGCGTACCACTTTAAATGGCGAACAGCCATACCCTTGGGACCGACTTCAGCCCCAGGATGTGATGAGCCGACATCGAGGTGCCAAACACCGCCGTCGATATGAACTCTTGGGCGGTATCAGCCTGTTATCCCCGGAGTACCTTTTATCCGTTGAGCGATGGCCCTTCCATTCAGAACCACCGGATCACTATGACCTGCTTTCGCACCTGCTCGAACCGTCATTCTCGCAGTTAAGCGGGCTTATGCCATTGCACTAACCTCACGATGTCCGACCGTGATTAGCCCACCTTCGTGCTCCTCCGTTACGCTTTGGGAGGAGACCGCCCCAGTCAAACTACCCACCAGGCACTGTCCGCACCCCGGATAACGGGGCGACGTTAGAACATCAACACGACAAGGGTGGTATTTCAAGGACGGCTCCACAGATACTGGCGTACCTGCTTCGAAGCCTCCCACCTATCCTACACATGTAGGGTCAATGTTCAGTGCCAAGCTGTAGTAAAGGTTCACGGGGTCTTTCCGTCTAGCCGCGGGTACGCAGCATCTTCACTGCGATTTCAATTTCACTGAGTCTCGGGTGGAGACAGCGTGGCCATCATTACGCCATTCGTGCAGGTCGGAACTTACCCGACAAGGAATTTCGCTACCTTAGGACCGTTATAGTTACGGCCGCCGTTTACCGGGGCTTCGATCAAGAGCTTCTCCGAAGATAACCCCATCAATTAACCTTCCGGCACCGGGCAGGCGTCACACCGTATACGTCATCTTTCGATTTTGCACAGTGCTGTGTTTTTAATAAACAGTTGCAGCCACCTGGTATCTGCGACTCTCAGTAGCTCCATCCGCGAGGGACTTCACCGCCAAGAGCGTACCTTCTCCCGAAGTTACGGTACCATTTTGCCTAGTTCCTTCACCCGAGTTCTCTCAAGCGCCTTGGTATTCTCTACCCGACCACCTGTGTCGGTTTGGGGTACGATTGCTTATTATCTGAAGCTTAGAGGCTTTTCCCGGAAGCATGGCATCAATGACTTCATCACCGTAGTGACTCGACATCGGGTCTCAGCCTTAATGCAGAACCGGATTTGCCTAATTCTGCAGCCTACACCCTTAAACCAGGACAACCGTCGCCTGGCCCACCTAGCCTTCTCCGTCCCCCCATCGCAATAATAAGCAGTACGGGAATATTAACCCGTTTCCCATCGACTACGCCTTTCGGCCTCGCCTTAGGGGTCGACTTACCCTGCCCCGATTAACGTTGGACAGGAACCCTTGGTCTTCCGGCGAGGGGGTTTTTCACCCCCTTTGTCGTTACTCATGTCAGCATTCGCACTTCTGATACGTCCAGCATGCCTTACAGCACACCTTCAACCGCTTACAGAACGCTCCCCTACCCAATACAATAAATTGCATTGCCGCAGCTTCGGTGTATCACTTAGCCCCGTTAAATCTTCCGCGCAGGCCGACTCGACCAGTGAGCTATTACGCTTTCTTTAAATGATGGCTGCTTCTAAGCCAACATCCTGGCTGTCTGAGCCTTCCCACATCGTTTCCCACTTAGTGATACTTTGGGACCTTAGCTGGCGGTCTGGGTTGTTTCCCTCTCCACGACGGACGTTAGCACCCGCCGTGTGTCTCCCGGATAGTACTTACTGGTATTCGGAGTTTGCAAAGGGTTGGTAAGTCGGGATGACCCCCTAGCCTTAACAGTGCTCTACCCCCAGTAGTATTCGTCCGAGGCGCTACCTAAATAGCTTTCGGGGAGAACCAGCTATCTCCAGGTTTGATTGGCCTTTCACCCCTAGCCACAAGTCATCCGCTAATTTTTCAACATTAGTCGGTTCGGTCCTCCAGTAAGTGTTACCTCACCTTCAACCTGCCCATGGCTAGATCACCTGGTTTCGGGTCTAATCCCAGCAACTGTACGCCCAGTTAAGACTCGGTTTCCCTACGGCTCCCCTATACGGTTAACCTTGCTACTGAAATTAAGTCGCTGACCCATTATACAAAAGGTACGCAGTCACAGGACAAGCCTGCTCCTACTGCTTGTACGTACACGGTTTCAGGTTCTGTTTCACTCCCCTCACAGGGGTTCTTTTCGCCTTTCCCTCACGGTACTGGTTCACTATCGGTCAGTCAGGAGTATTTAGCCTTGGAGGATGGTCCCCCCATGTTCAGACAGGATAACACGTGTCCCGTCCTACTCGTTTTCACGTCTAAAGCATCGTCGGTTACGGGGCTGTCACCCTGTATCGCGGCCCTTTCCAGGGACCTTCACCTGACACTAAACACGCTTAAGGGCTAATCCGGTTTCGCTCGCCGCTACTGCCGGAATCTCGGTTGATTTCTCTTCCTCGGGGTACTTAGATGTTTCAGTTCCCCCGGTTCGCCTCATCAGGCTATGTATTCACCTGATGATAACTGCTTATGCAGCTGGGTTTCCCCATTCGGAAATCGGTGACTCAAGTGGCTCTTACTGCCTCATCACCGCTTATCGCAAGTTAGTACGTCCTTCATCGCCTCTGACTGCCCAGGCATCCACCGTGTACGCTTAGTCACTTAACCATACAACCCCAAGAGGTTTCGTATGTTCAAACAACCAAGGTTGTGTCTCTGACAAAGAGACAATTGGTTTATTCGCCGGACTCTTACACAAGACACTTGAATGTGTATTGCTTGAGAACTCTGTTTCTCTCGAAACAGTTTTTGATTCAATCTTTAAGATTGAATTACTAGTCAGCTTTCCAGATTGTTAAAGAGCATTGTGAATTATCGACAGATAACCACTTTCTAAAGATTCTCGGGGAAAACCCTTAAAGAGTGGTGGAGCTAAGCAGGATCGAACTGCTGACCTCCTGCGTGCAAGGCAGGCGCTCTCCCAGCTGAGCTATAGCCCCATCGAGTATTGCAAGAGTGTTGAACCACTGTATTTGGGAAGACAGTGGTGGGTCTGAGTGGACTTGAACCACCGACCTCACCCTTATCAGGGGTGCGCTCTAACCACCTGAGCTACAGACCCTTCTCTTGCGCTCTTAACTATTTCGACCAAGCAATCTGTGTGGACACTGCGTCAACGACACAGTCTTTAGGTAAGGAGGTGATCCAGCCCCAGGTTCCCCTAGGGCTACCTTGTTACGACTTCACCCCAGTCATGAACCACACCGTGGTAAACGCCCTCCCGAAGGTTAAGCTATCTACTTCTGGTGCAGCCCACTCCCATGGTGTGACGGGCGGTGTGTACAAGGCCCGGGAACGTATTCACCGTGGCATTCTGATCCACGATTACTAGCGATTCCGACTTCATGGAGTCGAGTTGCAGACTCCAATCCGGACTACGACGTACTTTGTGGGATTCGCTCACTATCGCTAGCTTGCCGCCCTCTGTATACGCCATTGTAGCACGTGTGTAGCCCTACTCGTAAGGGCCATGATGACTTGACGTCGTCCCCACCTTCCTCCGGTTTATCACCGGCAGTCTCCCTGGAGTTCCCACCCGAAGTGCTGGCAAACAAGGATAAGGGTTGCGCTCGTTGCGGGACTTAACCCAACATTTCACAACACGAGCTGACGACAGCCATGCAGCACCTGTCTCAGAGTTCCCGAAGGCACCAATCCATCTCTGGAAAGTTCTCTGGATGTCAAGAGTAGGTAAGGTTCTTCGCGTTGCATCGAATTAAACCACATGCTCCACCGCTTGTGCGGGCCCCCGTCAATTCATTTGAGTTTTAATCTTGCGACCGTACTCCCCAGGCGGTCTACTTAACGCGTTAGCTCCGAAAGCCAGTGTTCAAGACACCAACCTCCAAGTAGACATCGTTTACGGCGTGGACTACCAGGGTATCTAATCCTGTTTGCTCCCCACGCTTTCGCATCTGAGCGTCAGTCTTTGTCCAGGGGGCCGCCTTCGCCACCGGTATTCCTTCAGATCTCTACGCATTTCACCGCTACACCTGAAATTCTACCCCCCTCTACAAGACTCTAGCATGCCAGTTCCAAATGCGATTCCGAGGTTGAGCCCCGGGCTTTCACATCTGGCTTAACACGCCGCCTGCATGCGCTTTACGCCCAGTAATTCCGATTAACGCTCGCACCCTCCGTATTACCGCGGCTGCTGGCACGGAGTTAGCCGGTGCTTCTTCTGCAGCTAACGTCAAAGATGAGCACTATTAATACTCACCTCTTCCTCACTGCTGAAAGTGCTTTACAACCCGAAGGCCTTCTTCACACACGCGGCATGGCTGCATCAGGGTTTCCCCCATTGTGCAATATTCCCCACTGCTGCCTCCCGTAGGAGTCTGGACCGTGTCTCAGTTCCAGTGTGGCTGATCATCCTCTCAGACCAGCTAGGGATCGTCGCCTAGGTGAGCCCTTACCCCACCTACTAGCTAATCCCACCTGGGCCAATCTTAGCGCGCGAGGCCCGAAGGTCCCCCGCTTTGGTCCGAAGACATTATGCGGTATTAGCCATCGTTTCCAATGGTTATCCCCCACACTAAGGCATGTTCCCAGGCATTACTCACCCGTCCGCCGCTCGCCGCCCATCAACGCACCCGAAGGATTGTTGATGTCGCTGCCGCTCGACTTGCATGTGTTAGGCCTGCCGCCAGCGTTCAATCTGAGCCATGATCAAACTCTTCAATTAAAGTTTTGTTGCCTCTCTAAAGAGAAGCGGCTCAGTGATTACTGATGTTCCAACCGAAGTTGAAACGAATTGACTGTGCCGATACCTAAGTATCGATTTGGTCACTCAGTTCACTGATAAAATCTTTGATGACTGTATCATTGTCGAGTGCCCACACAGATTGCATGGTCAAATTGTTAAAGAACGTTGACTTTCAAGGCTTTAGCGCATTTCGCTTCAGCAAGTCAGGACGCGTATAATACGCTTCCCTCATTTCAAGTCAAGACAAAATTTTCATCTTTTTTCATCCCGGTTTATACCCGGTCAAAAGCAAAAAACTCTGTCTTGACTCCGCTCCTACCCGCAGGTCGGGAGCGAAGAAAAAGCCCGTCGCCGGACGGGCTTTTCTGAATAAGGAGCCTGGCGATGTCCTACTCTCACATGGGGAGACCCCACACTACCATCGGCGCTGCTGCGTTTCACGTCTGAGTTCGGCATGGGATCAGGTGGGTCCGCAACGCTATGGTCGCCAAGCAAAATTTGTTCAACAATCTTGGAAAATCTGACTTAAGTTCTCAGCACATCATTCAAGTGCTTATGGAGTCCGCTAAAACCCCTTGGGTGTTGTATGGTTAAGCCTCACGGGCAATTAGTACAGGTTAGCTGAGCGCCTCACAACGCTTACACACCCTGCCTATCAACGTTCTAGTCTCGAACAGCCCTTCAGGAGGCTTAAAGCCTCAGGGATGACTCATCTCAGGGCTCGCTTCCCGCTTAGATGCTTTCAGCGGTTATCGATGCCGAACTTAGCTACCGGGCAATGCGTCTGGCGACACAACCCGAACACCAGCGGTTCGTTCACTCCGGTCCTCTCGTACTAGGAGCAACTCCCTTCAATCATCCAGCGCCCACGGCAGATAGGGACCGAACTGTCTCACGACGTTCTAAACCCAGCTCGCGTACCACTTTAAATGGCGAACAGCCATACCCTTGGGACCGACTTCAGCCCCAGGATGTGATGAGCCGACATCGAGGTGCCAAACACCGCCGTCGATATGAACTCTTGGGCGGTATCAGCCTGTTATCCCCGGAGTACCTTTTATCCGTTGAGCGATGGCCCTTCCATTCAGAACCACCGGATCATTATGACCTGCTTTCGCACCTGCTCGAACCGTCATTCTCGCAGTTAAGCGGGCTTATGCCATTGCACTAACCTCACGATGTCCGACCGTGATTAGCCCACCTTCGTGCTCCTCCGTTACGCTTTGGGAGGAGACCGCCCCAGTCAAACTACCCACCAGGCACTGTCCGCACCCCGGATAACGGGGCGACGTTAGAACATCAACACGACAAGGGTGGTATTTCAAGGACGGCTCCACAGATACTGGCGTACCTGCTTCGAAGCCTCCCACCTATCCTACACATGTAGGGTCAATGTTCAGTGCCAAGCTGTAGTAAAGGTTCACGGGGTCTTTCCGTCTAGCCGCGGGTACGCAGCATCTTCACTGCGATTTCAATTTCACTGAGTCTCGGGTGGAGACAGCGTGGCCATCATTACGCCATTCGTGCAGGTCGGAACTTACCCGACAAGGAATTTCGCTACCTTAGGACCGTTATAGTTACGGCCGCCGTTTACCGGGGCTTCGATCAAGAGCTTCTCCGAAGATAACCCCATCAATTAACCTTCCGGCACCGGGCAGGCGTCACACCGTATACGTCATCTTTCGATTTTGCACAGTGCTGTGTTTTTAATAAACAGTTGCAGCCACCTGGTATCTGCGACTCTCAGTAGCTCCATCCGCGAGGGACTTCACCGCCAAGAGCGTACCTTCTCCCGAAGTTACGGTACCATTTTGCCTAGTTCCTTCACCCGAGTTCTCTCAAGCGCCTTGGTATTCTCTACCCGACCACCTGTGTCGGTTTGGGGTACGATTGCTTATTATCTGAAGCTTAGAGGCTTTTCCCGGAAGCATGGCATCAATGACTTCATCACCGTAGTGACTCGACATCGGGTCTCAGCCTTAATGCAGAACCGGATTTGCCTAATTCTGCAGCCTACACCCTTAAACCAGGACAACCGTCGCCTGGCCCACCTAGCCTTCTCCGTCCCCCCATCGCAATAATAAGCAGTACGGGAATATTAACCCGTTTCCCATCGACTACGCCTTTCGGCCTCGCCTTAGGGGTCGACTTACCCTGCCCCGATTAACGTTGGACAGGAACCCTTGGTCTTCCGGCGAGGGGGTTTTTCACCCCCTTTGTCGTTACTCATGTCAGCATTCGCACTTCTGATACGTCCAGCATGCCTTACAGCACACCTTCAACCGCTTACAGAACGCTCCCCTACCCAATACAATAAATTGCATTGCCGCAGCTTCGGTGTATCACTTAGCCCCGTTAAATCTTCCGCGCAGGCCGACTCGACCAGTGAGCTATTACGCTTTCTTTAAATGATGGCTGCTTCTAAGCCAACATCCTGGCTGTCTGAGCCTTCCCACATCGTTTCCCACTTAGTGATACTTTGGGACCTTAGCTGGCGGTCTGGGTTGTTTCCCTCTCCACGACGGACGTTAGCACCCGCCGTGTGTCTCCCGGATAGTACTTACTGGTATTCGGAGTTTGCAAAGGGTTGGTAAGTCGGGATGACCCCCTAGCCTTAACAGTGCTCTACCCCCAGTAGTATTCGTCCGAGGCGCTACCTAAATAGCTTTCGGGGAGAACCAGCTATCTCCAGGTTTGATTGGCCTTTCACCCCTAGCCACAAGTCATCCGCTAATTTTTCAACATTAGTCGGTTCGGTCCTCCAGTAAGTGTTACCTCACCTTCAACCTGCCCATGGCTAGATCACCTGGTTTCGGGTCTAATCCCAGCAACTGTACGCCCAGTTAAGACTCGGTTTCCCTACGGCTCCCCTATACGGTTAACCTTGCTACTGAAATTAAGTCGCTGACCCATTATACAAAAGGTACGCAGTCACAGGACAAGCCTGCTCCTACTGCTTGTACGTACACGGTTTCAGGTTCTGTTTCACTCCCCTCACAGGGGTTCTTTTCGCCTTTCCCTCACGGTACTGGTTCACTATCGGTCAGTCAGGAGTATTTAGCCTTGGAGGATGGTCCCCCCATGTTCAGACAGGATAACACGTGTCCCGTCCTACTCGTTTTCACGTCTAAAGCATCGTCGGTTACGGGGCTGTCACCCTGTATCGCGGCCCTTTCCAGGGACCTTCACCTGACACTAAACACGCTTAAGGGCTAATCCGGTTTCGCTCGCCGCTACTGCCGGAATCTCGGTTGATTTCTCTTCCTCGGGGTACTTAGATGTTTCAGTTCCCCCGGTTCGCCTCATCAGGCTATGTATTCACCTGATGATAACTGCTTATGCAGCTGGGTTTCCCCATTCGGAAATCGGTGACTCAAGTGGCTCTTACTGCCTCATCACCGCTTATCGCAAGTTAGTACGTCCTTCATCGCCTCTGACTGCCCAGGCATCCACCGTGTACGCTTAGTCACTTAACCATACAACCCCAAGAGGTTTCGTATGTTCAAACAACCAAGGTTGAGTCTCTGACAAAGAGACAATTGGTTTATTCGCCGGACTCTTACACAAGACACTTGAATGTGTATTGCTTGAGAACTCTGTTTCTCTCGAAACAGTTTTTGATTCAATCTTTAAGATTGAATTACTAGTCAGCTTTCCAGATTGTTAAAGAGCATTGTGAATTATCGACAGATAACCACTTTCTAAAGATTCTCGGGGAAAACCCTTAAAGAGTGGTGGAGCTAAGCAGGATCGAACTGCTGACCTCCTGCGTGCAAGGCAGGCGCTCTCCCAGCTGAGCTATAGCCCCATCGAGTATTGCAAGAGTGTTGAACCACTGTATTTGGGAAGACAGTGGTGGGTCTGAGTGGACTTGAACCACCGACCTCACCCTTATCAGGGGTGCGCTCTAACCACCTGAGCTACAGACCCTTCTCTTGCGCTCTTAACTATTTCGACCAAGCAATCTGTGTGGACACTGCGTCAACGACACAGTCTTTAGGTAAGGAGGTGATCCAGCCCCAGGTTCCCCTAGGGCTACCTTGTTACGACTTCACCCCAGTCATGAACCACACCGTGGTAAACGCCCTCCCGAAGGTTAAGCTATCTACTTCTGGTGCAGCCCACTCCCATGGTGTGACGGGCGGTGTGTACAAGGCCCGGGAACGTATTCACCGTGGCATTCTGATCCACGATTACTAGCGATTCCGACTTCATGGAGTCGAGTTGCAGACTCCAATCCGGACTACGACGTACTTTGTGGGATTCGCTCACTATCGCTAGCTCGCCGCCCTCTGTATACGCCATTGTAGCACGTGTGTAGCCCTACTCGTAAGGGCCATGATGACTTGACGTCGTCCCCACCTTCCTCCGGTTTATCACCGGCAGTCTCCCTGGAGTTCCCACCCGAAGTGCTGGCAAACAAGGATAAGGGTTGCGCTCGTTGCGGGACTTAACCCAACATTTCACAACACGAGCTGACGACAGCCATGCAGCACCTGTCTCAGAGTTCCCGAAGGCACCAATCCATCTCTGGAAAGTTCTCTGGATGTCAAGAGTAGGTAAGGTTCTTCGCGTTGCATCGAATTAAACCACATGCTCCACCGCTTGTGCGGGCCCCCGTCAATTCATTTGAGTTTTAATCTTGCGACCGTACTCCCCAGGCGGTCTACTTAACGCGTTAGCTCCGAAAGCCAGTGTTCAAGACACCAACCTCCAAGTAGACATCGTTTACGGCGTGGACTACCAGGGTATCTAATCCTGTTTGCTCCCCACGCTTTCGCATCTGAGCGTCAGTCTTTGTCCAGGGGGCCGCCTTCGCCACCGGTATTCCTTCAGATCTCTACGCATTTCACCGCTACACCTGAAATTCTACCCCCCTCTACAAGACTCTAGCATGCCAGTTCCAAATGCGATTCCGAGGTTGAGCCCCGGGCTTTCACATCTGGCTTAACACGCCGCCTGCATGCGCTTTACGCCCAGTAATTCCGATTAACGCTCGCACCCTCCGTATTACCGCGGCTGCTGGCACGGAGTTAGCCGGTGCTTCTTCTGCAGCTAACGTCAAAGATGAGCACTATTAATACTCACCTCTTCCTCACTGCTGAAAGTGCTTTACAACCCGAAGGCCTTCTTCACACACGCGGCATGGCTGCATCAGGGTTTCCCCCATTGTGCAATATTCCCCACTGCTGCCTCCCGTAGGAGTCTGGACCGTGTCTCAGTTCCAGTGTGGCTGATCATCCTCTCAGACCAGCTAGGGATCGTCGCCTAGGTGAGCCATTACCCCACCTACTAGCTAATCCCACCTGGGCCAATCTTAGCGCGCGAGGCCCGAAGGTCCCCCGCTTTGCTCCGTAGAGATTATGCGGTATTAGCCATCGTTTCCAATGGTTATCCCCCACACTAAGGCATGTTCCCAGGCATTACTCACCCGTCCGCCGCTCGCCGCCCATCAACGCACCCGAAGGATTGTTGATGTCGCTGCCGCTCGACTTGCATGTGTTAGGCCTGCCGCCAGCGTTCAATCTGAGCCATGATCAAACTCTTCAATTAAAGTTTTGTTGCTTCTCCAAAGAGAAGCGGCTCAGTGATTACTGATGTTCCAACCGAAGTTGAAACGAATTGACTGTGCCGATACCTAAGTATCGATTTGGTCACTCAGTTCACTGATAAAATCTTTGATGACTGTATCATTGTCGAGTGCCCACACAGATTGCATGGTCAAATTGTTAAAGAACGTTGACTTACGATTAACTCGTCAGTCAGAGGCTGCGTATGATACCGAGCCAATTTTCTTAGTCAAGGATTATTTTCAAATTATTTTTTGAAAACCTTCTTAACCAAGCCCTCACTAAACAAAACATCAAGATTTAAGGCTTTGACCCAAATCTCTCAGTGAGGGTGCGCATTTTACAAAAACAAAAAACACTGTCAATCAGATTTTTCAGTTCTTTTTGCGCCCTTTCAGTTCATCACAAGTTATACACAAGTTACGAAGAACTTATTCAAAACCTGCTCTGCCCTGTCAGTGAGGCGGCATTATAGAGAGCTTACTGATAACGACAAGTGTTTTTTGATGATTTTATTGCAACTGACTACCTTTTGCGCTGAAGCTGATAAAAAACACAGAAAACCGCCAAAGGATATGCTATGCAGAAGATAATTGATCGAACTGAAAAGGAAGATGTAAACACTGATCAAACGATAAGCTCTGGTGAAGCAGAAGAACAACCCGCCGGGATAGCCCCGACGGCAGAACAACATTTACTTATAACTGACCAGAAAAGAAGGATTCAGTAACTCTTCCCTATGGTATTGCAACGGCTCTTGATTCAATAAGGTGACAGATGCACCGGCACTCTCTGCTATACATTGTCCGGCAGCAGTATCCCACATCATGGTTGGCCCTAAACGCGGGTAGAATTGCGCCCTTCCTTCAGCGACTAAACAAAATTTCAGAGAAGATCCCACCTCTGTCATTTTGTGTTGCCCCAGCTTATCAAGAAAGCCGGCCATCTCCGGACTTGGATGGGAGCGACTACCCACCACAGTCGGCACTGTTGCTTCTCTCACCCGAATCGGCTCCCGACC
The DNA here is from genome assembly GCF_021432065.1 of Photobacterium sp. TLY01. Taxonomy (NCBI): domain Bacteria; kingdom Pseudomonadati; phylum Pseudomonadota; class Gammaproteobacteria; order Vibrionales; family Vibrionaceae; genus Photobacterium; species Photobacterium sp. TLY01. Next base: position 2,983,640 of record NZ_CP090364.1, read on the forward strand.
TGCCTTAGTATGCAGCCAGGCTTTACTGCCATCTCCCAGCCAGGTTTTCCCCAAAGCAGGCGCATGGACTACGGCAAGCACGGGCTTACCGTCTTTAATCAAAGCAATGTTCACGGTGAATTCGCCGTTTTTCCGCAGAAACTCTTTTGTTCCATCAAGCGGGTCCACCAGCCAGAATGATTGCCAGTGCTGACGGTCACGCCATTCAGTATGCGCAGATTCCTCAGAAAGAATGGGAATATCAGGAGTAAGCTGTAATAAATGGCGGACGATCACTGCATTGGCCGCTAAATCAGCTTCAGTAACCGGACTCTTATCCGCCTTTTCCTCTACCTGGACATTGCTGTGATAGCTGTCCATGATGGCTTGACCTGCTTCCAGTGCAATCTGATAGATAGACTCCAGTAATGCGCTCACGCTGTACTCCTTGTCTTAGATAATGTGACGCTGTTTTAATGCTTCCACGCACAGAGTCACCAGCTCATCAACCGATGCATTGCCCGCTTGCAGATGAATCTCAGGATTCGCCGGCGGCTGATATTCAGAATCAATGCCGGTAAAGTCTTTAATCTCTCCCGCTCTGGCTTTCTTATACAGCCCTTTCGGATCGCGCTTTTCACACTCCGCCAACGGGGTATCCACGAAGACTTCAATGAATTCTCCCTCAGGCAGGAGTTCACGAACCAGCTGTCGCTCAGCTCTATGAGGAGAGATAAACGCGGTCAGTACGATCAGACCAGCATCCGCCATCAGCTTAGCCACTTCCCCGATGCGTCGAATGTTTTCCTTACGATCCTCAGCAGAGAAACCCAGATCCTTACACAGGCCATGACGGACATTATCGCCATCCAGCAGATAAGTATGGAAGCCCTGTTCAGCCAGGCGATTTTCCAACGCGCCGGCCACCGTCGATTTGCCAGCACCGCTCAACCCGGTAAACCACAGCACGCAGGGGCTCTGATTTTTTAACTGAGCACGGTGTGCTTTATCTGTCTGGTGATTGTGCCAGACCACGTTTTCATTTTCATGGGGTTGAACGACAGCGGTCATTTTACACTCCGTTGCTAAAACACATTAAAAAGGAAAGAACTGCGGGATCAGGGCTAATACAACCACTGAGTACATCACGGAAAACGGCAATCCGATCCGTAGATAATCTCGCAACTTATAGTTGCCTACGGTGTAAACGAGCAAATTCGTCTGATAACCATAAGGTGAAATAAAACTGGCACTGGCACCAAACAACACCGCCATAATAAACGGCATCGGATCGACCCCATAGCTCAGTGCCAGACTGTACGCCAAGGGGAAAGACAAGGCTGCCGCAGCATTGTTCGTCACCAGCTCAGTCATCAGCAAGGTCAGCAGATACACGGCCACTAGCCCGCCGTAGACGCCCCAGCCATTAAAGGACGTCATCATGATATTGCCCATCCGCTCAGACAGGCCACTGGCAAGCATCAGTTGTGCCAATGATAACGCCGAGCCGACAATCACCACGATATCAATAGGAAAACGGCGACGAATTTCAGCAAAGCTGATAATACCGGTTGCCAGTAACAGTAACAAATAACCGGCCAAACCTTTGATCAGAGGTAAAACATCCAACAGGCCAGCAGTAATCACGGCAACGAAACCACCGAGCACGGCCATACTCTTGGTGCTGTCCAGGCGGGCACTGGAATCCAGGCCGTTGATCAGTACAAATTCACGATTTAACGTCTGCTTTTTCTCGTGAAAGGTCTTGCCGGGTACAATCACCAGCGTATCACCGGGATGCAATTCAATATTACCCAGCCCACCGGCCAGACGTTCATGGCCGCGACGGATCGCCACCACCACAGCATCAAAACGTTCACGGAACTGCACGCTTTTCAGCGTTTTACCCCGAATACCGGCTGAATGACTGACCACCACTTCCATCATGGACTGCCCATTGAGATGGTGCTGGCCAAATAACCTCAGCCCGTCTATTTCCTGTAAGGTCGTGACACTTTCAATATCACCACAGAACAGCAGTCTGTCACTGGCTTGCAATACCGTCTCGGGGCACACAGGGGCAATTGTCTTGCCGTCACGAATGATTTCCGCCAGAAACAAGCGGCGCAGTGCCCGTAAACCATTTTCAGCGACCGACTTGCCAACCAGTGATGAGGTCGGTTCTATTTTGGCTTCCAGAAAGTACGGCAGTTCATCCTGGCTGCTGTCATCATAATTAGGAAGAAAGTGGCTGAGGGGGATCAAGAAAACCAGCCCGACCAGCAATACAGCCAGTCCAATCATTGATGGCGCAAAAAAGCCCAGACTTGGTAATCCTGCATCTTCGACAAAGCTGTTGACAATCAGATTGGTCGAGGTACCAATCAGGGTCAGCGTACCGCCTAATATGGCGGTATAAGACAATGGGATTAACAAACGAGACGGCGCATGGCGCTGATTACGCTTTACGGCGCCAATCAAGGACACCACCACGGCCGTGTTATTGGTAAAGGAAGACAGGAAGGCCGTCGACAGGCCAAGTTTGGCCACCACAGACGTTTGTCCTCCCTGAGAAATCTGGCGCCCGACCCAACTGATCAGGCGCGTTTTTTCAAGAGCAATGGAAACAAGGATCAGCAGGACCAGAGTCAGCAACGACGCGTTGGTGAAATTACCCGCCAAAGTTGACAGCTCTATCATCCCGGTCTGAAAACCAATAAAGGCTGTACCTGCAAACAAATAGGCAGGTTTGATTCTGGTGGCGATCAAACAGGTTATGATCACCACCAGCATCGCCAGTACCAGAGCTTGTTCCCATGCCATTGGCATTACCCCAGCAACTTACTGAGATCTTGGGCACCCCAGTGCGGGAAGTGCTTGCGGATCAGCGCGTTGAGTTCAACTTCAAAAGCGCTGTATGCCTGCTGAGACGGTGCAGATTCCGTCAGCGCCTCGCGCACCATACCAGCACCGACCGTCACATTAGTCAGGCGATCAATCAGAATAAAACCACCGGTATCGGCACAGTTCTGATAAGAATCGATCGCAATCGACTCATTGAGCACCACTTCGCACAGACCAATGCCATTGAGAGGCAGCACATCGGTGGCAAAGGTGTCCAGGTTGTTGATATCCACCTGATGGCGAATCGCACTGACCGAGCCGAGCGTTTTCTTACCGGCCACTTTGATATCGTATTGACGACCGATTTCCAATGGTGATTCTGCCATCCAGACAATGTCGGCCAATAGTTGGTTGCTAAGGGCCACTTCGTCACCGGCATGAACAATCGTGTCACCGCGGCTGATATCAATTTCATCGTTCAGGGTCAGCGTGATTGCCTGCCCAGAATGCGCCTGCTCCAGATCACCGTCAAAAGTCACAATCCGGGCAACCGTGGAAGATTTACCTGAAGGCAAGACTTTCACCGCATCCCCGACGGACACAGTACCGGAAGCCAATGTGCCCGCGAAACCGCGGAAGTCCAGGTTCGGACGGTTCACATATTGCACAGGAAAGCGTAATTCGCCGTCCACTTTTTTGTTGATTTCAACGTTTTCCAGCAATGACAGCAGCGGCTCGCCCTCATACCAGGGCGTGTGCTCGCTTGCCGTGACGACATTGTCGCCTTCAAGCGCCGACAGCGGGACCAGCTGGATATTGATATCAGCATTAAGCTTTTCAGCAAACGCCAGATAATCATCCCGGATTTGCTCGAAGCGGGCCTGCTCAAAACCGACCAGATCCATCTTGTTGACGGCCACTACAAACTGGCGGATCCCCAGCAGGCTGGCAATATAAGAGTGACGACGGGTCTGATCCAGAACACCTTTACGGGCATCAATCAGGATCACCGCCACATCGCACGTAGAGGCCCCTGTCGCCATGTTGCGGGTGTACTGCTCATGCCCCGGGGTGTCTGCAATGATGAACTTACGTTTCTGGGTCGAGAAATACCGGTAAGCCACATCAATAGTGATGCCCTGCTCACGCTCCGCCTGCAGACCGTCAACCAGCAATGCCAGATCCGGCTTACTGCCTGTGGTGCCCACTTTCTGGCTGTCCGCATGAATAGCGGCCAGTTGATCTTCATAAATTTGCTGTGAATCGTGCAGCAGACGACCAATCAGCGTACTTTTGCCGTCATCCACTGAACCACAGGTCAGGAAACGAAGCAGAGACTTGTTCTGGTGCTGATCTAGGTAAGCTTCAATGCCCAGCTCAGCTACTTGTTGTTGAATTGCGCTGTTCATGTCCCGACTCCTTAGAAATAACCCTGACGTTTCTTCAATTCCATTGATCCTGACTGATCGTGGTCGATCGCCCGTCCCTGACGCTCACTGGAGGTCGCCACCAGCATTTCTTCGATGATCTCAGGCAAGGTTTTGGCCTCAGATTCAATCGCCCCGGTCAGCGGGTAACAACCCAGAGTACGGAAGCGAACGCTCTTGTGTTCAATCTGCTCTCCCGGACGCAGCTTCATGCGGTCATCATCCACCATGATCAGCATGCCGTCGCGATCAACCACAGGACGTTCCTGAGACAGGTAGAGCGGCACGATATCGATGCCTTCCAGGTAGATGTATTGCCAGATATCAAGCTCAGTCCAGTTCGACAGCGGGAACACACGGATGCTTTCGCCTTTGTTGATCTGGCCGTTATAGGTCTTCCATAACTCAGGGCGCTGGTTTTTCGGATCCCAGGTATGGTTCTTGTCGCGAAAAGAGTACACACGCTCTTTGGCACGGGATTTCTCTTCGTCACGACGGGCGCCACCAAAGGCGGCGTCAAAACCGTACTTGTTCAGTGCCTGCTTAAGGCCCTGGGTTTTCATAATATCGGTATGCTTTGACGAGCCATGATCGAACGGGTTGATCCCCATTGCCATGCCTTCCGGGTTTTTATGCACCAGCAGGTCAAACCCGTATTTCTTCGCTGTCGCATCGCGAAACTCAATCATTTCGCGGAATTTCCAGTCAGTATCGACATGCAACAGCGGAAAAGGGATTTTGCCCGGATAAAAAGCTTTGCGGGCCAGATGCAGCATCACCGAGGAATCTTTACCGATGGAGTACATCATCACAGGGTTATCAAACTCAGCGGCCACTTCACGGATGATATGAATACTCTCCGCTTCGAGCTGCTTAAGGTGGGTAAGGCGTTTCGGATCCATCTTTCTCTCCATGTTAAGCCAGGCTCACGACAGCGGGGTGTGGTTGCCCTTGTTGTTCCTGCTTTCCGAACCAATGTAATTTATCCGCCAGAGTCACCACTTCACCCACCACAATGAGTGACGGCGATTCTGCATTTTCTGCCAGTTGAGCCAGCTCGCTCAGTTGGCCTCTGAAGACTTTTTGCGATGCCTGCGTGCCACGCTCGATAATTGCAATCGGCGTTTCTGCTGCACGGCCATGCTGAATCAGTTGTTGCTGGATATGGCTTGATTTCATCAGCCCCATATAAATCACCAGCGTCTGCTTACCACGGGCCAGTGTCGACCAATCAAGATTATCGCTGTCCGGCTTGGTATGACCGGTAATAAACATGGCACTTTGTGCGTGATCTCTGTGCGTCAGAGGAATACCGGCATACGCCGTAGCACCGGCTGCGGCCGTAATACCCGGCACAACCTGGAACGGGATACCGGCATCAAACAGCACTTCCAGCTCTTCAGCACCGCGGCCGAAAATAAAAGGATCGCCGCCTTTCAGGCGAACCACCCGCTTGCCCTGACTGGCATATTCCACCAGCAAGCGGTTGGTTTCTTCCTGCGGCACACTGTGATAACCGGCGCGTTTGCCAACACAGACCAGCTCCGCATCACGGCGTACCAGATCCATGATTTCGTCCGATACCAGATAGTCATACAGCACTACATCGGCCTGCTGCATCAGCTGCAGCGCACGCAGGGTCAGCAAACCGGCATCACCGGGGCCAGAGCCAATCAGTGCCACCTGACCCTGAGTCGCAACCTGCTGGGACTGGCGGATCAATTCCTGCTCAGCGTCTTTATCTTGCCCGGCGGCAACCAGTTCTGCGAAACGGCCGTCAAATACCTGCTCCCAAAACAAACGACGGGCAGAGAGGCTTTTCACTGAATTCTTCAGGCGATCGCGAAACTGGCCTGCCAAAGTTGCCATCTTGCCAAGGTGCTGAGGCAGCAAGGCTTCCAGCTTCTCACGAACCATACGCGCCAGTACCGGCGCTTTGCCAGAAGATGAAATAGCCACAATAAGAGGAGAGCGATCAACAATGGATGGCACGATAAAGCTGCAGCGCTGGGTATCATCGACTACATTCACTAAAACCTGACGCTGGTTCGCCGACTGGTACACCAGCGCATTAATGGCTTTGCGATCGGTTGCTGCAATCGCCAGAAAAATACCGTCAAGGTGCTCTGGTATAAATTGCTCAGCAAGATGCGAGATGTCGCCGTTATTTAACGCCTGCAGAAAATCGGCATTAAGTTCAGGAGCAATGACACGAACGTCGGCACCGGCTTTGAGCAGCATCCGGGTTTTACGCCAGGCCACTTCTCCACCGCCTACCACCAGGCATGGACGACGCTTTAAATCGGCAAAAATAGGTAAATAGTCCATAGTCACTGCTCTTACTCTCTGTACGTAACAGCACTATAGACGGGGCAGGATATTACCTGAAATTCTAAAATTTCATTTTTTATTCCCAAAAGTTTAGCTTGGCGGACTGAACCGCCCTGTGTGAACAATCCATCCGGATATGACAGCGAATCTCTCCTAACTCCGTATAAAACAATCACTTTCTCGATTTTTTACATCAAAAAAAGCTTATCTTATGCCTTTAAGATCTAACTCTGACATCAATTGCCTGCCCTTGAACACGGCAGTTTTAAAACGACCCCATTGCATATGACCAGGAAACACACACAGGTCACATATCTGACAAGCGGTTGCATTTCAGCGGCAGTATTTTTGCTACTTTTAGCGCGTTAACTTCTTCATAAAGACGGTGAAATCATGTCCTTAAGAGCAAAACCGCTTTCACTTGCCATACTGGGCGCACTGCTAACAGCTGCTGCTCCAGCACTGGCAGACACTATTGAGCTGCGCATTCTTGAAACCACAGACATTCACGCCAATGTCATGGACTACGACTACTACAAAGATAAAGCAACCGAGAAAACCGGGCTGGTCCGTACCGCAACCCTAATTGAGCAGGCCAGGCGCGAAGTTGCAAACAGTGTGCTGGTTGATAACGGCGATCTGATTCAGGGCAGCCCGATGGGAGACTACATCGCGGCGAAAGGTCTGGCAGACGGTAGTGTTCACCCTGTCTATAAAGCCATGAACCCGCTCGATTACGAAGTCGGCAACATAGGGAACCATGAATTCAACTACGGGCTGGATTTCCTGCAAGCGGCATTAAAAGGCGCAAACTTCCCCTATATCAATGCCAATGTTTACGACCTCAAGACAGGGGAAAACCTCTTTACCCCTTATCTGATTAAAACCTATCGCCTGAAAGATACCGACGGCGCAGCGCATGACATCAAGATAGGCTACATCGGCTTTGTGCCGCCGCAAATTATGACCTGGGATAAAAAGAACCTGGAAGGCAAAGTCAGCGCCAGAGACATCAAGCAAACGGCTGACTATTTCGTGCCTAAGATGAAAGCAGAAGGCGCTGATGTCATCGTCGCGATTCCGCATTCTGGCGTGTCTGCCGATCCTTACCAAGCGATGGCGGAAAACTCGGTTTATTACCTGACAGAAGTGAAAGGCATTGATGCGATCGCTTTCGGCCATGCCCACGCCGTCTTTCCGAGCCAAACCTTTGCCAGCCTGCCCAATACGGACATCGCCAAAGGCACAATCAATGGTGTCGCGGCGGTCATGCCCGGCCGCTGGGGCGATCATCTGGGGGTGATCGATCTGGTACTGACCCGGCAAAATGGCAAGTGGACGGTGACTGAGCGTCAAACCCAGGCCCGCCCGATATTTGCCGATGGTAAAGCACAGGTAGCAGCGGACAGTAAACTGGTCGCAGCCGTGAAGGCGGATCACAAGGGAACGCGAGAATTCGTCAACCAGCCAATCGGTCAAGCCAGTGACGTGATGTACAGCTATCTGGCGCTGGTACAGGATGATCCGACCGTACAGATAGTGAACCTGGCACAGAAAGATTACGTCGAGCGCTTTATTCAGGGCGATCCGGATTTAGACGGCCTGCCTGTGCTGTCGGCAGCCGCCCCGTTCAAGGCGGGCGGCCGGGCGAACGATCCGGGCAACTACACCGAAGTGGAAGCCGGCCAGCTGACCTTCCGCAACGCAGCGGATCTGTACCTGTACCCCAACACCCTGGTGGCGCTGAAAGTGACAGGGAAAGAAGTCAAAGAGTGGCTGGAGTGCTCTGCCGGACAATTTAACCAGATCGACCTCAGCTCAAGCGCACCGCAGTCGCTGATCAACTGGGAAGACTTCCGTACTTATAATTTTGATGTGATTGACGGTGTTCAATACCAGATAGATGTCTCACAGCCCGCCCGTTACGATGGTGACTGCAAGCTGATCAACCCGGAAGCTGAGCGTATTCAACAGCTGACCTATCAGGGCAAAGCGCTTGATCCGGCCCAAAACTTTATTATTGCGACCAACAATTACCGCGCCTACAGTGGCAAGTTTGCCGGCACAGGCGAGCAGCATATCGCTTTTGCAGCGCCGGACGAAAACCGCACTGTGCTGGCCAGCTACATCAGCCGGGTCAGCAAAGAGAAAGGGCAGGTGACACCGAGTGCCGACAACAACTGGCGCTTTGCTCCGCTTAAGAGCAACACACCACTGGATATCCGTTTTGAAACTTCACCGAGCAACAAAGCGGCATCCTTTATCAAAAACAAAGGCCAGTATCCGATGCAGCAAGTGGCTACTGATGCGGCCGGCTTTGCGGTTTACCGGATTGACCTGCAACACTGACATCAAAACCTATACGATGTCCCGATACCGCGGCCAATGGCCGCGGTATTTTTTGGTAAGCTAGATAAAGAAGACCTCAACAACGACAAAAGACTATGACTTCACCACTCGCGCAATTTCTGGCTCTGCACGGTGCCGATCAGGCCACGATTGATCAGGCACTGTCGCTGGCCGAACCCTTAGAGCTCCCTACCCGGCATGTGCTGATCAATCAGGGAGAACTGGCATCACAGGCGTTTTTTCTGATTGATGGCCTGTGCCATGCCTGCTACCTCACCGGAGACGGCAAAACCATCAGCAGAGATTTCTTCTGGGAGCAGGATCTGCTGATTGGCTTTGAAAGCCTGCTGACCGATGAAGGCTCTCCCTATCTGCTGGAAACCTTATCACCCTGTCTGATTCAGACCCTGCCAGCTGAGCTGATCCTTGGCTGGCGCCAAGACATGCCAGGCCTGTATATGGCGTTGGTCGAGCGACAGTTGCTGTTCCGTGAACAGAAAGAGCAGTTCATGCGCCTGTACAGCCCGGCCCGACGCTATGCCCTGTTTACAGACAGCGTCGGTGAGCTGGCCACACACATCACAGCGCCACAGCTGGCATCGTTTCTGAACCTGTCACTGAGTCAGCTGGACAGCCTGCAGCGCCATCTGGCCGCGTCAGGGAAATAAACGCCGGTTGCGGGATTTCATCGCGCATTTTATGCTGGTGCTCAGGAACAGCAGCCCTAAAAGGACATAATCAATGCAGTGGCAATGCCTTCGCTTTGATCAGCTCACCACTGATCAGCTCTATGACATCATGAAACTCAGGGTAGATGTGTTCGTGGTTGAGCAACACTGTCCGTATCCGGAACTTGATGGCCACGACAAAGCTCGGGATGTGCATCATGTAATCGCTTATGACAAGGGCATGCTGATGGCTTATCTGCGGCTATTACCGGCAGGCACAACCTACGATTGTGTCAGTATCGGACGGGTGATTACCGCGGAAGCGGCGCGGGGCAAAGGGATGGGCAATATTTTGCTCACCCAAGGGCTGGCGTACGCCGAGCAACTGTGGCCGGGACAGGACATTGAAATCGGCGCACAGTCGCACTTGCAGAGTTATTACGGGCGCTTTGGCTTTGAGCCAAGCTCTGACGAATACCTGGAAGACGGCATTCCCCATATTGATATGCGGCTGACGAAAGACCCCGCAGCCGCCTGACCTTTTCGTTACTGACCGCGGGCGAAACTACCGTCTGAGCGGCGAAAGAACATCACAGGATCGCCATCGCGGCTCTCAATCTGCAGCACATCCAGATCACCATTGGCCAGTTGTTTATAGCGCAATAACTGGCCAGATTTTATGTAACTGAGCGGTTTATCTTTACCTTCAATCGCAGCAATGGCGTAGAGATCGGTCAAAGGTAACGACTTGGCACGGAAGATGGTCGCCAGAGTTTCCCCTTTCTGGACTTCATAACTCCGCCAGTTTTCGGAAGAGGCGGACTGCCGGGATGTTGTCTTCGCTGAAGAGGATGACGTCGTCACCGCGGTTTGCGACGCCACAGCGGTGGTCTTTGCCGGACGAGGCGGCGATGCCGGTTCCGGACGCTGGCCGACAGGTAAAGGCACGGGCTCATCCAGATTCAGTGCCACTTCCTGACGCACAGGCTCGCTGCCGGGAATTTTTAGCTCGGGTTCTGAAGCTGGCAACAGGAACAGGATCAGTACGACAGGCGCCAGAACCATTAATGCTTTGCGATGAAAGCCGGGCAACTGCTGCCAATAGGGCTCGACCCGTAGTCTGATCTTCTGCCACTGCATCTGGCCTGCTTCCCGCCAGTTCAGCTGGCTGAGCCGGCTTTTCCACTTCGTCAGCGACACCTGTGGCAGGGCCGGGGCCGATTTCTTCCGGTTACGGCGTTTCGCTTGTCCCATAACAACTACTCTCCATCACTCTGCGCCAAAACTTCAGGGTCACGCTTTGATGCGACCTCTGTTCACAAAAGTTTACCCCTGAGGGTTGAAACTGTTATCCTGCCCGCTTAATTCACTCGACATAAAGAGACGACACTATGTCTGACGTTAAACTAGATACAGTTGAAACTAAAGCGAGCTACGGTATTGGTCTGCAAATGGGCCAGCAACTGGCTCAAAGTGGCCTGGAAGGCCTGAACGTTGCTGCCATTGCCAAAGGTATCGCAACCTCGCTGACTGGCGACATGCCAGAAATCGCTGTAGACGACATCAACGACGCACTGCGTGATCTGCACACCCGCGCTGAAGAAGCTCGTCAGGTACAGGCTAAAGCTGCCGCTGCTGAAGGCGAAGCCTTCCTCAAAGATAACGCACTGCGTCCAGAAGTAACAGTCACCGAATCAGGTCTTCAGTACGAAGTTCTGGTTGAAGGTAACGGCGAAATCCCAACGTCTGACAAACAAGTACGTGTTCACTACCACGGCCAGCTGACTGACGGCACTGTATTCGACAGTTCAGTATCCCGTGGTCAGCCAGCAGAATTCCCTGTTACCGGCGTTATCGCTGGTTGGGTAGAAGCTCTGCAAATGATGCCTGTCGGTTCTAAGTGGAAACTGTATATTCCGCAAAACCTGGCATACGGTGAGCGTGGCGCAGGTGCTGCCATCCCACCTTTCGCTGCACTTGTTTTCGAAGTTGAGCTGCTGGACATCCTGTAAGTCCTGCCCCCCTTCTGAAAAACGGTGCTTCGGCACCGTTTTTTTGTCTCATATCAGCAACATACCCTGACAATAACCTGACAAACGCCCTCTTTTTTCTTTTCCAGACTACGCTTAGAGTAGCTTACGCCTTCCCCACGGGAAAACCTCATCACGATTCCAAGGAGAACACTATGACCCGAGCTCTATTCCAACGCTTTTGGCTGGCTGCAATGCCATTACTGGCCTGTCTGGCCCTTAGCCCTGCCGCCCACGCTTTTAGCCTGTCCGACTTATTCGGCGGCGGTGACGATAAAATGGAAGCCCTGGCCGATAACCCCCTCGCCAGTATGCTGACCGATCAACTCGGTGTCAGTACTGAACAGGCTGCGGGCGGTGCCGGTGCGCTGCTGTCCATGGCCGCCAGCCAGTTAAGCGGCGATCAGGCTACTGAGCTGACCAAACTGATCCCGGGATCAGAAAACCTGATGGACGCGATTCCTGCCGGACTGGGCGGCATGCTGAATAATATGGACGCGCTGGGCCCTGTGTTCACCGCATTAGGGTTAGATGCCAGCATGATCAGTCAGTTCGTTCCCATTATCACCCAATTTTTAGGCACGCAGGGCGCCAGTGCCGGCCTGATTGATACCCTGACCAAAATCTGGACACCAGCCAGCTGAATCACCACCTGATACCGGGCAGCGAGCGTAACGATTTCACCTTTTTCAGCTGTCAGACTCAGGTCAATTTTCTGATTCCCCATAAAAAAACCTGACCGGTTTCCCGCTCAGGTTTTTTATTTGCGCAATGTAAAGCTGTCGGATTAGATCCCTGAGCCGTCGCTCTCTGCATCATCTTCATGCAGCCCGCATTCCCGCTTCAGGCCGAAGAAACGGGTTTCTTCTTCTTTCATGCCCGGCTCCCACTTCACTGTGGTGTGAACATCACCGACAGAACGATAGCCTTGAGCCAATAACGGATGGTAAGGCAAATCATGTTTCAGCAGGTATTCATCAATATCCTGCTCTGACCAATCGATCAAAGGCAGGAATTTGAATTTACCGTTCTGAATCGCCAGTACCGGCAAGGTTGCACGGGAGGATGACTGCTCCCGACGCAAGCCAGAGAACCAGGTTTTCACCGCCAGTTCTTCCAGTGCACGGCGCATCGGCTCCACCTTGTTCATTTTGTTGTACTGCTTAATGCCATCAACACCCTGAGTCCACAGCTGGCCGTAGCGTGCTTCCTGCCAGGCAGGACTGAGCTCTGAACGGTACACTTTCAGATTCAGATTCAGTCGCTCGGTCAGAAAATCGACAAACTGATAGGTTTCAGGGAACAGGTATCCCGTGTCTGTCAGAATCACAGGTACATTGGGTGACTCCTGAGTCACCAGATGCAGCATGACCGCAGACTGGATACCAAAACTGGAGGCTAACGCAAAGTTGCCATCCAAAAATTCCAGCGCCCAGCGAACCCGCTCTTGGGCTGTCATCTGCTCCAGCTCGGCGTTAATTTCCGCCAGCTGAAGGATCTGCTCCACTTTGGTGGCACTCAGCAAATCCGCCAACGCACATTTAGGCATAAAAATCCCTTACAGAGACTTCAACAGGTGCAATGATGCCGCTACGGATCGTAAAGTCACCGAAGCCTTCACCGTCCTCACGCTCGGTTGCCCAACGGCCCACCAGTTGATCCAGTTCACTCATGATTTCATCAACAGTAATATTTTCACGGTACATTTTAGGAATACGTGTGCCGTTAATATTACCGCCCAAGTGCAGGTTATAACGCCCCGGCGCTTTACCCACCAGACCAATTTCTGCCAGCATGGCGCGGCCACAGCCATTCGGACAGCCGGTCACGCGCAAAATCACGTGCTCCTCTTTACCCAGGCCGTGTTTTTCCAGCAAGCCTTCGAAATCGGTGACGAATTCAGGCAAGAAACGCTCGGCTTCCGCCATCGCCAGCGGACAGGTTGGCAACGATACACACGCCATTGAATTCTGACGTTGTACGCTGACACCGTCGTCAATCAAGCCATGATCGCGGGCGATCTTTTCGATCGTCGCTTTGTCTTCTTTGGCCACGCCGGCAATGATCAGGTTCTGATTGGATGTCATGCGCAGATCCCCTTTGTGGATCTTGGCAATCTCGGCCACACCGGTTTTCAGCGGTTTGCCCGGGTAATCCAGAATTCGGCCGTTTTCAATGAACAGCGTCAGGTGATATTTACCGTCAATGCCATCCACCCAACCGATGCGATCACCGCGATCAGTAAACTCGTAAGGACGGCTGGCTTCAAAGGTAATACCGGCACGTTTCTCCACTTCCGCCTTGAAGACGTCAACACCGACACGATCCAGGGTGTATTTGGTTTTCGCGTTCTTACGGTTTGAGCGGTTACCCCAGTCACGTTGCGTGGTCACCACCGCGGCGGCAACATCCAGCGTTTTGTCCAGTGGCACGAAACCAAAGTCATCGGCGCGACGCGGATACGTCGTGGTATCACCGTGGGTCATGGCCAAACCGCCGCCCACCAGCACGTTAAAGCCGATCAGCTGACCGTTTTCGGCAATCGCGACAAAGTTCAGGTCATTCGCATGCACGTCCACATCATTCTGCGGCGGGATCACCACTGTGGTTTTGAATTTACGCGGCAGGTAATTCGAACCCAGGATCGGCTCCTGATCCTGATGCCCTTCAATTTTTTCACCATCAAGCCAGATCTCCGCATAAGCACGGGTCTGAGGCAGCAGATGCTCGCTGATCTTCTTCGCCCATTCGTACGCCTGCTGATGCAGTTCTGACTCCACAGGATTCGAGGTACACAGCACGTTACGGTTGACGTCACCAGCGGTGGCAATCGAGTCGATACCGTACTCGTTCAGTGTCTGGTGCATCAGCTTGATATCCGGCTTCAGTACACCATGGAACTGAAACGTCTGGCGGGTGGTCAGACGGATACTGCCGTACATGGTTTTGTCTTGCGCGAATTTATCAATCGCCAGCCATTGTTGCGGGGTGATGATGCCTCCCGGCATACGGGCACGCAGCATGACGTTGTGCAAAGGTTCCAGTTTCTGCTTCTGGCGCTCAGGACGGATATCTCGGTCATCCTGCTGATACATCCCGTGGAAACGGATCAGCTGGAAGTTATCTGCCGTAAAGCCACCGGTAATGCGGTCCTGCAGATCCTGCTCAATGGTCCCGCGCAGAAAGTTACTCTCGCGTTTCAGGCGTTCGTTATCGGACAGTTTCTCAGTCATCAGTACACATCCTTCTGGTAGCGTTTGGCTTTACGCAAATCATTCAAATACAGCTCGGCATCTTCGCGGCTCTTGCCGCCCTGCTGCTCGACAACAGTGATCAGTGCGTCATGCACATCTTTTGCCATCCGGTTGGCATCGCCGCACACGTAAATATGTGCGCCGTCTTTCAGCCATTGCCAAACTTCTGCCGCATTTTCCAGAATACGGTGCTGGACATACACTTTCTCTGACTGATCGCGGCTGAAAGCCACATCCAGTTTGGTCAGAATGCCGTCTTTGAGGTACTTCTGCCACTCCACCTGATACAGGAAGTCCTGGGTAAAGGTACGGTCGCCAAAGAACAGCCAGTTTTTCCCTTCGGCATCGCGGTTATCACGCTCCTGCACAAAAGCGCGGAATGGCGCGATCCCTGTGCCCGGGCCAATCATGATTACCGGGGTATTATCATTGGCCGGCAGTTTGAAGTTATTGTTGCCTTCAACAAACACACGCACCGTGCCGCCTTCTTCCAGACGGTGCGACAGGAAGCTGGAAGCACCACCAAAGCGGCTTTCTTCGCCTTGCTGATATTCCACCAGACCAACCGTCAGGTGCACTTCTTCACCCACCTCTTCCTGACTGGAAGCAATAGAGTACAGGCGCGGCGTCAAACGGCGCAGTAAACCCTGCAACTGCTCGGCGCTCAGCTGGGTTTTCTTCTCGGCAAAGACATCAATCACCTGAGTATTGGCTGCGTACTCTCGCAGTTTGTCTTTGTCTTCCACCAGCTTCTGCAGCTTCTTGCTGCCAGACAGTTCAGCGAACTTGGTCACCAGCTGTGGGTTAGCAGCAGTGATTTCGTATTTAGAAACCAGTGCGTCTTTCAGGCTGTAGGCTTGGCCGTCCACTTCCACGCTTTCGTCGCCGCTGAGGCCGACTTTCGCAGCCAGCGCTTCAGCCAGGGCAGGATCATTGTCATACCAAACACCCAGCGCATCACCCGGCTGATAAGTCAGACCAGATTCACCGAGATCGATTTCCACATGACGGACATCTTTACCGGAGTCACGACCGGTAATCTTCTGACTGACCAGCAGCTCTGCCGCATACGGATTTTGCTTGTTGTACTGAGAAACAGCCGCTGTCGCGTTTTGAGCCACATGCAACTGAACCACTTCGGCATCATTGCCGCCCAGCAGTTCGTCTTTGATGGTCTCCAGCGCCTTGGCGCGCCACTCGGCGGCCGGGGCATCGTAATCAACATCACAGTCGATACGATCCACAAACGGTTTGGCACCCAGCTTACTGAGGTAGCTGTCAAAATCTTTGGCCGTCTGGCAGAAGAATTCATAACTGGAGTCACCCAGACCCAGTACGGCATAGTTCAGATTCGGCAGCTTAGGCGCACGCTTGGACTGCAGGAATTCATGCAGTTCCATGGCATCATCCGGCGCTTCACCCTCACCGTGGGTTGAGGCCACGATGATCACGTGGGTTTCTTTGGCCAGGTTTTTGCCTTTGTAATCGCCAGAGGCAAACACGTCAGCCTGGATACCGGCCGCAACCGCTTCTTCCTTCAGCGCCTGAGCAACGCCTTTGGCGTTCCCCGTCTGAGAGGCATAAATAATGGTAAGTTTGCCAGCCGGTTTCGCTGCTACAGCGGCGATGGGCTGACCGGCAGGCTGCTGGCCCGCCGTTTGGGTTTGACTTAATCCCCAGAAATAACCGCTGATCCAAGCCAGTTGCTGTGGTGACAGCTCTGCGACTGTCTGTTGCAGCTGACCGATCTGCTGATCATTGAGAGGGCTTGCTAAAGCCGAGAGTTCCTTAAGTAACATGACACGACGATCCCTTTACATTGCGTAAGGGTAGATTAGCTACTCGACGAAATAACAAGAAAGAATAGATAAGAATGTTTTATAACTTTTTGGAAGAGAAAAGCAGAAGGTTAGCAAATTAAGCGGCACAAAGACGCCCAATCCGGAGGATCAGGCGCCGCGGCATTCAGAAATGATCGGCAATACGGACCTGATGAAAACCCACCTCAAAGGCACGTTCAGTGGCTGTGTCTATGTCCCTGTAGCACTTTTCACTGCCTGAGCCGTCAGTCAGGGTGACAAAGCCACCACGGCGATGACGAAATTCGACCACCCAGCCGTTGGCCTGCAGTGAAGGCTCAATCACAGCTTCCACTATTTCGCTGTCCGCATATAAACGCTGTAACTCGGTAATTGTCATCTGCCTGATTCCTGCATCAATGCCCACTTTAAAAATGGCCTATAACTCAGCAAACAGGCAACAAAAAAGCCATGCGTTTAGCATGGCTTTGTTCAACAGCGCTAAACCGATCAGAAATCGACTTCAACACCGGCAAAGAATCCGTCCAGCTTCACTTTGCTGCCAGCAGGATTATTAATCGCATCGAAATCGTAATCCATCACGCGGTATCCGCCACGCAGATTAAGATCCGCCGCCACCAAAGGAATGGTGAACTTCATACCCGCTTTAGCATCAAGCGTGCTGGTATCATCAAAGCTACCAACGTTACCTTCCACAAATACCGCCAGTGGTGTCATAGGAATACCGACTTCGGCATTACCGTAAATCGCTGGCTGCCACTCATCATCAAACGTCTGCATGTGACCTTGAGCATTGTACTCGCCGTCACCGAATTTAATCAGTGACACACCCACATCCACCGCAACCAGATCGTTATCCAGAATCTCGTAATACAGCGTAAAGTCAGTTTGTTTAAATGCCACCGCATCCGATTCTACATTGGCGTAAGCAATACGTGCGTTCGGAATCAGTGGAATAAAATGTTCAAACGATGCATAAAATGAAGGAATGGTTTTGTCGCCACCGTCTACTGCATCGTTAATTTCAGCGCTGCTCATCCAGGCATCCGCGCCTACTGTACCGCCCAGCAGCATGTCTGCCTGAGCAGGTACTGCTGCTGCAATTGCCACTGCGACGGCCGCTGCTGAAAGCATGTTTTTTTTCATTTCTGAGTCTCCGCTCTTTATCATTGTGCTTTGATTTTTCTGCGCCAGACTATACCAGATGCTATGTAATAAAACTGCATTTCATCGCCGGGAATCAGGGATTTGGCTCAAGCTCACTTTTTGAACATGCTAATATTTGCGTCTATGCATATCACGAGGACGCGACGAGCGAATCAACGACTCGCGACGTGCTCCGCGGTACAACCAGACAGCAACTGCAATCAAAATAATCCATGGCAGCAGTTTAATCACCACGCCTAATAAACCCGCCAGTGCCATGACCGCAAAACCGGCAGCTATCGCGACAACCATGCCCATCAAACTGATCCCTGTCATGACCAGCACACCGGCAAACACCAGCAAAAATAAAAACTCTACCATTCCAGTCTCTCCACTCACATACGTAGGTAACAGAACCCGTTCTGCTCCTTTCCTGCATTGCTGCTGGTTAACTGCAGGTTTCGGGCCAATATTCAGTCATCCAGCAAACACTTGTTTTTCAATCAGATACAAAAACGCCGCGTTCTCAGATCGCGGCGTTACAGGCTAAGTTAGCAAATTTGACGATAACGTGTGGTCAAACTCACTATATCTTGCAGGGTCATCACACATCCAGATGGGCAGGAATTTTATCCAGTGCCTGCTGAACCACTTCAATGCCCGCACCCGGCTTGTGCGCATTCTCGCTGATGTGCCGGCGCCACTGACGTGCGCCCGGCATATTCTGGAACAACCCCAGCATATGACGGGTCATATGACCCAGGTACGAACCGTTCGCCAGCTGACGCTCAATGTACGGATACATGGCTTCAACCACCTCCCGGCGTTTGATGACTGGACGTTCACTGCCGAATAACTGCTGATCCACTTCCGCCAGCAGATACGGATTCTGGTACGCTTCGCGTCCGACCATGACGCCATCAAGATGCTCCAGATGGGCTTGGATCTCGGCCAGCGTTTTCACCCCGCCGTTAATCGCCATAGTCAGGTGCGGAAAATCTTGCTTCAGCTGATACACTCGCGGGTAATCCAGCGGCGGAATTTCACGGTTTTCTTTCGGACTCAGGCCACTCAGCCAGGCTTTCCGGGCATGAATGGTGAAGTTATCGCAGCCGCCTTTTTCAGACACAGTACCGACAAAATCGACCAGGAACTGATAAGAGTCCTGCTCATCAATCCCAATCCGGGTTTTCACTGTCACCGGAATATCGACCACTTCACGCATAGCCGACACGCACAAAGCCACCAGATCCGCTTCGCCCATCAGACACGCGCCAAAGCGGCCGTTCTGTACACGATCCGACGGGCAACCGACATTCAGGTTCACTTCATCGTAACCGCGCTCCTGCGCCAGCTTGGCACAATGCGCCAGATCCGCCGGATTCGAGCCACCCAACTGCAACGCCACCGGATGCTCTTCCTCGTTATAAGAAAGAAAATCCCCTTTACCATGAATAATCGCCCCCGTCGTCACCATCTCGGTGTACAACAGCGCATGCTGCGACAACAGACGATGGAAATAACGGCAGTGACGATCCGTCCAATCGAGCATGGGTGCCACGCTAAATCGACGACTCGTTGACAAATCAATATTACTAGATAAGACCATGTCTTGCAAAGATTTATCTTGTGTTTGTTTCTGGTTCATTCTTCACTAATCTCAATCATTTTTAAGCATTGCGTGCCCCATATGTATCCCGATATGATATGGGGCACGTGACCAAACAACCAAAAGGTGCCCGGCGATGGCCAGCTTCACTATTGAAAAACGCAAGACCAGTAAAGGCGCACTACGCTATCGCTGTGTTGTCCGGGTCAAAAAAGGCAATGACGTAGTATATCGCGAATCACGTACTTTCGGGAAAAAAGCAGACGCGAAAGAATGGGGCACGATGCTGGTTTCCAAACTGGAAGCGCACGGAATTCCAGGGAGAACAGATCACCCAACCATCAGAGAAGTCATCCTGCTGTATCTCAACGAGCCACTAACCTCTGAAAAAATCGGCAGATCAAAAAGATATGGCTTAAATATGTTGGTGGATACCGATCTTGCAAAAATCCGTGCCGATAAACTGACTGTTGCCGACCTGGTTTCGCATTGCAAAGATCGCAAAGCATCAGGGGCAAAACCTCAAACCATCGCTGGTGATATCTCCTACCTACGCAGTGTATTCAAATCTGCCAAGCCAGTGTTCAACATCGATATCGACGATACAATAATTCAAGAGTCGTACTACACACTTTACCAGCACAGCCTGATTGCAAAATCAGAACGAAGGAGCCGACGACCTCGCTCTTTCGAGCTGGATCAGATCAGAACTGAACTGAAGAAACGACAGAATCACAAAGCAGCTCATATTCCTTTCCTGGATATTCTGGACTTCTCGATTTTGAGCTGTATGCGAATTGGCGAAGTCTGCAAAATCCTTTGGGATGACGTTGACGAACAAAGCAAAGCAGTGAAAGTGAGAGACAGAAAAGATCCGCGCAAAAAGGAAGGAAACCACATGTGGGTGCCGCTTCTGGGCGAAGCATGGGACATACTGCAGCGTCAACCTAAGACCGATACGCGTATCTTTCCCTACAACAGTAAGAGTGTATCTGCGGGATTTCAGCGCATCCGGAGTAAACTAGGCATTGAGGATCTTCGTTATCATGACCTTCGCCGTGAAGGTGCCAGCCGACTGTTTGAGCAAGGGTTTTCAATTGAAGAAGTAGCCCAAGTAACAGGCCACAGGAATCTGAATACACTTTGGCAGATTTATACTGAGCTCTTTCCTAATCGTGTACATGAGAAGTTTAATTTACTTCAGAGACAGCGGGGGATGAATAGCCACTGAATGGATAGCTTAGGACTGCTCTGAGAAACGAGGCATCGGCTCTACTCGTAGACAAATGAAGTCAATATCCTGTCCTTAACCTCTACGTGTATAGCAACAGATAGCGCGAAATAGAGCCACTACGTGGCTCTTATCGTTTCAATCACCAACTTTCACATGTCAAAGTCGAATCCGCACCATTCTCAAGCCTACATCTACTTGCTATTCAAGTCGGGAAAGATCTCGGACGCCAAGTCGCGCCGGGCCTTATCTACGTCGACGCCGTTCAAGCGTTCCAGTGTCCTTTCCCGGGCGTTCTTACGGCTACCGTCAATGTTGAAGTCACTACCGGCTCCGGTCAGGCTGTCGAGGTTTAGCGAGCTCGGGTCCGGAAACTTGCCGTTCTGTTGCAGAATCCCAAGCCACTCGTCCAGGTTGACCTTGCTCCAGTCAATCTCGGCGATTTTATCCAGAGGGATGCCACCACACTGCGGGTTCTTCGGATCACCAAAGGACTCACCCAGTTGAGGACGTACTTGCTCTTGGATGATGCGAGATAGCGGCGAGTTGAAGCAGCAGTAAGCCTCGCGTTTCTCGACACAAGCTCCGAGCACCTTGGACCTGCAGTAAGAGCCGACATAGGAACAGTTCTTGAGAGCCCTCTTGGCATTCATAGTGAACTCATCCTCCTCACATTTATAAATCATCTGGATCATGACCATCGCCACGACATAGACCGTGTAGATAGTCATGGCGGTGCTCAACCAGGTTGCGGCGCTTTCCATCAAGCTTTCCTGGGCCAATTTCCCTGCACCTCCGGCAGCGGCCTCTTGAGTGGCGGCATCCTTCCCGAGGGACTTCATGACATCGGCCATGACCTCTTTGACTTGTTCCGTTAACTGGTCAATCAGTTCGTCAACGAATTGCTCCACGGGTTGATAGAAGGAATCGACCGCGCCAGACATATTTTCGATGTAACTGGCGAAGGGCTTGGTAACCTCCGTCCAGCCTTCCAATACCGGCTCCCGGAGGATCTGGTAGGCGCCTTTGATCGCCGATGGGTTGGTTTCCGACCCAAGCGCCATGATGGCACCGTCGAGCTTTGGCACGGCCATGATCAGGTTCAGATAGTCGGCGAGCGAGATATTGGATGGCTTCTCGCAGCAATCCGACACCCCGCCCACGGCGATCTTGCACTCGCTGGCTTCACCGGCAAAGGCGGAACAAATAACGTTCTCATCGCCAGTGGGATGTTTGTCGCCGTCCAGCCCGGTACAGCTCATATCTTGGGTCATGAACTGCGCTGCGTTGAGCAGTGCCGTAGCGCGTGCGAAGTCCGCGCTCTGGGTCTTTGTCACGTCAAGACAATCGTCTCCCATGCAGCGGATGGGGCCACCGCACTGGTATTCGGTTTCCTTCTCCAGTGTCGGGATCGCGACATCGGTACCGCAGTCATAGGTATCTTCATGCACGTAGCAGGTGCCGGATGCACCCTCGGCCCCATCCACGCACTTGGAGCTGATAAATCCGCACTGCGGGTTATTCTCGAATTCGGTACAGCTATTGAGATTACCGCCCGAGTTGACCGGGCAATGGATCTCATCCTGGGGATCGATCCAGCATTCCATCTGCCCCTTATAGAAATCGTAATCGGCTTTTACTCGGACCTTCTTGCAGAGCTTTGGAATACCAGGTAGCGGTGACGGTTTGAGTTGGGACTCGCAGATTTTGATGCCGTTGATAACGGTGCAGCCGCTCGCATCCGTCGGGTCGTCAATGCAGGCAATCTCGCCCTCTGCGAAACCGTCGATGACGCCTTTGGCCGAGTCTATACAGCTTTGCGGAGACCATTCATCCTTGGTGATGGCTTTGGCCGGGTCGTAGTGGATTCTGATACGGCCAAACCCCTCGCCATTGCCAGTGACAGAAACCCTGATCTTGAATGTCACGACATCGCCGTCATTGACGTTCTTGAAGTATGGGGTCACATCGACATTCGGATTACGCTCCCAACTCGTGGAGAGCTCACACTTACCCGCTGTCTCTGGCGGGAAGTTGTTGTTCGGCCCCTGCCAGACCTTGGTTTCCTGGCCGGATTTCCCCACCCAGACCTGCATGTAGTCGTCCCACTTGGCGTATTCAAGCGTTGCGGACACGATGGCGTCAGGGTTACTGACTTGGACCCGCGTGAATTCCTCGTAGATCTTACAGTTTCCACCCCAGTAGTTGTCGCCCACCCGGCCAATCCACAGTTCGGTACATCCCTCGCCACAGGATTTCAGATTGTATGGACCATCGTAGTGCTTTACCACCGAGGCATCGTAGTCGTGGACGACCTCGCAATCCGCGCTCTGGTCCACAACACGCTGACAGCGTTCGTACTCCGGAATATGGGCGTTAATCGTGCCCTGGTTGATCGTTGTCTCGGCGGAACAATCTCCGAATCCTCCGGCAATCAGATCCATGTCCTCGTAGGTCTTCTTGCTGAGGTTCAGCATCGGATCATTGGTAAAGTCAGGACGCGAGCGGTTGGCCGCATCGAGGAGCACTTTGTAGGCGGCGCCTGAGATGGATGGATCGGCGCTATTCGCGTCGGACCAAAGAGCCCCTTTGGCGCTGTTGCCCACGTCGTCCATGTCGTCGCCGGAATCATAAATACCCTGGAGCATGTCAACATCGGGTTTGTTGGCATCCGGGAAATAGTAGCTCTCGGGTTGGCCGTCACCGCCGCTGGTTCCTGGAAACAGGTCATTCACATTGATCTGGCTTCCGCCATTCACCTGGAATTGACCGTCTTTCAGCGTCGGCATCGAGATCGTGCCGTTTTGGACCGAACCAGAGTTGGCTCTGAACGAGTTGGCGAGGTCTTGACCAAAGGCCTGGGCTTCTTTCCCAACGGAGGAGATGTCCGGATTCTGACCGCCGGTGGCGTATGCATGGGTCGGCAGTACCGACATTGTGACCGTCAGCAGCGAGGCCACCGTTCTCATGAAGAGTGTTTGGTTTCTCATAGCATGGCTCTCAATAAAATCTTGAGAACCATGCTATTCGGCTGAAGTAATAAACCTCCTACGCCAAACTGCCCAATTGCGGAAAATCACGCGGCTTTACTCTTATCGGCGACGCAAAAAGGACACTCCACGCAGGTCCTTTGGTTGACCGAGGTAAAGTACGTGCATTCGCAATTACCGCACTCCTCAAGCATGGCATCACCACATCTGAGCTCGGATGCCAAGCACCAGGCATCGGTGATATCGAAGGGAGCCCATCGAGCACCCTTCATTCCAGGTACCTCCTTGCGAATGGCGTGATACATGCGAAACGCCTTGTTCAGCGCCTTGATATCAATCGATCTGATCACATCCTCGCCACCAATATTGCGGTAAAGCTGCATCAGCAGTGATGCCTGAATCTTGGAGGTGTGACTGTGGATAAGCGTGGCTCCACCACGGAATGTACGCGATCTACGCTCAAGCTCGTATCCATCGTTTTCGATGTCCTGATATAACCTACGTACCTGTTTATACGTCAAACCCGTCTCTATCATGATGATCTTGGTGATATAGCCAGCCAGAGCCATGTGGCGGGCGGCTATCCATCGTCCCAGCCATCCTGATTTATAATCCGTGTTTTTCTCCATTGTCAGGCTTCCTTGCTGTTGGCGAACAACTTCCGGTATTGCATCCACAGCACCGCCATCACCGCCGGAAGAGCAGCCACATAAAGCCAATCGCTTCGCTCCACTCCGTCCAGTGTAATCAGCGACGCGACAGACAAGGTAAAGAGGGCGGCAACGAACCAGACCTGTTTGCTTTTCTTAGTGTTCTTCATCACATATCTCCTACGATAAAATTAGGGTTTCAATTTCTTTCTATCATGAGAGCTCAGATATGCAACACCAAACACTGTGTTTTTTTACAGCATTATTTTTTGATGCTTTGATGACTTGCAATTTCAGGCAATAATGAAATATTGGTCATAGAATGACCGGAGGTATTCAATATGAAACGTATATTTGGATGGGGCATAGTGCTGGCAACTTTGTTCGTTGCATACAAAGTTGCGGGAGGCGGGGGGCTTATTTTGTCCTTAATCCCATTAACTATTCTTATCAGTATCTTTGCGAGCAGGAGTTGCAGTGACGCTGATTCACAAGATGACAGTTTTCTAGAATCGGCAGACCTTGATGACCAGGAAAGTGTGAGTGTTCCCACTCCTGATGCTTCGGATACAGGATCTGACTGGCGGGGAATCCCTTATTGAAAGAATTTGCGTTATGCAGCGTCTTTCCTTTCAGTCTTCCTGTAAGTAAAGAAGAAATGAAGCATCATTATCAACTTAACTCTCTTTTTGACATTTCTGAGTTATCCCACAGAGCATAATACTTCCAAAAAGTGTGATAACTGAATATCCATCAATAAAGTGAAATATTATTAAACTTGGTCAAAGGTGGACACAAGTATGCAAGTGGGTTTACTAAATTAGCAACCCATAAATAACAAAAGGTATGGAAAGTTTCCTAACTTAGTGCTGGTATTGATAGTGAATATTGTTTGCAGAGTCAAAATTTTTGCCACTGTCTCTCTCGATTCAATTTAAAATTAACACTGAATTTTGTTTGGGATTAAAGGCTTTCTAGACCAGTGTTCGTCAATGGTTTGGGTGAAATCACCCCTTACTAATTTAGCTCTTTTTTCAAGCCACTCCCCTTTATCTTTCCTTAAATAAACACCTTCGATTTTATTAGAACCATAAGCTGACGGATTATTTAACATTGTTTTCAAGTCATTGAGATTTACTTTTCTTCGCGCCAACGGTGCAATAATGGGTATACCTACAGCCGCTAGAACCTTATTCCTTCTGTTAACGGAATAAAACTTGTTTTCTGAGCGACTAAAGAGATCAAAACCAATAAACCAATTAGGTAACTCTTCATAACCAATTGAATGCTCGGCATAACACCATTCACCGAACAGTATTAGGTCTTTATCAAGCGCTAGTTTAAGTTGATGTTCATATTGTTTTATCCATTTCCACAAATGCTTAAACTGACCACCTACGCCCTGATCTATCCAAGCGCCTCGATTTTGCGCTCTTAAGTCCCCATGCTGATCAATTGAGAAACCTACATTAGCCCCATCGATTTTCTCTTCAATAACTAGCTCGGAGGATAGGAAAGATTCCACTTCTAATGGTGACATTAGCTTATCATCCCTGGGTTCCCTACCACCTAACCAAGCGATGTGGGGAGTATGAGGAAATCGGAAAAACTCAGGCATCACTTCGCTCTCTTTTTTTCCCAGTTCTGTTTGTTCCAATCATCAATAAGTTGATGAACATGAACGCGTTCGGCAACTAACTCTGTCTCCCAATCATACCAATCAGTATCGCAAGCATTAACTATCTTGCATTCAGGTTCGTCTTCATTTGCCTTAAGACAAGCCGCCACGATTTTAGTATCCGCCAGGTCATGAATCACTGTTTTTAAAGGCTCGTTTAGAACGGCAACTTTTGCAGTGTGAGCAGGATTGGCATCCCATTCAATATCGACAAAATCAACTTGATTTTTAGAGAGTTTTTCAAAAAACACACGCTGCCCATAGTCTTGTTCCGTCAGTTTATTTGAATATTCTTTGGGAATCTCCCAATCAGTATCAATGACCATTCGATCTGCTCCAGCCTCAAATGATGCTAACCATTCAAAGACCTTTTCAGCTTCAGAAGGATCTTCAACTGGATGATTTTCTGAACGAAAAGGGGACTCTGGGTGCTCTCCACTTGCAACAATGAGCACGTTAGTATCAATCACCTGCCTACTCATGGGCGAGCCCTCTCTGCTTTCATTCGTTGCATTGTCTCTTGGGCTTGTTTTTTCACTTCACCGGTAGCATCGCCAAAGAAGTTCTTTGGCCATTCATCAATTCGCCCAAACTTATCCATCTTCAGAGTTTTCAATACAGCATCAGATGCTTCACGCTCAACAAAATACATTGCACATTGATCTGGCGTTGCTTTTTGGGTAGCAACTAAAGTCTGCATACGCCTGAATAAGTGTTCGGAATGTGTCTCAACTATAAATTGAACACCACGTTCTGAGCTAACTTCCAAAAACAATTCAGCAAGCAATGACTGAGCAAGAGGATGCAAATGGATTTCAGGCTCTTCTAAGATAATCGTCGACTTTTCAGGGGCGAAATATGCCAATACAAGGACGGGAAGCACTTGTGAAACACCTGTTCCAACATCGATTAAATTGGCCGCCACACCATCTCGATGAACAAGTATGTTGTAGTTACCAGCACCAATATGTTTGACCTCTAGCTTATCGGCGATGCGCATTTTCTTAAGCCATTTTGATACAGCGTCAACTAAGCCATCGCTCTTTTTTCCTGAGGTATTATTACTAGCTAACAATGCAAAAACTGCCTCGTTACCATCAACGCCGATGATTCCAGGTCGAGTTCTATTCCATATATATGTTCTTCTAGGCTTGCTTCTAAGTGGGCCTAAGTAAGAGATAGCTTCAAGTTCTCTTATGATCGACAAGCTGATATCTTCTACGTCACTTCCACTTGGCCCCATATTGTAAAGTGCGTCTTTAGAAAACGATACACCACGTTCAGGCGAATACTCCCTACTCTTCAGACTAGTTCGAGTTTCATTAGGCAAATAAATATTAAAAGCCCCCTTATCCGAACGTTGGGCTCTATACCAATCTTTGCCATCATTACTGAGTTGAAGTAGATCAATTACTGGGCTTTGCTTTGAATCCTGTTTATAGTCAACTTTCAGAAAACTTCTACCTTGTTTTCCATCGACATCCATTTCAATAGAAATTTTCCGGCTTTTAGGATCTTTTGTTAATAAGTCTTCAAATGAGCCCATATCTACATAGTCATTAGCCTCATCACCTCCGAGATTTAAGTGAATGGTTCTATCTGGAGATGTCGCAGTCTGTTTCATTAGCAACAGACTTTGTAAGAGGCTCGACTTCCCTGTTGAGTTTTCACCAAGCAACAGTGTTACCGGAGAAAAGTTAACATCATCAGAACTTCGCCATGCCTTGAAATTATCTAATTTGATTCTTGTAAACATTAAATTTCCTTTGTTCTCTATAGTGTCGCTCGTTAAACGATGGCGCTAGTAAAGCCTTGCTGTGTGATATCCACTCTACTGCTTAACACTGAGCTCTTCAAAGTAACAATTCTCTTAATATACAACTAGTTTGCTGTTAATCAGTATATCGTAAAGCAAATATAAATCCGAGTGCGCATTATTCAATGCACAACTAGATGAGTATAGGGTGAGCAAAAGCTCTAATCAGGAATGGGGGCATTTTCATGTTAGAAACTTCAGCATCCGCCCAATGTAAACACGCCATTTTAGTGTGGGACTTATTACAATCCCACACATTTCCTCCTGTGATCAACCTTCAACTCGAAGGATTAGTTTGCCTTCTCTGTAAGCCAGCACAGGAAAGCGCTGGGCTCGACTGAGCGTTCCCCTCAATAAGTACGGACAAATACCGCTTTCCTTACTGGCAATTTTTAAGGCTTCAGCGTCAGTCACCAGGGCATCATCTGTTCGCTCCACTGAAGTTACAAGCCAATCACCGTATCCTTCCAGCATCATCAATTTCAGTGTATTGATAACCAAGAGCGGAGTGATAGGGCCGCACACTTCATAAGCTTCCGACAGGTTATCCATGCTTGCCCATACTTGTTCAAGTTCCTCCAGAAGCTGGCGTTCCCGAAGTTTCAATTGGACCAGTGCTGTATTCACGAACCACCTCCTTGCTTAACTGCAAAATAACGTGAAACAGGAATCAAGTAGCCTCCAGCCTGTTCACGTCCTGCTCCTGCGGATGCTTCGATGATTTCTGCCGTTTTGTTAGCTAAATCATCATCTCCCATCTCCTGCCGAAGCTGTTCCCGATATACTTCTTCATTTCCATCACTTGCACCCAAAATGGAAGAAGCAAATAGTTGTGCCGCAGCCTCCGAATGAAGACCATGTTCTTGCTTTGCCGTTTGCACAGCCAAGTGATGAAACTCATCACCATACTGTCGTACGAAAGTTTCTGCTTGTTCTGCGCCAGCTTCAGCCGCACTCGATAGTGCTGCAGCGAAAAAAGCACCGCGCTCTCGAATCGACATCCCTTGAGCTGCCTCAGATAAATCAGAACTACCGGAGAGCCACTCTTTTGCTGCGTAATAACCAGAGACGCCTGCGCCGATGATATTTCTCCCTAGGTCAGCAGCGCCAGTTGCAACATAACCTGATAAACCATAGTTCTCCTGAATGTACTCGTCACCTCTGCGAGCATCTTCAATAAATTGGTCACGCTGCTCTGGAGACATATGTGCGAGTTGATTCATCGAATCAGCGAAATCACTTGAAAATCCATTTACGGCTCCGCTAGTCCCACCAACAACCTGTCCCCAAAATCGTCCAGCCCCTTCACTCGTTGCGAAAACATTTGATGCCGTCGAAGGAGTAATATTTGAGTTCATAATCTGTGTTCTCAATGACCCCAATCGCTCCTCCTGGAACGAGTCCCGTTGATTGACATGAGCGTCCTGTACCCGGCTCATATTCTTGTCATGTTGCTGGAAAACAGCCTCATCTCCAGACATGTGGCTATCAGCCTGAGTGCGCTGCACCTCCGTCATACGACTTGGGTCTTGGAGTTTCTGGGTATTGTTAAGGCTGGTGATTCCGGGCGCTTGCTGGAAAAGCAACTGGTTCTCGTTAAACCGCCCCACCTCCTGTGTCACGACACCGCCTGTAGCAGCCGAGATGGCCTCAGCCGCAACAGCCTGCTCGGCTCCCTTGCCTGAATTCAAAAGCGCGTATATTTGTCCACCGGCTAACGCCTGCGCGGAGTCCATTCCCAGTGCCTGATAAAACCGTGCTTTTTCGGCAGCGGCCTGACGAGTCTCTGTCGACGCCATACGCATTCCATTCTGTAACATGGTGCTTGCAGCTGGACTACCGACGGTAGAGGCCGCCAATGCCCGCATATCCATTTGACTGGCCGTGCCAATTGAGCTTTGAGCAGCAGAAAGACGCTGATAAGTATTTTGAGCGCTAACGGCTTGTGTCGCGGATTGGGAAAGTTGCTCGCGTTGTTCCTCACCCAATGAATTGGTAAACCGCTGGCCTGACTCGGTGTTGGTTTGTCGCGCCAGATCTTGGGTCAACGCTGCGGAATCATCCTTGGAAAAGCCCAAATTCTTTGCCAGTTTATCCAGATCCGTGGTCAGTTGCTGACGCTGATCCGTCGTTCTGGACTCAGCCGATCCCGAAACATCTCCCTGTACTTTCAATGGTGCGTCTTTGCCAACTGTTCCTGACGCAGCAGCGATTCGACCTATTGGCCCACCAATCACAGCAGCAAGCTTACCTGCATCAACAGATCCTGAAGCCTTCATGGCTATGGCACCAGCTATGGCATCGGTGTGCGTTTCTGACAGTCCAAATTGCCGTGCGTAATCCTGAGCCTGGCCGTAGATTGCCTTGGCCTGGGTCGAATCGGATGCTCTGAGGGTTTGGCCCAGTCCCTGCAACCGGGTGAAACTCTGTTCAGCCGATGCCCCAGAGAAAACCGAGTTAGAGAGCTGCTCTGAGAAATTCCGCGTAGCTTGGGCGGAAGCAGCCTGGCTGCTGCTCACCACCGAACTCAAGGTTTGTCCGATGTTCACCTTATCGACAAGCGACTCTGCTCCGGAGGCCATAGCACCACTGAACTGGTTATATGAAAACGCTGGTTGGCCTTTCATTACCGGCTCTTGTTGCAGAAGATCTGGCGTTTGTATTTTTTCGTTCACATGGTCACCGCCATTTATGCGCGAGGCAAGGCTAGTAAAGGCGTAAGTGCTGCCTGTGATAATGAACAAGGAAATTATTGGTGTAGCCGCAGCCAGCATCCCACCCGTCGCGATCCAGTGTTGCAGGACATCACCTGTCGATGACAGTGCATACATAGAGTCGAGCCCGGCGCTACTCAAGCTAGACATCTCCTTAGATGCCGCCGTATGAACAAACAGGTTGATAATAGACAGAACTGGCATCCAAAGCTGAATCCATAAGATTGTTTGCACATATTTACCAGCTAACTGGAGACCAAAGCTGCCCATCACAATGATAAAGGCGATAATCGGTGTGATGGCATAGATGAACCCTTCAAAGAAGGTCAACATAGGGCGAACCACCGTCATGAACATGGACTGTTCCGCTGCCCATTGTGTGTTCCGTTGCTGAATGGCCTGATTAATCATTAATGCCGAGCCATAGTCTTGTAAGTCTTGATAGCGGCCAGAGGCTGCCTCGTAATAAAGGGGTTCTAGTACGGCGGCTTTCAGGTAGTCGATTGACGAGGTGGTTGTGGCTCCCATTGCTTGAAGTGAATCAGTAAGCTTTGTGATAGAGTTATTACCCGTTGATGTATCAATGTCTAACAGGTTGTTTAGCGCATTCACCACCACCGGACTGTTCAGATTATCAGTAGCACCGCTAATGGCGAACCATCCATCTGTGCAAGTGTAATCAGCTCCGTCGGGAGTGGATGTAGATAGGTAAAGACGAGTGCCATAGAGCTGGGAGTTAAACCGAAGTGCGGTCTCGGTAGGACTATTCATAAGTTCATCCAGAGACATCAGTTTAAGGTCAACCTTGGTCAGTGTGCATTCACGGATGTAGTTGTTCCAGGACAGGCGCACATCGACGTATCCACCGCCATTAGCAACATTGAGAGCGGTGAAGATTCCGGTATCATAAGCTCTTCTGCGAACGTCATTCAGCAGCTTTAAAGTCTCCGAGAAGTGGCTTTCCGTAACGTTCGGTACGATGACCCCGTAACCGGTCTCGAAGAGGTTGGTAATGGTGTATCCCACGTTGGAGATCATCCCGCCCGCAAACCCAACCAGTAGAGGGACGTTGGCAACAACTCGAACCTCGCCAGTATAGGCATCTTCAATGGCAACCGTCGTGGTCGGCCCAAAGGAGCAGGCATAAATGACCCAGCCCAGCAAGACCTGCTGGAAGTTGATTTGTTTTGCTCCCTGAAAAACTGATTGGATACAGATGATGAGCACGCCGAGCAGCAGGCCAATGCTGACCATTTTCTCGAAGTCCCCGGTACCAGTGAACATAGACACCGCAACCAGGATTTGCTCCAAGAATGCCGAGTCCCCGATAGAGTGAATTGTAAACATAGGCTTATTCTCCCGAAATTTGGAGATAGCCTATTCGCTCAATCCTCTTTACCATGACTCTGTAACTGCCCAATTTTGGCGTTTTACCCAATTATCCCCACTTTGTCCGTTCAGAACATATTTTCATTTTTTCAAGAAGATGACTGCATGTTATTGCGTTTTTGAAGACCTATGGCAACCTGATTCCATTGCTATAGGAGAAACCTCAATGACGAAGAAATTAACCGTAATAATTCTTGCAGCCGGATTGGCCTCAGGCTGTGCAACGACGACAAATAGCTACCAATACAAGGAAAACCATAGCCGCGCCTACAACTTGGCCCAGGCCGGAGGCCTCTACGACGCAAGGGATTACGACATCCCTAAGGATCAACGAGACGGTGTTATCAGCAAGGGATGGGATGTCTCGGGTGACGCACTGCTGTTCAATTCCGGACATGGGCTTGGATTGGACTGGGGCAAGTCACTGGGCTTGGGCTTGTTGACCAGTGCCTTTGCACCAAAGGGCGTTATGGAGCGAGACAGTGTATTTGGCTGGGTTCCGGAAACAAAAGCAGGTGACGCCGGAGAAGCCTGGGAACTGATGTCGAAGACCCTGCTTGAAGGCATTGAGAAGTCCCTACTGCAGGCGAATGTCAAATATGTTGTCGATAACAGGAATCTGCATCAGGACCTTCCTCTAATGTCGGAGTACATTTTTTCCTCGGTGCGAATTGTCGATCCCGAACATGGTTGCCCTGACTGGGAAAGTGCCAATCGGGACTATGACCAATCCTGTTACGTGGCCACGACCGTATATGCACCCCCGGAAGAGCCACGAAAAGTGCCTGATTTCCTGATAGCCGGGCAAAATGGCTATGGCTTTTACGCAAATGATGAAGCGGATTACTCCCGCATAAAGGTGAACACCCCCAAAGGTTCCAACCTGGACAAGAACCAGTTGCTTGCAGGTATCAGCCGTGAGCTTCCAGCCTGGACATTCATCTTTGTTGCATCGCAAA
This sequence comes from Photobacterium sp. TLY01, assembly GCF_021432065.1. Classification (NCBI taxonomy): domain Bacteria; kingdom Pseudomonadati; phylum Pseudomonadota; class Gammaproteobacteria; order Vibrionales; family Vibrionaceae; genus Photobacterium; species Photobacterium sp. TLY01. Next base: position 3,016,524 of record NZ_CP090364.1, read on the forward strand.
AGCTGGATACTGACGGCTACACGGCACCGGTGATCCTGACAACAGGGAAGGCCGAACTATTCATCACGCCGGATCAAGGATGAGCATGTGGCATGATGCCCTGGAGATCGGTCTGCTTCCTCTGGAAGAGACCGGCCTCTACTGTGATGGCATGACGTATGTGATCAGCCACGTGCTTAGGAAAGCCGACATCCCACATCGGTGCTACATGGGCTATGTGAAAGACGAGAAACGTGGTGACCTGGTAGCGCCGCACTGCTGGGTAAAACTGGAGGGCGATGGTGAATGGGTTGTCGATCTCCGGCTACGCACTTGGTTGGGAGATGATGACGAGGTACCTCATGGGGTGTTCCAACTTGCCAGGTGGTCCAGATTCACCTACAGGGGGCAGTCCATGGCAGGTATCGATCTGGATGAAGAGGCGGTCGAGGCCATGACCGACGGAAAACTTTCACATGTGAAAGTTCATAGATGATGCAATGTGGGTGCGCTACATGTCACGCAAGGGCTTCAACGCTCAGAACCGTTTTTCCGGGATTTGTTATAGAGATACAAACTTCCAAAGGTCACCACGGTAAAAAATGCGAGCAAACTCAGCATAGCAATTGTGAATGCATCCATGATACTCATCCTCTCTATCCAAACGTTCTATAATCAGATTTTAACCAAACTAGCGAGGTATTCCAGTGGCAAGAACACTAGAGCAGCTCTTGGAACAGGAGAAACCCGAGGTTGTGGCCGAGGCCAGACGCAAGGCATCAGAGATGCTCCGCATCTTGGATGAGCAGACAACGGCCAAACAGGATTGTGGGAGAGGAATAAAGATTCATACTCACCATCAGCCCAAGAGCAGTGTTTAAGTGCGTGCTTCTGAGGATGTTGAAAATAAAGTCTCATACTGATGGCTGTAACCGTCGCTTAGCAGCCCTCAAAACAAGTAATGGAGTTTCATACTTGTGGTGGGGGATTGGCGTTTTGCAAGCGGGTATAGTTGCCTTCCCCCTTCTTTCAAGTTAGGGGCGGCTAACCGCCCACTATAATTTATTCGTCGGACGCATCGGCCTTGAGAGCATCAATAGCTATTGCAATTTGTTCGCGCCACTCTTGTTCGCTGATTTCCCAGTTTTTCATGTCTGTTTCGTCTGCAACGCACATAACTCAATCCTCTTAATTTGCCGTTATTGGTATCCCCGTGCCCACGGGGAACGTCGAGAATTTTTTTCCGCTCACAAAATGCCGATGTGATTTTCGCCGTTCTCCACGTCATCGCAGAACTCGGAAATTGAAGAAGAAATGCCGAGAGATTGCAGTCCGGCTTAGGGTGTTATTTTAGATCCCAGTCTAGTTTCGCAGTATGGCTTGTGCCCTTCGACTTAGACCGTTCATCGAGCCTTTCCCTGGCTGGCTGGTAAGTTTTTTTTCCGCTTGCGATCTCAATTAAATGTTCCGCTCTTTCGATTGCCATTCTAGAGGCTTTCAAGTAATCAAACCCTCTTTCTTGCAGAAGTTTTCTGGATTCCTCAACGACAGTTTCCAGCCCGTACTTTTCCACAGCCATTAGAAAGTGGTAAAGCTCATTGTGTGCATTGTGAGCTGTTCGACGTGCGACTACGCTATTACTTAGAAACTGTGCAGCGTTATAAAGATTCATGATCCATCTCTCCTTGATTGAACGACACCATAAGTCTCAAGCTTAGGGCCTTCAAATTGCATCGTTTTTAAGCCTTCGATTTCTCGGGAACAGAATATAACAAGGCTACGTTATGCACCTTTCATTCGTAGGTGCCATGTACCGATTACCAATCGAACAGTTTGCATATCCCGACGGCGAGAACAGTAACGGCCGCAGCAGGCGCTGCCGCGGCTAAGATTGCGCCAGTCGCCATACCTCCACCTACGGCTCCTCCGATAGTCGCCATACCCGAAGCAATAGCAGCGCCGCCAGCGGTGCCCGTCGCGCCTGCTGTTGCAGCCAATGCTGCCCCTGTTGTCCCTGCCGTGGCAGACATAATGGTTGCTGCTGAACCACCAACTACCGCAGCAGCAGTGGTTCCTGCGGTCACTCCTGTTGCAACCACTCCAGTCCCCGCTGCGATAGTTGATGCTTTTACGTTTTCATTCTTGATTGTCATGATTTCATCCTTTCTATTAGCTCAATTTCGATAGTCTTGAATAAGACCCCTCTGAAACTCACCTTACATTTCCACCATTCGCCACATAAGCTCATGCTCATGTCGTCATATTCATGAAATACGCGACCCCTTTCTTGTAGTGCTTGTATGATAAGAAATCAGGATTTGTCTAAATCCTAGCAAGGAATTCTGGATGCTGTAAAAACGATTTAGAGGTACGATAATATGACCCAACATTTCCCCTAGCAATGGGCATGTAATGACAGCAAAAAAGTACAAGGGCACATTGTTCGAGAAGTGGTTTCAAGAGCTGGACGCGGTGATTGACCATGAAATCTTGAACTACATTGTCGGTCAAAAGGCAAAGCAAGAAGTGGAACTCCTGTGGCTTTGGATGGAATTTGATAAGCCGTATAATGCCGTTTTGAATAGTGGTAGTTACTACTTCGATAAGGTGTTTGAGGTAGGGAGTGAACAAGAAGTCTGGGCGTTGGAAAATACTGCCGGTTCTCCGATTGGTCGACAGCAGGCAGAGCGTTTCCTCAATGAAAAGGACCATCTTATCCAAGTGCTCGATAACGATGAAATTGCGGGGTTAAGTGAAGAGGCTCAGTGGCGACTTGCGCACACTTACCCATTAGCAATGGAAACGCTAAAACACTGCCTCACAGAAACAAGCTGTAGTGATATTCCCAGTTGTTTGCGGTCGAAGAAATTAAATGAAGATTATCGCATCAACGATCTGGGTTTAAGTAATGATATACCCGAGATAGTCAAATACCATCTTCGCTTACTCAACAGATCTATTGAAAAAGATGACGATAGTCAGGCCAAACCTGACTTGAGAACCTCTATCAAGAGAAACCAATATATTGACATCTGCAAAAATGAACCGGGTTTTGGTAGTGACAGCGAGAGCAATCAGGAAATAATTGCATACTACAAGTGGGGAGTTATATCCACACTTGAGGAACCCTTCCGAAGCCAAGTTCTGGCTTATTGCACCGAACTCATTCACGCCTATATAGAACAGGAGGCCAACAATGCTGATAGTGAGGCTAAACATATTCCTGATTACAGTTCTCTGCCCATTCCCCCTTTTCAAAACCGTCCCAATCGTCGATATGATGCGTATCTACCGCTATTGATTGGCATTTACTGCTTAAAGAACGAGCATCTTTACAAAGAATTGGAAGACCGAGAGTGGGAAATCGAGTTCGATAGTTTTCGGGACTTCCTTGAACGTGACCTATATGTAAAGTTTGACCATTTCGCAGAAGACTATGAGAAGTACAAGAATATTTACAGTAAATCGACGAAAGTTGGCCTGAAAGATTTCATAAATGATGTTCTGACCAGACGAGTAAGGGAAAATATAAAGGCTACGAGAAAAGAAATAGAGCGAATTAAAAAAAGGTATTTCGGTGATTAGTTTGGACGTCACTGCGGCGTAAACGGTCATGTGGTCAGGAAAGGTCCAAGCAACAGCCAAGCGCGCAAAGACCATGATCTGTACTGATTCAGAACTGATCTGATTTTCACCGCGTCCACTGTCGCAATTTCTGCCGTTTCCGGTTGTCCTGGCATGACGTTCAGAAAGCTCGGAAAATTAGAACAGATCGGCGTAATAGCGGGTGATGTGCTCCCGACTGATCCCCGTCATTCGTGCCACTTCCACTCTAGGGCGTAGTCAGTATGCAACTTTATTACTTAGTATGAATCTTTATTGCTCAGTATGAGACTTTATTCCTCTCCCACAAGTATTATGAAGCCGATTTAGTAGATTACCCCTCCTAGAAATAACAAAGGGCCAGACAAGCTGGCCCTTTGTTATTATCGAGGCGCGTATCCTGATTCAGCAAGACTCTTCCGCAATACAGATAAAGCCTCTCTCATCAAATACGTATCGTCGTCATCCACCGCATTGATCCGAACCTCGTTCCAGCCGATACGATTAACGAGTTGAGCCAAAGCCCAGGCATGGCGATCAGATAACTCAGTGGTGATTGTGATGGTGTCTTCCATTTTTCCTCCTTAAATAGCAGGAGGGGAAGCCCCCAGGGCCTCCCCTGAGGGTTTTGCCATTAATGGACCAAGAACGGTTCATCGCTGTCACTCTCAGCAATCGTCAAATCGATAGTGAAAGTGATTTCGACGCGATCCACGGTCAGGTTGAACTCGCGAGCGTGTTCAACCAGATTGTTTCGAAACACGGTTTCCGCCTCGTCATGAGATAAGGCTTCTACCGTTTCTGCCACCAACTCGCCTTCTTTCCCGGTGTAATTGACCTCGCGGTAATACACGCGGCCACATACGTCGAACTGATGGATTTCTTTTTGAGTTTGTCCCAGCATTTTCATTCTCCAAGAGTTTAAAAGCCGGGACTTAGCCCAACCGGGCAAAGTACCCGGCAGGGTGATTTAAGATAACAAGGGCTATCGTTCTGAAAGGTTATTCACACCTTGGCTGACAAGAACTTCTTGTTGGAAGCAATTGCAGCTCGCTCAGAAACCAGTTCCCCTTCAACTGGCGCGCATTCGATAGCATCGAAAACGCCGGGTTGAGTGCTACCGGAGGTAGCTCTCAACCATTCTCCGTTCAATGAACTGCTGACAGTAGCCAGCGGACTGACGACCCGTACGGGCCGCGTTTTTCTCAAGGATCGATATACCGCCATCGACGCCGCGTTTAATAGCTTGGCAATGATGGTAGCTCCGAAAGCAATGACGCCAACGGTAACAATCATGATCAAAACGAAAGTGGAAAAGTACATAAACACCTCCAATTAATTGGAATTGAAGGGGCTACACCGCGTACCGGTGAACCCCGGCTGCAGGATGAATTAAAAATGTGCTGTTTGTTTTTGGCGACCAGCTATCGCTCTCACTCAATCAGAGACTGAAGCTTTAACTAGCATATCGATAACAATTGCTAAGAACACCCGCTGAAAGTGCCCTTTCCGGGCACATATGCACGACTTAATAAAAACTAAAGAAAGTTAGAAAGAACCTCATTCACTAACTCCCTGATAAATTTAAAAATCACTTTAAAAATCACTTTAAAAATCACTTTAAAAATCACTTTGTAGATGATTTTCTTCAAAATTTTCATGTACATAAGCATTCCCACCGTTGTGTTGTCCTAGAAAACTATTATCAGCAACAATTGGATAAATCACAGATGTACTTTTCTACTTGTAACGCAACATAAGATGCAATAAGATGCGCAAAATGATTCATAAGCACGTACAAAAGGACGTAAATTTGGCAAGAAAGACAATCAAAATATCCCCGACACAAGTAAAAGAGATCAGAAAAAAGGGACACTTAACTCAGAAAGAAGCCGCCGACTTAGTCCATCTATCTTTAAGGCAATGGCAAAAATTTGAAGAGTCTGAGTTATCTAATACGAGTGTTAGAATTCCAGACGCAACATTAGAGCTTTTTTGTCTGAAAACAGGGCTACCCTTTCCTCCAGTCTTCGAACGGGGAAATCGTTTAGGAAAAACTGTCAGTTTCGCAGGAGGACCAGGAGGTATTGGTCGTTCAACATTAACTCGAGATATTGCCCTGATTTTGGCAGAGGATAATTTTGAGGTGTTGATTATCACAGATAAAAGTGGACAGTTAATTATGGAGGAAAAAAGATATATAGCAAAAAATAAAAAATTCCCCAAGATATTAGAATCAGAGGAAATTGACTGGCATAACAAAAAACACTCAACAATAAAAATTAAAGATATTAAGAATAACTATGATTTTATATTTTTCGATCTCGAAAAAAACTCTGACCATTTAAGAATAGACGAGTACGAACCAGATTTAATAATCACTCCTATAAACCCAAGCCATCATTATACTACATCATTAAGTAATATTTTAAATTTCTCACAAAACAAAGAAAAACACTCAAAAACCATCATCGCTTGCCTACTGGTAGGTGTTTCTCAAGACTTTACATTTAATTATTACTACCACAGCCTTGATCAATGGCTTTCTGATGAAATCATGAATGAAATACAAAATAGCTTGTATCACTTACGAAAGGTTAATGAAAACTGTCTGAAAGATATCAAAAAACTAAATGAATCAGGCATATACTTTTTTGATTGCTATTCTAGTGATGCATATAACTATTATGATAAACTTCATCATGAAGAGCATGGAATTAGAATGACACAATATCACTTTTTAGATAAACCAAACACTTTGTCAGCTCATCAAATGAATGCAATAAAAAATGAGTTATTAAGAATTCTAAATGTAAAAAAACTCATATGATTGCATGGCAATTTAAAAAGTTTTGGGGCGAGGAGGATCGCCCGCGCGACCAAGCAATTCCCACAGGAGCCGGAACGCATAGAAGTGATCGCGCAATGTCGTGGCACTCAGCTTCTGGTGCCTACCGTAGTATCTGTGGATATGGGCTCTTCCGACCTGGGAAGGGGATTTGACGCCTTTCTCATTGGCCGCAATGTCTTCCAGGGCCGCTATCAGACGTTTCACCATCGCCCGCCTTGCGGTCTTTCCGCCATGACGGACATAGACATGTGATCTTTCTCTAACCCATTTTTCCATTGGTTCCCCCTGATATTACTTACCCCAGATAGGAGTTTGTTACGTCGATACGACCGTGGCCCAGCTCTCGCGCAACCTCCGACCGGATCTCCTGGTCCAGCATCCTTGCGTGGGCCACGGATACCCCAAGTTCCTTGGCAAGGTATTCATGATGGGCGCGGCCATGCTTTATTCCGGCCTTTACCGGGCATTCCGCGCCCAGCAGGTCCCGGTAGCGGGTTTGAGCGTAGTGGTGCCGTTCACCATGGAAGTTCACCGGATGGCGGCCAATCTCCCGGTAGACTTCTTGCCGGAGCTCGCGATAATTCTGCCCAGTAGGAATCATGCTGCGGCCATCCTGTATGGCGGCGGCTCGCTGGAGCGCCGTAATTTGAGCATCACTGGTGATCGGAACTATGCGCGCCCGCCCCCCCTTGGTGCCATCCTTTATGCTCACGGAGCCGGTTTTCTCGGCCTCTCTTAGTGCCCTAGCAGCATCCAGCTTGGCCGACTCCTCGAACCGCAGACCAAAATTACGCTGTAGTTCCAGCAAAGCCCCAAGACGCTCGGAGGCTGCCCCCATAACGGCATTATGGGCCGCTTTCGAAACACTCCGGTCGCCAGTGGCGATACCTGAGCGCTTTGGAAGTCCCCCCTCAGAGACGGGGTCTACACGTACCTGCCGGTCGCCTCGCGCAATCTCCATCACCCGATTCACTGCGCTCAGGTAGTTCTGCGCTGTGGATGGCGCGATTTCTCCCCGCTCGTAGCGATCATTAAGGTGCGCCGCATAAGTGGCCAAATGAGCCTTTTCTATATCCCGCATGTCCTTAATGCCCTGTTCGGACTTAATCCAGGCGCTAAACACGCTCCATCGGTCGTGGATCGTGGCTATGGACTGGAAACTCTTCATACCTTCCTTCAGTGCGTTCAGGCCTGCCTTGCCCATATCGCGACTTCGGAGACCAAAATTCCGGGAATCCGGATTAGTCCGCTCTGAGCGCATCGTGTGCTCCTTATGATCTTGTTAATCAACGTGTTGCTGGCCCGTCCGTACTTAGTGGTAAGTGAAACGCAGTTTTTTATTAGCTCTGCATGCTAAGGCCAACGCTGGGGATCTCGCCCAGGCACAAGGCAGATAAACCGATGCCCACGGTCATTTCATACGAGCGGTACTGCTATGGAGCGAACTACTCATTCCACTGGCTGGTCTGTTCCTACGGAACAAACTGCCAGCAGATCCGGCTGGTACTGTCGTGTCATTCTCTGGAAAGGAAGCGCGAAGCGCGCTAACCGCCGAAGGCGGTATTGTTCGCGCACATTCGTGCGCGGAGCGAAAGCCTTGAGCCGTTGAGGCACAAGGCTTTCGTCGGGGGCTATACCCCCGTCTCTGTTCCCTGACGGTATACAGAGACGGGGTGGAGCATCGAGTAAGCCGGAAATCCAACACTCGTTCTGACAGGTGAGGGAGGCCCTCTTGCATTTGGCCGCTCAGAATTGAGCACCAGGAACGCGACATAGCTGTCAGCCAGATCGCGATATGGAAGCCTGGTCGCTTGCGGAATGCACAAACGCAGGCAGCAGCAAAACGCTGCAAGCAAAATGATGATAAACATCTGATTTTCCTCCGGGGAGATAGGTTTTAGACGGAGGAGTGCCCCTAGGGGACAGTCCCCCTGAGGGTTAACGATGTGAAGACAAACGCCTTAGATTTGGAAAAATGCTGTTTTGGGCCAGCTACCGTTTACAACTTATATATTAATCAAGCTGATAGAGCCGTCAAGTCCATCGTAAAGTCGCTTTTCGGTGGCTTTTTGATTGCTTTTCAATTTGCAGGACTAAAGCATACAGTGGATTAATTGGCTGCCTGTGTCGAAAAGCGGCCATTGGGTGGTGTTTCAGTGAATTTAAGCTTTGGAAAGGAGCCACTAAATCGAAGGACGCGAGATCATTATGTTCACGGAAAACTGACCATATAGTAGAGTTGACAATAACGAGTAAATCATTAAGTAACTTTTAAGAATTGCCAAACTGACGATGGAATTTTTTTGAAACTTGGTAGCCATGATCTAGAATTTTTTCGAATTCTGATTCGGTTAATTTTCTTAGTGTTGTTGGAAAGCCGGATGCAAATATTGCTGATGTACAAGGGATATCATCACTTACTGACTCTCCTATATAAAGATAAGCTCCTCTCCCTTTCTCTTTTATTAAGTAGTTGACAAACGTACGAATACGTAAGGCTCGTGACTGGTCCGACATGATGTCAGCAACACGTTTCATTCGCCATGGGTTTAGCCTAGAAAATGAAAAACCTTGCATTAGAGGTGCACCTGCATCAGATACGATTATCGTCGCTTCCTCAGGTAAATTCGCTTTGGTAACGCCTTTACCGGCATCGAAAAATGGTTCGAGACCAAGATTGTCGTATACACCACCGTCATATAAATGAAGATTAGTATATAGAGGGGGGACTCGCTTGGCGTCTTCAATCGGTTCATCCCAGGCTCTTTTTCTCCACTCATGTTGATCAGCAGCTATAACTAATGGACCTATTCCTCCCGGAAATGCTGCGGACACAGCCAAAGCGTTCGCCAAAGGGAAATCATGAGAGGGAGCATAACCTAATACATAATCTCCAAGATCTTTTTGCTTGAAACGGAAACGCTTTCCTGTCTCGGCTGTCGTACCATTTATTGACCATTCCGGTTTGATTGGTAGTTCAGATAGATTCGTCGTAACACCCCATTCATCGCGTAATGCATACGCCAACAGATTGGCACGTGAAAACAAAAAGCCCCAATTTCTAGGGGACTTAAGCTGCCTAAGCATTCCTCCAATCAAGCTCTGAGTACATAGCCTTTTCCGAATAGATGGAAGTGACGATCCAAGGTATTGAGAAGATGTTGGCCATTGCATTTGAGTATCTTGTAGCAATAACCCTAATACCAAACTTCCTCCAGATACGGTGGAGATATGACTAACGCGCTCTAAGGCATTATTTTCGGCTAGAAAGCGAAGTACACCCAGATGAAAAACCATGGCCCTGATGCCACCTCCAGAAAGCGCCAAGGCAATATGTTTATCACTCTCCCCAATCATAACGCAGCTCCCTTGTAAATCTGAATATCATCCTCTCCTACGATGAGTGAGAACGCGGGCAGGCCATCCTCTGCCATTTTCTGAGCGAGATAAGATAATTGGAGCAAATCATCATTGCTGGGTGAAGCAGAGTACCCAGGTGGATGGCTGTGCCATTCGCCAACATACCCAACTACGCCTGCGGTTCTATCAGAAGCCTCTTTGACAGCTTCCGCTAGACCGTCAACACCACGCTCGAACGAACCTGGAGTACTTTTGCTGTCTAGTGGTGCAGGAAGAGCCGCAACGATCAAAACTGTTCCGATGTTAAAATCGTAGTAGCCCAATAGCACTCCCCCAGTTTCATTGGGAAAGCTTTTTTTTCGCATATTTCGTAGGTCTTTCTCTACACCAGCATCAATAAATAAATCTAGGTCACCAAATGGTATACATCGTTCAGACACAGGAGGAATATCGTATACAGCGACTGCTCCACTAGCTGGTTCTCGCTGCCATATTCGTATTAGTGCATCATCTTGCACGGTTATTGCTTGAATCTGCTCAGCCAAGGTACACGAATGTCCCATGATACGGGAATATGGCATTACAACAGAGATATCACGACATCCGGCACCACTCCAAAAAGTGCTAACGTGCCCGCTCAGATGATCTTTTCCCCAATCGTTTTGAATAAGCGCTCGATAGTATTGTGCTTCAATAGTTTGAAGGCGAATCGTCCGCTGCGTATTCTCGGCTAGTAAAACCGAGCCATTTCCATTTGGTGTGACAAAAATAGAAATATGACGAGGCAGAGTATCGTTGGCGCTGGCAGCTCGTGGATATTCAAGAGTCGTTGATGCGTCAACCACTACAGTAGCAGCTTTTAAAGCGTTGAGGGCGGGTTCCTGTGTTAAGTTAGTAGCATCGCAAACTAGGGGGGTTAGTGTTGATGCCCCGTCCAGTGCCGCTAAATGTAACCCGGCTACAACGGTAGCTTTGGACTCACCAATATGCTGGGTATAGGCTGTGTGCCTTGACAGGTTATGTGGCCTGATATGGTCTTTATCTAAAACAGTCCAATTTCCCCAGCCACTTCTTCCCCATAGATTTAATATGGCGCTACCGAGAGAACCAGCCCCCACTAGAACGCCTGTCGGTCCTTTATCAACGATTCCTGATTGCCTACGCGCAGTAGCACTATCATTCTGTTTCAGCACCTCCATTGGAAAAATAGGTTTTTCTCGCCATGCTAGATTGGTATGAGGATTACCAAAAATATCCTGAAAATACTTGTTATCGTGTTTTATCAGTGCACTGATGGCGACACCAAGTTCAAGGGCTCCAATTGGTAACAAAAAGGCGCGATAAGTACTCCCTTCCGGCTCGCTGTCAAGAGTTCTGCAAATAGGTACGCGAAGTAATATTATGGTTGCCTTATCGCTATCCGCAGCGATGGCTCCGTTTTGATCAACCAAATCACATAGAGCTGAACGTAACCCAGCAATTAGATCAACTTGGCGATTCAATAGAATGTCGGCCAATTCTCCTAGAGTAGAAGGATCATGCTCAACAGTTCCGTGGACAATCGGAGGTAGGTCCAACTCAATATGTGTCGTAGTTCCATTATTAGCATCTGCACTTGATACGGCTTGCAGGAAGCATGTAAATCCTCCGTCGGGTCGTTCTGGGCTGCGAGCAATAACAAAGCGACATTTATCCTCCCGAAGTTTTTCAAGGTTCCAGGGAAGAACTAGCTCGTACCTGCTCGCAAAAAACAAATGCTCGACTGGCTGATCCGACGGGTGCAATTCACCTTGGGCACTTTTTTCAAGCCACCATTGAATTCGTCGAAGAAATGTCTGTGGCGTCCATGTTCGCATTACGGAAATAGCGGGTTCGAAGTACAGGCATAAGCTCGCTGGATAGCCAGGTATTCCTTGATTTTGGTGCATTAGGATTGGGAAATCCTTACGCAAAGCTAGCACTTCTACTAAGCGTCCTGGATCGCTTGATACACACAGAGCCAACCGTTCACGGTATAAGATGCCAGCAGCATTCCTTGGGGGAATGTCATCGCATTCCACATCAACGATGATATACTCAGTTTTGACTTCACCGTCAACTGGAAACCTTAGAAGTTGGACTCGCGAGTAGTCGCGGTGCTGCTCAACGGCATCGAACAAACATTTTGTTCTAGATATCGTCAGAGCGCTTACATCCTGTATCTCAGCTGTATTAGCTAGATCATAATACGTTCCTGCCATCAGCCAGCCCTAGGGGGAGTCGACGTAACGATGGCAGGGGCACCAAGGGCTCCCGAGCGTTTCCAAGTAATTCCACCTGACGTAATCTCAAAAACGAGAGGTTCAGGCTTGTTAGCATTAGGTTCTTCCATTGCGACAAGAAACTTGCGGCCATTTATGCTTTTAAGATACCTCTCATATGCCTTACGGGCTTGAATATGAGGAGGCTGTATCTGTTCACGCCCTTCTTTGTTATTCACTATGGGACGGCTAGAACTGACTTCATAGGCATCTGAGTTCCCCATCTCCAGTAACTCTTTTACCAACGGCTTCGGCTCAGTCTCTTGCTCTCCCTTTTCATCGCTGAGCGCCTTGTAACTACAGTGATGCGGTATATTGAATAAATCCCAAATGAGGCGGTCTTCATTCTTATGGTATCGAGTAATGCTAACGATTTCTTCTAAATCGCACCATTCTGCGTCTCCGATGGCCAAGTAATCATAACGATTACCATCAGCATCAAAACGAATATTAAAAATAAGAGAAGCTGAATTGCGAATGATATCTCCCTCATCACAATGTTTGATGAAAGGGGAGTGACAAAAGAACTCGATGCCGTCTTGGCCTAAAGAGAAGCTCGGTGTTATAGTTCCCGCATCAATAAACAAATGATCGCGAGCTGCCTCGCTTTCTCCCCTTTCCTTGAGTTTAGGTATTAACCAATCTATTAGCGATTGAGGTTTAGAAAAGACAAGTATGTCTTTTCCTTCGAGCAACCTGTGTCTAGCCTCTTGACGCAGAATGACAAACTCTTCCGATTGATGCGCATTATCTGCTGTTTCCAGCAACATAGCAGCCGGAACCCAAAGCTCACGAATCTTTATGCGACCTCCGCCTTGATATCTTTTGGCATGTTGAAGCTCAAAGAATTCCGTGCTTCCAGAAATATGGTCGTCGTCAGCATGAGTGAACGCAACAACATCAAAATAATCTTGTTCTGCGTCTTGTAGTTCTTTCCTTAGCCGCGCCTTTAGATCGATAACGGGACTTGAAGGATCTTCTCCTTTCTGCTGATGACGGTAGTCCATCAGTATTCGCCGACCATTGTTGAGAATGATCTGGCTGGTGTCTCCGTTTCCAACGGGATAGAAGATGACTTGATGTCTGACCGCCATTTGTTCTTATCTCCTTATATGTGTTCAATTCCTTGGATATTGGGGGATATTTTTCTTAATCAAGGCACTTGTCTTCCTAGTGAAAAGCGACTTCTCTATGCTCCAGATTCGGCTTTAACCTCTTAACATTTTTTGCTTCCTGCTCAAAGGCTCTATGCCGAACATCCCACAACTCTACTGAGTGCTGAATATTGAGCCAGAACTCCGGCGTATTACCCAAGGCCGCAGCCAGCTTGATTGCCATGGGCGCGGTCAATGCCCCCTTGTCGTGAACGATCCGACTCAGGGTGTTTCTGTGTACACCCATAGCCTCAGCCAGTTCGTTGATCTCAATGTTCATAGGCTTCAGGAACTCGGTTACCAGCATCTGACCGACCGTAACTGGGCGACGTTTCGTGTTTCTCATAACCTTATCCTCCACTAGCCCCTGTAAACATGAGGGTCCAGATAGGTATCTTTGGCAACGCCATCGATCCATCTGAAGATCAGCCGGTATTGCTTGTTTACCCGGATGGAACACCACCCGGCCATATTTCCTTCAAGGTGCTCGAAGCGGTTACCCGGAGGGATTAGCAAGTCTGACTCCTGGGTCGCTGCGTCCAAGATTTCCAGCTTCCTGAACAATGCGCTCTCGATGGTGCTGGGTATCTTCCTGTGACTTTGGTCATCCTCGTAAAACGCTTCCAGCCACGTGTCTATGAATTCGACAGCCATATCGTGCGATTCTCTTTACTTTATAATATGCACAACATCATTGTGCGTCAACTAGCTTGATTCCAACTGAAGTGTCCTGGATGGTCACTCCAATCGTTGGTATATGGGACGGTTGCACGGACAAGCCGCCTATAGGTATGGCGAGACCAGATCGGCTACCTTCTGGTGAGCTGCTTTCCGCTCGTCGAAAGACTTACACTGATCATAGATACACTACATCCACTCTGTAATAGCGGCAAGAGAGTTCATCCCCCATTAAAACTAATAGATATGTGATTGGTGAAAACGAACGTAGCCAATACATACCACTACAGTTTCAAGTAGGGAGGGGATAAGGTTGGGCATTCAGGCTAAGGTAATTACAGTTCTCTCGCCCCCTCCCGCATCCGATCAATATACTCCGCCAGATCCTGAATGCTGACTAGATACTCGGCTTTCTGAGAGGCTCGAAAGACAGGTACTGGCAACTTGCCAGCATTAGCCCTGAATTTGGCAGTTTGCGGTGCTAGGCCAAAGTATTTCTGACTGATTTGAGATAATGGCACAACGGCTGATTCATACTCTGCCATCAGAAGAAATGCGGTATTCATGGTTATCCTCAATCATTCTCAATAATTTCCAACAATCCTAATGTTCAGCACTGCAAATCATCGGCTCTGAAACTGCCCTTTTCGGGCACAGCGAGCTATTTTTTGCTCAGGCGGACAAATAACTAGGGGCGGGAATATATAGAGCGGGACCGAATGACCTCTCGAATGTTTTTAGCTTTTGCCAATATCGACGTACTGTACGGACTGATCGACCTGTAAGCAGCGCTATCGCTTTTTGTGTGACTGTCATGCGAGTCTTCACTAGTTGCGTCAATGCTCCTTGGAGTACTGTCAGTGTTTTAGAACGGCGAGCATCAGTAGTGTTCTTCGCCGCATCTTGCTGACGGCTACAAATCTCTTCAGGTGTTAATGTGGCTTTGGTGGTTTCAAACAGGAAATCAGAAGCGATTCCCAGGTTACTTTCCAGGTACTCCGCCATACTGTCTTTGGTGTACTTGTAATGCTTTTGCTGTGCGGTTTTCAGGTATGCGGCCAACTCATCTTCTGTCAGATGAATAAACTCAGCATTCAACGCTTTGATCGCCTGATAAGCATCTTCCGGAGAACGTTTGATATGTCGTAAGGCGACGTAAAGAATAAAGGCATGGAGATCGCGCTTTCCCTCTGCGACACCTTTCACTCTGGCATGAGAGCAAATCACCGAGTAGATCCGAAACCACCATTGGCCGATAGTGTGTCTGCCGGTTTTATTTGTCGTTTTTGGTTGAGGTAGCTTGGCTTGTTTCGCTTTCGTTTTTGGCCTCAAGTCTTCCAGGCGACCTTGTTGGTGCAGCTCTATCGCTTGCTGATTCTGTTCCGAACGAACAAGTAATGCTGCCAGTTCATTGAAATCATATAACGGGCCACCAATAAACGCCTGAACGATCCGGCCGCTTTTTCCGTGAAATGTCCCAGGCAATCTCAGAACTCTGGCCGGGTCGCGCGAAGCAGCAAAATCAACTGTCCATCCTGCATCAGACGGACGTGCTTGTTTTAACGTTCGCGCTAGAACCAAACTGATTTCCCGCCAGATTCTCACTCGCCATTTGTAGGCCGGAACTCCCTCATAAATCCAATACAAGTGCATGCCACCGCTGCCGGATGCAACATAACCGGTCGGAACCGGCAGACTTTGCTCACGCAAGATTTGCAGAACTTCGGTAAACAAGGTTTCCTGCTGTTCCTGTGAAATCACATCATGACCGACCGTATCAATATCGATCCAATTGGCATGAAGCTGAGCAAGTTGTTTGGTGTTACGCCAGTCGAAAAACTGATTGGGAGAAACAAAAAGGTCCAGACTACAGGTTCGTACTCCCGTTTTAGCAACATATCCTTCCGCCTGAAGTTTAATGTCGATCAACTTAGATACAGGCTTACCTGACTGCCGCCGACCAATGGCTTGCCATGCTGCGGGTTTATTGGGACTCTTGTGGGGGTTAATATGTGGCGACCAAACATATCGACAATACTGTTCCTGACCAATACCTAGTAAATTGATAAATTCCGAAGGTGTTTCAGCCTTGTGATAAACAAATGTTTTACTATCACAACAGCTTAATAAACAGGATGAGCTTTCATGCCTTTTGGCAGTCAGTCTTTGAGTATTAGAATGCACTTAACCACCACTTCTCGATAGGCGAGAAGCAGTGTTGATGGTGCAATAATGGCTTGTTTAGAAACGGCATTATGCTACACTTTCCTCGAATGAAAGACATTAACCCGCGAGGTGTTGGCGCACCGTTTGAGCGGGTTTTGTTTTTTTTATCTTCGAGTCTTTTTTGGCATAGCTTTTAATTCAGACTTTCACATGTGAAAGTTACGTGCCCCTATTTGTGCCCCATATATATTCCATTCAGAGCTAAAACAATAGGTTAACTATTCAATCATTCCCATCGAGCATGGGTGCAACCGAAAAGCGGCATGAAGGGTGTTCACCAGCTAGGCCAAAAGTTTCCTGAGTGTTTTCAGTGTGTCGCGTCATTCTGAATTTCCTGTCACTTCAATTGAAATTGCCCGAATTCTGTTCACTGTACCCTCGCCGTCCCCCTTCCAGAGCAGGACCATCTCGCTTCATTCATCGTAGAAAACAACACCCGAAAGCGATAACAGGCGGTACAAAGCAACTGTGTTCGTTAAAAAGCAGGGGCGCATTATACATGCAGAATACAAAATGATCAGGAAAAAGGCGTCACGTCAGGCCAACCTCAGGCAGCCTAAGCGGTCAAAAATAGCAGTTCAGGGGCATGCCCCAAAGCAGCCCAAGTCAATTCCAGGGCTGATGGGTTATGCAGAATAACGATTTTTCATGATTCAGTTACAGCAATTCATCCGGCACGTTCCCGCCGTTGTCGGCCAGTTTCTGCAGCACGGTTTTATGCAGCCACATATTCATTTGGGCGGAGTCGGCCATTTTGTCTGCAGGACAGCCCAGCTCAGTCGCCAGTTCTTTGCGGGCCGACAGGCTGCTGTCGAGACCCAGCAGTTTGAGCAGATCGACAATTGAGGTTTTCCAGTTCAGTGCTTCCGGATGGCTGCTCGCCATCGCTTCCAGTTTGGCGACCACATCGACAGTTTCCATGGCCGGAACGGATGGCTCAGCCGGAGACGCGGGTGCGGGTGTTTCGTCGGGGGCAAATGTCACATTCGAAGATGGCTTCGGTGTCTGGGACGACTTGTTGCCAAAGCCCAGCTTGTGAAGAATATCGTTGAACAAACCCATTTCGGCTCCTTAACCGGTGTTGGCCGGATTGCGAATGACAGGCAAAACAGAGCGGCAGAAGTGCGCGCTCAGCTTCATTAAAGCTAGTCGGCTTCTCTGGCCCGGAGCGTCGCATTTCAACGACTGACGACGGGTTAACCAAAAAACGCCCTGAACATCCTTGTCCGGGGCGCGGCAGTGATACGGTGATGACGGTTTAGAAGCTCGCTTGTAAAGACAAGCCGCTATAAGCGTTATAGCCGTTGAGCATGATGTGATACCGCCCCGTCTGCGTGGGTGTGATGGTACAGGTTTCACCGTTACCCGCGCGGTAAGGCCGGCAATCCCAGCTGGATTTAGTGGCTTTCTGCCCGAAGCGGACATACAGATCGGCATCCCCTGTTCCGCCAGAGGTGCGAACCGTCAGGGTACGTCCTGCTGGTACATCAATGTAGTAATGCTGCTCACTGCCGGACGTCCCGCTCAGGCCACTGAGCACCTGACCGTTTTCCAGTTTGCCGTCTGACGGGGTGCCCGGATCGCCACCGCCATTGTCTGTGCCGCTGTAAGCCAGCAGATTGAGGCTGTTACGCGGATCGCTCACTTTGCCTGTCGTGCCGCGCTGCGCCAGTAACTGACTGAGCTGAGCGGGAGTCAGGTTTGGGTATTCATCCAGATACAACGCGCCGATACCGGCCACGTGCGGTGTCGCCATGGACGTTCCGCTGATGGTTTTGTAACTGCCGTCATACCAGGCGGAGGTAATGGACGATCCCGGGGCAAAAATGTCGACACAGCTGCCCCAGTTGGAAAAGCTGGAGCGCTGATCTGAACTGGTTGTCGAACCGACAGTGACGCCGTTTGCCACCCGGGCGGGTGAGACATTACAGGCATCCTGGTTTTCATTGCCCGCCGCCAGCATGAAGCTGACACCTGAATTGACCGCGCTGTTGATGGCGCTGTCCAGCGCGGTCGAAATGCCGCCGCCCAGACTCATATTCGCCACAGAAGGCCCTGAGGCGTTCTGTTTCACCCAGTCCACCCCGGCAATCACTCCGGAGGTGGTGCCCGAGCCATTACAACTCAGTACCCGCACCCCGACCAGGCTGACGTTCTTCGCCACACCGTAGCGCGTGCCGCCAATGGTGCCGGCCACATGCGTACCGTGGCCATTACAGTCGGTGGCATTGCTGTCATTATCGACAAAATCGTAACCGGAACGGGCACGACCACCGAATTCGGCATGAGTGGTGGTGACACCGGTATCAATGACGTACGCCGTCACACCGGCGCCGTTATACTGGGTGACAAAATGACCGTCCAGCGGCAGGTTACGCTGATCCACGCGATCCAATCCCCAGGTGGCATTGCTCTGCTGGGCATCAAAGGCCTCAGGGAAAACCGGATCGAGTGAAATCACCTGATCCTGCTCGATGTAGTCGACCTGATTGTCCTGGCGGAGTGCATTGAGTTGCTCTGTCGTCAGCTCAGCGACAAAGCCGCTCAGGGCTGAATCAAACACCCTTTGTGCCTTTACGGCATGAAGCGTGCTGATCGACTCGACCGTGCGGGCCACAAACTCGGTACGCGCGGCGACATCATTGGCGATGTACGCCGGTTCTTTGAACACCACAATATACTGATTGGCGACGGCCTTTTCAGGCGCCGCGGTGATCAGCTGAGCCTGAGACTCTGCACTGACTGCAGCCAGTGAGTCGTCAGCCTGCAGGGCGGCACTGGTGAATACCAGCGCAGACGTGATACAGCAACCTAGCATTGTCTTTAACATTGTTATTCCTTTTTATGTTTGTCCGTGACTTGGAATGGCCTACCCCTCACATCCGGCACAGTTAAAACCTATACGCAACCAAGCCCTTATACATAAGAGAGAAATACTGAATTTTTCCTGTGAAACAGAGAGATGCGTGGTTACATCCAAGTTGAGACGTATTTCAAGGCATAAATAAGTTGCTGTTTTGATGTAATTTTATGTCCAGCACTCCGGGCTTCATGCAAGCCAGAAAAGATGTAAATAAATCCGAACAGGTAAAAAACCTGTTCACAACCACTTATATTTCATCAAGTTATACCCAAAACAAGACCACCCCGCCGTCACCTTGCAGCATGCTGACTTTACAGCAGGCCTAAATGCTAATTTTCCCCGAATTTGCAAAGCAGAAGATCTTGGCTAACAGCAGAGTGTGTTGTGCTGTTGAATAAAAATGTGGCCGCGTCTCAGGGTGTAACAGGCAAAATCAGCGCTTTTCGTTCAGACTTGTTGGGAACCTCTTCACGACTCAGGGGAAAACCTATGCGCTGGCGCAAGACCAAACAAAGTACCAACATTGATGACAGACGCGGTCAGGGGCCAGCTAACTCCGGGATGGCGGTTGCGGGATTGCTGCGTTTTCTCCCTTTTTTGCTCAAAACCAAAGTGGGGAAACTGATTCTGGTCGTGGGCGGGATCTACCTGGCTTACCAGTATTTTACCGGCGGGGCCGGCATGATGGATGTGCAGCCCGGTTCCGCTCCTGGTTCAGGAACCATGCAGCAACAGGAAGGCGCACAAACCGGTGGCTTACCAGCCAGTGACGAAGACGCCCAGTTTGTTGCGGCGATTCTGGGCACCACTGAAACTGTCTGGAGCAAACTGCTCGACGGCCAGTATCCCGAACCCCAACTGGTGCTGTACAACAATATCACCCAGACCGGCTGTGGCATGGGTCAGGCGCAGTCCGGGCCATTTTATTGTCCGGCAGATAGCAAGGTTTATCTGGATCTCAGCTTCATGGATGAGCTGAAAAAATTGGGGGCACCCGGCGATTTCGCGTTTGCCTATGTCATCGCGCACGAGGTAGGTCATCATGTGCAAAATGTGCTGGGTACCAACAAGCAGGTCGCCCAGATGCAACAGCAAGCCAGCGAGACCGATGCCAATCGCCTGAGCGTGATGCTTGAACTTCAGGCCGACTGCTACGCCGGGGTTTGGGGCTATTATGTGCACAATGACATGCAACTGCTCGAGCCGGGCGATATTGAGGAGGGACTGAAAGCCGCCAGTTCCGTCGGTGACGACAGGCTGCAGGAAATGGCAGGTCAGGCCGTACAGCCAGACGCCTTTACCCATGGGACGTCTGAGCAGCGGGCCAGCTGGTTTCGCAAAGGGTTCGAATCTGGCAATCCTAAAGACTGCGACACCTTCCAGAACCTGCAATAATTCTGATCCAGGGTCAGCGCAGCGCTGGCCCTGAAAAATCAGCCCAGTCCCTAACTCCTGCTTGCCATTTCATGGTTTGAGCATACACTTTGCTTCCTGTTGTTCAGGAGGCAATGATGACAGATCACTTTACCGGCCAATTCGAAGTAGAGCTTAAATTTCGCGTTTCATCACACCAGCCACTGATTCAGCAACTTCAGGCACGTCACGCCGAATGTTTTGTCGAGAAGAATCAGGAAACCGATTACTTCTATGAATGTAAAGACAGTCGTCTGGCAACGGCCGGGATCAGTATGAGTGTGCGTGTGATGTCCCCGTCGGGCATTCAGCTGTGGATCGTCAAAGGCCCGGCACCAGACAAGTGCGAAGCCGTCAATATCACCTCTGCCAACACAACCCGTAACATGCTTGAGACATTGGGCTATACCCATCAGCAAACACTCGAGAAAACACGCAGCATTTATTTTCTGGGTGATTTCCACATCACGCTGGATACGATAGCCGGTCTTGGCGACTTTGCAGAAATAGCCGTCATGACAGATGACAGCCAGTTACTATCGTCACTGAGGCAGCAATGTCTGGAATTGGCGGCATCTTTTGGCTTACAAACCAGTCAATTGGTCGATCGCTCGTATCGAGAGTTGCTGAACAACTGATGCGAATGTGATCAGTTACACGAAAATTTTGTCCATCCATGCTGGATGATGTCTCTCAGAGCTAGGTTTTTGAAATGCTATGATAGACTATGACGCTCGTCGCTTTTTTTGAGGAAGTATGGCAAATCATATGCAACTGCTGAATCAGGCCCAAACACTCTGTGATAAACGTGGAGTCCGGCTGACCCCGCAACGCCAGAAAGTACTGGAGCTGATTGTTGAGCGTCAGAGTTCTATCAGTGCCTACGAGCTGCTTGATTTGCTTCGGGAAACTGAACCTCAGGCCAAGCCTCCCACTGTGTATCGCGCACTCGATTTTTTGCTGGCCCAGGGCTTTGTCCATAAGGTCGAGTCCACAAACAGCTATATCGCCTGCAATCTGCTGGATCATGCCTCTCATTGTTCACAGCTGTTAATTTGCGATGAATGCAGTCATGTGGAGGAATGTCACGACGATGAACTGGCTAAAATGCTAAAACTAAAGGCACAACAACAAGGCTTTCAGATTTCTCACCATGTGGTGGAAAGCCACGGTGTGTGCCAAGCATGCCAACATAAGAAGTAGTCCGTTTCTGAACAACAACAAGGCAATCCAGATCCTATGCGAGCAGAATTTGTAAACCCGTTTCTGGCCTCTCTGCTGAATGTGCTCAAGACCATGGCGTCAATGGAGCTGGCCCCGCAAAAACCTCTGCTGAAAAAAGATGAAGTCGCCCGCGGTGATGTCTCCGGCCTGATTGGTATGATCGGCCCGCAGACCAGAGGCTCGATGTCCATTACCTTTGATGAAGGCCTGGCGCTGGAAATCATGCAACGCATGCTGGGCGAGCGGCCCAATGGCATCAATGATGAAGTCACCGATATGGTTGGCGAGATCACCAATATGGTCACCGGTGGCGCGAAACGTATGCTGTCTGAGAAAGGCTATGATTTTGAAATGGCCACGCCCGCTGTTGTGTCAGGCCGCGGCCACACCATCACGCACAAGAGCGAAGGGGCGATCATCATCATGCCGTTTGAATCTGAATACGGCAAAGCTTTCATCGAAATCAGCTTCGACCGCTAACGCATTCACCCATCACCTCTTTTTCTGCTGGCCAGTGCAAACTGGCCTGACCTATTGCCGTGACCTTGCTAGTTTCTTTCACCCTTTTTGCATAAATAACGCATAAAGCATTGCCCCGCCTTCCGGTTACGATCTAGACTGGAAATGCTGTTTAGGCATCTACTCACCTATAAAGATACCTGTTAATAGCATTCGTGTTGCCTGCCTTCGGGTAACGCAAGGAATAGATTACAAAGGAAAGATCGTCAAATGAGCAAACTGACAGGAACCGTTAAATGGTTCAACGATGATAAAGGTTTTGGTTTTATCTCTGCTGCTGATGGCAAAGATGTTTTTGTTCACTTCAGCGCCATCCAGGCTCAGGGTCGCCGTACTCTGAGAGAAGGCCAAAACGTTGAGTTTATCGTTACAGACGGCCAGAAAGGCCCACAAGCCAGCGAAGTGGTCGCCCTGTCTTAACCGTAAGGCATCGCGCAACTAAGAAAAACGCCGCAAAAGCGGCGTTTTATCATTTCAGGCTGACGGCAGAATTACTGACGCCATTGCTTGAAGGTATTGATCAGGCCATTGGTCGAACTGTCATGGCTGCTCACTGGTGCATTGTCTGCCAGCTCCGGCAGAATTTGATTGGCCAGCTGTTTACCCAGCTCAACGCCCCACTGATCAAAGCTGTAGATATTCCAAATCACGCCCTGGGTGAAGATCTTATGCTCATACATCGCAATCAGTGCGCCCAGAGTATACGGCGTGACTTGCTTGACCAGAATGGAGTTGGTCGGACGGTTCCCCTCGAACACTTTGAAAGGCACCAGCTCTGCGGCTTCTTCCGGTGTTTTACCTGCCGCGGCGAACTCGGCTTCAACCTGCGCGCGGGTTTTACCAAATGCCAGCGCTTCAGTCTGGGCAAAGAAGTTTGCCATCAGTTTCGGGTGGTGGTCACCCAGCTGATTGTGGCTGATTGCCGGGGCAATAAAGTCACATGGGATCAGCTTCGTGCCCTGATGGATCAACTGATAAAACGCGTGCTGGCCGTTGGTGCCCGGCTCACCCCAGATAATCGGACCGGTCTGATAATCCACAGGATTACCGCCACGGTCGACATACTTACCGTTCGATTCCATGTTGCCTTGCTGGAAGTACGCCGCAAAACGGTGCATGTACTGATCGTAAGGCAGAATGGCTTCGGATTCGGCACCGAAGAAGTTGTTATACCACAGGCCAATCAACGCCAGAATGACCGGCAGGTTCTCGCTCAGCGGCGCTTGAGCAAAATGCTGATCCATCGCATGGGCACCGGCCAGCAGCTCTTCGAAACGCTCGTAACCCACAGCCAGGCAGATAGACAAACCAATCGCTGACCACAGAGAATAACGGCCGCCGACCCAGTCCCAGAATTCGAACATATTGGCGGTATCAATACCAAAGGCAGACACCGCATCAGCATTGGTCGACAGGGCCGCGAAGTGCTTCGCCACATGCGCCTGATCTTGAGCTTCAGCCAGGAACCAGTCACGCGCCGAATGGGCGTTGGTCATGGTTTCCTGAGTGGTGAAGGTTTTTGACGCCACCAGGAACAGGGTCGTTGCCGGGTTCAGCCCCTTGAGGGTTTCGGCAATATGAGTGCCGTCCACGTTAGAAACAAAATGCAGGTTAAGACGGGTTTTGTACGGCGCCAGTGCTTCCGACACCATATAAGGCCCCAGATCAGAACCACCGATGCCGATATTAACCACATCGGTAATCGCTTCGCCTGTGTATCCTTTCCAGTCGCCGCTGATGATACGGTCGGAGAACTGCTTCATTTTTGCCAGCACGGCGTTCACATGCGGCATCACGTCTTCGCCGTCCACCAGCACAGGTGTATTGCTGCGGTTACGCAGCGCAACGTGCAGTACGGCGCGATCTTCTGTGCGGTTAATTTTCTCACCGCTGAACATCGCGGCGATGGCGGTTTTCAGCTCTGTCTGTTCGGCCAGATCAAACAACTTCGCCAGCGTGTCTTCCGTGATCAGGTTCTTTGAATAATCCAGCAGGATATCGTTGCCGAACGCCGCGGAAAACGTCTCGAAACGTGATGCGTCTTTAGCAAACAGCTCGCTGAGCTGAAAATCCTGCGCCTGTTCAAAATGGGCAGTCAGTGCCTGCCAGGCAGTTGTTTGCGTGGGGTTAATGTTTTTCAACATAATGACGTTCCTGATGTGTTATTTTTTCACGACAGCACAACCGGTAGCGCTGCGGTGAATGTCCAATTCTACGGCGTTTGCACAGCCAAACTGGCCATAAGCATGGCGACATTTTGGTAATTTTACAACTTATTGTTAATTATGCCGCCGCCACCGCCCTACCTGCCTTGCGCCAGGTCACGCTTTCAGTGAATCGTGTGCAGCCGCTAAACTATAGGAAATTATCCTGTAGCCTGAAAGAAATAAAGAGGGAAAAGCGACATCTAACAGCTGAGACAGAAGCATTCAGCGTCACCTTGACCTGATTTTCTGCCCATGACTGATGAAATTGAACAACAGATGAACCATGATTCTGCCGGAACACTAACCCACTGAATCCACCGACCGGCCTTGTCAGAGAGCCAGCCATGGCGTTTATTCATCTGTTTGTTGCCACAGAACCAATTACTTTTCCAAAAAGATACTTGATAAAAAGATTTATCAGACTTATCTTTAGCCACATATCTTCAATAAAAGATACTTTCATAAAAGCTATCTACTGACTATCACTGCGTGGGTCCACAGCAATCACAAAAGGATAAGAACCATGAAACTCAGCATTATTTCAGGCAGTCACCGTCAAGAGTCATACAGTGCGAAAGCAGCAACATATCTGCAGCACCTTGCTTACAGTGAAGGGTTCCGGGAGGTCGATGTGTTCGATCTGAGCGTCCTTGATTTTCCACTGTGGAATGACGGCGTCTGGCGTGGTAGCGAGGAATGGAGCGAATGGAGGCAGCTCGCCGACGATCTGAAAACATCGGATGCCATCGTACTGATCACGCCTGAATGGCATGGCATGGCAACCCCTGCGCTGAAGAATTTCCTGTTGCTGTGCACCTCGGCTGAACTGGGCCATAAACCCGTGCTGCTGGCCAGTGTTTCAGCCAGCGTGAACGGGGTCTACCCCATCAGTGAGCTGCGCATGACGGGGAGTAAAAATAACCACGCCTGTTTTATTCCGGATCATCTGATCTTCCGCGATTGCGAAACCCTGCTGTCTGCCGACAAGGCCGTCAGTGATGAGCGCTTCCACGCCCGGGCGACATATACTGTTCAATCCCTGGCGGCCTATGCCAGAGCCTTAGGCCCGGTACGGGAAGCGCTGCAACAGGGGATGAAAGATTTCCCGTTCGGCATGTAACAGTCCGTATCCTGACCCTGCCGGTCATGGCAAGGCCAACACCCAAGACGGCACTTACTCAGGTTTAATCACCACACAGGCCGTCTGTTTCTGGCGGCCAAAACCGAGGATCTGGCTCAGCCCGGCTTTATTGAGCGGAATATGCGCACGATGGCTGCTGTCGGCCTTGTCTTCGGCAAAGGGATCATGAAAGAAAAAGAATTGCTCGCTGACGCCGCTCAGCACAATCCAGTGCGGCTCTTTACAGCCGTTAAAACGGTAGGTACTGATCAGCATCAGCAGGCAGCAGCCCTGTTTCAGCCACTCTTCAATCTGACTGACCGCCGGCATGGCATCCACCACAGGTACACCTGCCTCATCCAGCTGCTGGCAAAAATCCTGATGGACCAGCTCAATGATGTCCTTTTTCTTAGGATCGCGCACACTGTCGATAAAAGGTGTGGAGAGTGACTGCGCCCACAATTCCACCTTGCATCCGCGTCTGTATGCCGCCAGCGCCAGGCCCTGCCCGCTGCACCCGCCGTGGCCCGATGCCATGAAGATGGTGGTGGCTTCGCGCCACAGTTGCATTTCCAGCTGGCGACTGGGCTGAAATTCAGCATCCAGATAAGACAGACTCATCATTAAACATGCCGGGCCACAGGTGAATGGCGTGGTTTGCACATACAAAGGAAGCGGTAGCAAATGCTTCGCTTCCATAGGGCTCAGACGTTTTTGCATCCTGACGCCATCGGCCAGATCATCGTAATAATGGATTAAAATTTTTAATGGTTTATAACCGCATTTTTCATAAAGATTTCGCGCCGCGACATTGTCATTACGCACTTCCAGCCTTAATGTATTGAAACCGTTTTCCAGCGCCGCCGCTTCACAGGCAGACAATAACTGCTGAGCAATGTGTCTGCCTCGATAAACGGGATCGACGGCAAGGGAATACAACCGCGCCAGCTGGGTACCCCGGTGAAATAACACCAATCCATAGCCAGCGATACGGCCTTCATCTTCCGCGACATACAGCACGCTCTGGGGTGATTTAATAAACCGCCGCATCTGACGAGGTGAAATTCGATCCCCGTCAAAAAGCTGAGCCTCCAGAGCATTTAAACTATCTAGATCATAAAGCTGTGCAATACGGACTATCATGGACTTATTCACGCTTGAGTGGACTAGTTCGATTTAATCCCAAAATTAGCCGTAAGGCTATAGGTGAAGAAAAAGATGACAAAAGTCCTCATTATTACCGACAACGACAGTGACTGGCGGCAGTACTTTCCCTCTGACAGGGTTGTCACTGTCGATACCTATTTGCAGCAGGGCGCGTTTTGTGAAAACAAAGCCACTCAGGTCATTAACCTGTGCCGCGACTACGGCTACATGAGCAGCGGTTATTACTGCTCATTGATGGCCGAAGCCCGCGGGCACAGGGTGATTCCCCGGGTGATGACGATTAATGACTTGTCTCAGCCCTTCCTGTTGTCGGTACCGTCAGACCAGCTGGAAAAAGCCTTTGCGCACCAGTTGCAGTCATCTGGGGATCAGCTCGAAGAAAAAATATACTTTGGCCAGTCCAAAGTGCCCGGCTTTGAAAAAATGGCGCGCCGCCTGTTCGAGCACTTCATGGTGCCTGTGATTAAAGTGGTGATCCGCCGCTCCGATTCGCACTGGCAGGTGGATCAGATCACGCCGTTCCCGTTTCAGGATTTA
Organism: Photobacterium sp. TLY01; assembly: GCF_021432065.1. Lineage (NCBI taxonomy): Bacteria > Pseudomonadati > Pseudomonadota > Gammaproteobacteria > Vibrionales > Vibrionaceae > Photobacterium > Photobacterium sp. TLY01. The sequence continues at coordinate 3,043,725 of NZ_CP090364.1, forward strand.
ACGGATCCTGAGCAAGATTTGTTTGCCGAGGCATTGGAACGTTTTTCCAACAAGGTATGGCGATCACCCAAGCCCAATAAGAATGCGCGCTACGATCTGGCCTTGCTGGTCGATCCGAACGAAAAGATGCCGCCGTCAGACAGCACGGCACTGCACAATTTTAAGAAAGCCGCCAAGCGTCTGGGCATGCGGCTGCAGCCTATTACGCCGGATGATCTTTCCCGACTGGGCGAATTTGACGGTCTGTTCATTCGTGCCACCACCAATATCGGTAACTTCACTTACCGTTTTGCCAAAACGGCGGAGAAGCTGGGCCTAGTCGTGATGGACGATCCGGAATCCATCATGAAATGCACCAATAAGGTGTTTCTCACCGAATTGCTGCGGTTGCACAAAGTCCCGACCCCGAAGAGTGTGGTGCTGAAAAGCTTCGATCCGAACTGGCTTGAGCAGGCCGAAAATGACATAGGTTTTCCTATGGTGCTGAAAGTGCCGGACGGTGCATTTTCCGTCGGTGTGGTCAAAGTCAAAAACCGGGAAGAACTGCTGACCCAAATGGATACCCTGTTTGCACGCAGTACACTGATTCTGGCGCAGGAATTTCTGCCGACCGATTTTGACTGGCGAATTGGTATTCTCAACCGTCAGCCACTGTTTGCCTGCAAATACTATATGAGCCGTGGCCACTGGCAGATATACCAGCACCACAACAGCGGCCGGGTCACCTCGGGCGGCTTTGAAACCCTGGATTTAAAACAGGTGCCGAAGAACGTGATTGATGTCGCGCTCAAAGCGGCCAACCAGATTGGCTCCGGCTTGTACGGCGTCGATCTGAAGGAAGTCAATGGTCAGGTGGTGGTGATTGAAGTGAACGACAATCCGAGCATCGATCATAAAGTCGAAGATGCCTTCCTCGGCGATCTGCTCTACGACCGGGTGATGACAGAATTTCTGCGCCGCATTCAGCTGCGTGGATTTTGAATCTGAGCCCCAGTAACCCCCCGCCTAGCCTCCCCCTTCAAAAGGGGGAGGAACTGATTGAGTTTGCTGCGAGTCTTGCGTTTTCCCTCCCCTTGGCAAGGGGAGGGTCAGGGTGGGGTTCGTACGACGGACATAGATTTGGCGTTGGTGCCCGGTAACCCCCACCTAGCCTCCCCCTTCACAAGGAGGACGAACAGCAAAAGCACCGCTCTCAGAATGGCTGATTCACCATGACATTAAAGCTGCTTTGCTCTTCGCCCCAGGCCATTTCAGCCCGTACCACCACCCCTTCCACCTGAAAGCGCACTGCGCCGCCGGCACTCCAGCGCATGTTCTGGTTTAATTCAGCAAGATCAAACTCGTCTGCCACCCGGCCCAGATCGGTAAACAGCACCCATTGCCACCAAGGGACATCGTACCAATCGAACACCGGCCAACCGCTCAGCGGTTGCCACTCGGGCATGACCCGGTATTCCATGCTGTAGCTGAGCGCACTGCGATCAGAAAAACGTCCGCCGGGATAGCTGCGCAGGCGAAACAGCCCGCCCAGACTGGCGCGGGCAAACTCCGGTGGCCGGTGATAACGGGTTTGCCCATTGACCTGCTCACTCTGATTCCAGCTCGGCACATCCGACACATAGGCATTGAAGGCGATCACCTGTTGATCAAACCAATCGCCGGCAGGCCCGATATCCCAGAACCAGCTCTGGCTCAGCTCCCACTGCCACCAGCTCTCCCGATCGCTGCCACCGGGATCTGTGGTCACCGTCAGCAGGCTGTGCGATCCCTGGCTCGGGTTATGTTCACTGTTGAGGTTATCCCATTCCAGACGGGTTTCCAGCGCCCAAACCTCGTCCGTATCGGCAAATTCCGTGTCCGGCAAAGGCGGGGAATCGTGAAAGCGGCGGCTCTGATAATAAGGGCGAAATTCAAGAGAAGTGATCCCGCTTTGCCACGGGGTACTGCCGGTCAGTGGCCGCTCCAGCGCCAGGGCAGCCAGTGGATTG